>NZ_JBMPIT010000002.1:0-474943 GCF_049341845.1 Curtobacterium guangdongense
TCCACAAGTGAAGGCAACGGGGTCAATAAATTGGCATTGACAATGTGCACGCTGTTGAGTTCTCAAGGACCAGACGCACTCCCCGCTCGACCCCGAAAGAGGTTCCGCCAGAGAGGCATTCGTTCTTGTTCCCCCGAGCATGCCGAATCACTTCGACTTCTGCGGGGGTGTGGTTGCCAGTGCGGGAACCCGTCCGGACTGCGACTCCCGGGGCTTGCACCCTGGTGTCCGTCTCGGCCGTTCCGTTCTCCGCCTCAGCGGCAACGAGTGATTACTCTACACACGCCCTGGGGGCCCCGCCAACCGTCGCTCCCCCCGGGCGTGTCGCGCGTCCGCCCGCTCGGGCCAGGCGCCGCGATCGGCCCGAGTGCGCAGAAGTGGCGGCCAGTCTGGCCCCGGACGCGCATCGTCTGCGCACTCGATTCCCGCGGCCGGCGCGAGTGCGATCGAGAGCGCGGATGGTGCGACGTGCAGGGACTCCGGGTCGCCACGTCTGCGCACTCGATCGGCGCGGCGCGAGGCGGAGTCCCCCGAACGACGAGGGAAGCCCCGGAACGACGAGGGGCACAGTGCGCGAACGCACTGTGCCCTTCGAGGTGGAACGGCCGACTACTCGGCAGCGGCAAGCTGCCCGCAGGCCCCGTCGATCTCCTTGCCACGGGTGTCGCGGAGGGTCGTCGGGATGCCGGCGGCGTTGAGTCGGCGGACGAACTCGTCCTGCACGTGGACCTCCGACGAGGTCCACACCGACCCGGGCGTCGGGTTGAGCGGGATCGGGTTGACGTGCACCCATCCCTTTCCGCGCTTGTTGAGCTTCTCCGCGAGGAGGTCAGCCCGCCAGGCGTGGTCGTTCATGTCCTTGATGAGCGCGTACTCGATCGAGACACGTCGACCCGTCTTGACGTAGTAGTTGTGGGCGGCGTCGATCGCCTCGTCGGCCTTCCACCGCGAGTTGACCGGGATGAGCTCGTCGCGGAGCTCGTCGTCCGGCGCGTGCAGTGACAGCGCGAAGGTGATCGGGATGTTCTCGTCGGCGAGCTTGTTGATCGCGGGGACGAGCCCGACGGTCGACACCGTGATGCCGCGGGCACTCATGCCGAGGCCGTGCGGCTGTGGCGCCACCATCGTCCGGACGGCGTCCATCACCCGCTTGTAGTTCGCCAGGGGCTCCCCCATGCCCATGAACACGATGTTCGTCACGCGTTCGGCATCGACGCGGTCCTTGCCGCCCTTGCGCGGGTCTCCTCCGAGCTCCCCGGCGGCGATGGCGGCGTTCGCGCGCACGATCTGCTCGATGATCTCGGCGGTGGACATGTTGCGCGTCAGGCCCTGTTGCCCCGTGGCACAGAACGGACAGTTCATCCCGCAGCCGGCCTGCGACGAGACACAGAGCGTGATGCGCCCCGGGTACCGCATGAGCACGGACTCGACGAGCGCGCCGTCGTGCAGCTTCCAGAGGAACTTGATCGTGTCGCCCTTGTCCGTCGCGAGACGCCGGGTCTCGGTCAGCAACGGCGGGAGCATGCCGGCGACGAGCTGCTCGCGCTGGGCGGCGGGCAGGTCGGTCATCGTCGTCGGGTCGGACGAGTAGTGCGTGAAGTAGTGCGTCGACAGCTGCTTGGCGCGGAACTTCGGCAACCCGAGCTCGACCACCTTGGCTTCGCGTTCCTCCACCGACAGGTCGGCGAGGTGCTCCGGCGGCTTGCCGCGCTTGGGCGACGCGAACTGCAGGAGCGGACGGCCTTCGCCGTCGGTGGCCTGGGTCCAGCCCTCGGTGCGCGGGCGCACCTGCGGGCGAGCAGAGCGCTGCTCTTCGAACGGGGTTCGGGTGTCGGCGGCCATCACTCCAGCTTACGGGACGCGTGGCACGGGCCGGCGTCCGGTCAGGAACCGGCGGGCAACAGGCGGGCGAAGTGGTGCGCGGCGGCGTACATCGGGACGATGTCGACGACCTCGCCGGGGTGCGGCGCCTGCAGCACGAGACCCTCGCCGAGGTACAGGCCGACGTGGTCCTCGTTGTCGTACACGACCATGTCGCCGGGCTTCGCCTCGGACTCCGGGATCGTCGTCGCGACCGCGTCCTGGGTCGGGACGTAGTGCGCCAGCTGGATGCCGACCGCCTGGTACGCCACCATCGTCAGCCCGGAGCAGTCGATGCCCGAGTGACTCGCCCCGCCCTCGACGTACGGGTCGCCGAGGTACTGCAGGGCCGTCGACAGGATCGTCGCGCGGTCGCCGCCGGCGGAGAGCGCCGTGGACAGTGCCGCCTGCGCCTGCGCCGTGGTCACGCCGAAGCGCGTCACGAGCGTCGGGTAGGAGACGACGGTCGTGGTCGTCGCGCTCATGCCGTCGGTCGTGGTGATCGGGACCTGGACGTCGTGCGCCACGGTGTAGTTCTGGAGCGGTTCGGCGGCGGACACGGTCTGCGCGGCGGTGACGTCCGGCGTCGCGGCGTTCGCGGGCATCGACAGGGTCAGCGCCGAGGTGAACGCGAGCGCCGGCGCGAGCAGGATCGCGGCACGCTTGGCGTTCGTCGCGCGACGCACGTGCCGGGGATCGAGCGCACGTTCCGCTCGGAGCGAGCCGGAGCGGGACACGAAGGCGGCGCCGGCCGGCTGGGCCACGGCGACCGGCCGCGCCGAGGACGTCTGCGTGAGCGCCACCACCCGAGCTGGCTTCGCGTGCTCGACGTAGGTGGAGCGGGCCGTGACGGGGCCCGATGCCGATCGTCGGCCGCGTACACGGGAGGTCGGAGGAGCAGTCGGAGCGGCGGGCGGCGCGGGCTGACGGTCGTCGGCTGCTGCGGGTAGGGCGTGGCGTCCCATGGTTCCTTCCGGGTCTCGAGCCGTCGAGCGGTGGTGCACGGGCACGGTCGCAGCGGTGCGATCGCGCCCTCGGGAACGGCGACTCGGGAAGATAACGTATTGGTCACGAACCTGATCCCGGCTGGGGAAGACCGGCGAGTCCCTGCGGGCCGTCACAGGAACCGCCCGGTCTCCCAGCTTCCTCAGCCGACCGGCTCGTCGACCGTCGGCCGCATGACGGCGGCGAGTCGGGCCTCCCGGTCGGCCGCGACGTCGTCGAGGTGCGCCGCCAGCCCAACGACCGATGCGTCGACCGGCGCGTCCCCCGAGATGTCCCCCGCGATCGGGGCGCCTGCGCGCAGCGCGACCGGCAGGACGCCCGCCCAGACGCCGTGGTCCTCGCCGTCCGCGGGGGCCTCGCCGACGCCGGCGAACCGGATCTTCACGCTCGCGTGCGCGAGCGGGACCTGCAGCACCTGGGTCTGCCTGACCTCCTTGGCCGTCATCTCGCGTACCTCGTCACGGCGGCCGGGCATGAGGTGGTCGCTGACCTGCCACAGTGCCTCGGCGCGGAGTTCGGCGGGCACGACGGTCGCGCGTCCCGCGATCATGGCGCTCCGGTAGTTCGCCGAGCTGTCGAAGGTCGAGCGGGCGAAGACGATGCCGTCGAGGTGCGTCACCGTCGCGGCGACCGGCACGCCATCCGCTCCGGCATCGAGGAACAGGCCGCCCCCGGTCGACCCGTGCAGGAGCAGGACCGGCCCGGCACCGAGGTCGCCGACGCCGCAGAGGAACGGCAGCACGATCGGGTGGCCGTCGCGGACCAGGCCGACGTGGGCGACGAAGGCCTCGGCGAGGACCTCGCGGAGGGCCTCGGGATCGGTGGCCTGGCGGTCGCGCTTCCGGCGGACGGACATCGAGGGGACGGCGGGGGTGCTGGTCATAGCGATCACGCTAGGTTCGAGAGTGGACCAGTCAGTAGTCCAGATCGGATCGAGTGCGATGGACCAGTTCGGGAAGACCGCCGGCGTCGTCGCCCGGGTGCGCGGCATGGTGCACGACGGGACGCTCCGCGCCGGCGACGCTCTGCCGTCGACGCGGGTGCTCGCGGCCGAGCTCGGGGTCGCCCGCGGGACGGTGGTCGCGGCGTACGAGCAGCTCGACGGCGAGGGGTACATCCGGACCAGGCACGGGGCAGCGGCGCGGGTCGTCGCGTCGGTGGACCCGGCGCGGGGAACGAGCACGGGGTCGGGCCCGTCGGCGGGCGCGGGCGCGGGTACGACCGGGGCTGCGCGGGCCTCCGAGGCTGCGCGAGTCTCCGGGGCGGCGCGGGCTCAGGAGGCCGGCGTCATCGACGCACGCCCCGGGATCCCCGCGGTCACCGCGATCTCCGCGCGGGACTGGCGCGCCGCCTGGCGGGCGGCGGCGGACCTGCCGCTCCGGAACGCACTGTCCGACCCGCTCGGGCTCCCGGCACTCCGGGAGCAGATCGCCGTGCAGCTCGGGCTGAGCCGCGGGTTCGCCCCCGACCCGTCGCGGGTGGTCGTCGCCGCCGGGACCTCCGACGCGGTGTCGCTCGTGACCGAGGCCCTCCGCAACGCGCTCGGCCGGCCGCCGCGCGTCGCCGTCGAGGACCCCGGCTACCGCTCCGGCCACCGTGCGGTCGCGAGTGCGGGTGGGATCGTCGTGCCGGTTCCCGTCGGGCCGGAGGGCATGTCGCTGACACACCTCGCGGAGACGAGCGTCGACGCCGTCATGGTCACGCCCACCCACCAGTACCCGCTCGGCTCGGTGATGCCGGTCGCGAACCGGCAGCGCCTGCTCGCCTGGGCCGCCGACACGGGCACGCTCGTCGTCGAGGACGACTACGACTCCGAGTTCCGACACCGCGGGCAGCCCGTCCCGGCCCTCGCAGCGCTCGACGCGTCGGTGCTGCACCTCGGTGGGTTCTCGAAGACCTTCGACCCGCGGTTGCGCTGCGCGTACATGGTGCTGCCCGACCGCGATCGAGCAGCAGACACCGTGGTCGCCGACGCCGTGGTCGCGGCACGCGTCGCGCGTGGTCCGGTCGTCGCGGAGCCCGTGCAGGCGGCGGTCGCGCACCTGCTCCGGACGGGGGCGTTCCGTCGGCACCTCGGGCGGGTGCGGCGCGACTACGCGCATCGTCGGGAGTTGATCGCGGCACGGCTGGCCGGTGCGTCCGGCGCGACCGTCTCGTCCGGACTGGAGGCTCGGGCCCTGAACGGCGGGCTGCACGCGGTGGTCTCGTGGCCGGGTCGCCCCGCCGCTGCCGACGTCGTCGCCCGGCTCGCGTCGCGCGGGGTCCTCGTGGCGGAGCTCGCGGACTACGAGGTGACGCGGGGATCGGCCGGCAACGGGGTCGTGCTCGGGTACGGCGCGGTGGCGCTCCCGGCGCTCGAACACGCCGTCGACGCACTGCTCGAGGAGCTCGGGGCCGGCTGAGCGGCGTTTCGCGACTGTTTCGTGAGCGTGAAGAAAAGTAACGTCACGATCATTCGGCTGGTGGTTTTGGTTACTTCTCGAACATGATTCGTGAACGTTCGAATCAGCGACAGGAGTCACGGTGGCCATCACACCCGAGCAGCGCGAGGTCCTCTCCCTCGTCGACGCGCAGTTCGACGACGCGGTGCAGCTCGTCCGCGACCTGATCGACATCCCGAGTGTCGGCCCCTGGTTCGGCGACGCGGCCGAGGTCAGCGGCGAGGGCGACGTGCAGGCCTTCCTCCGCCGGCACATGGAGGCTCTCGGCGCGACGGTCGACCAGTGGGAGCCGTCGGCCATCGAGCTCGCCGAGCACGCCGACGGACCCGGGTACTTCGCCGACCGCGACTTCACCGGTCGGCCGAACCTCGTCGGGCACTTCCGCTCGGGTGGCCGCGACACCGATGCCCCCGCGCTGATGTTCCTCGGCCACTGCGACGTCGTCCCTGGCGGCCCCGGGTGGACGAGCGGCCCCTTCACCAGCTCGATCAGGAACGGCACGGTCGTCGGCCGCGGCGCCTGCGACATGAAGGGCGGCATGGCTGCGGCGCTCGCGGCCATCCGCGCGGTCCGGTCCAGTGGCGTCGAGCTCGCCGGCGACGTCGAGTTCGGTTCGGTCACCGAGGAGGAGACCGGCGGGATGGGCACGCTCGCGCTGGTCCACCGCGGGTACCGACCCGAGCTCGGCATCGTCATCCCGGAGCCCACGAGCCTGCAGGTCGCACCGCTCTGCCGCGGGATCATCTGGGGCGAGATCACCATCCCCGGCAAGAGCGGCCACATCGAGATCGAACAGCCCGGCTGGGAGGACGGCGGCGCCGTCGACGCGATCTCGTACGGCCGGGCACTGCTCGACGCCGTCGACGCCCTGAACGCCAGGTGGCGCGGCCTGCCGGAGAAGAACCACCGCCACGTCCCGCTCCCCTGCCAGGTGAACGTCGCCGAGATCGACGCCGGGACCTACCCGTCGTCGTGGGCCGGATCGTTCACGATCCGGTTCGACGTCCAGTACCTGCCGGCGGAGCTCGACGAGTTCGGTGGCGGCGGCCTGGTCCGCGCGCAGATCGAGGACATGGTCCGCGAGTTCGTCGGCGACGACGCCTGGTTGACCGCACACCCGCCCGTCGTCACCTGGCTCGTCGACGCCGACTGCGGCGAGACCGACGACACGCACCCCCTCGTCGTCGCGCCACAGACGGCCCTCGCCACACTCGGCATCGAACCGGTGGTGCAGGGCGTCACGTGCCACACCGACATGGGACTGCCGATCAAGGCCGGCGTGCCGACGATCACCTTCGGTCCGGGGCAGCTGAGCGTCGCGCACCAACCGGACGAGCACCTCGACCTCGCCGAGTACCGCACCTGCATCGAGGCGATGGCCCTGATGATCCTCGACCGCTGCGGGACGGCCGACACCGGTGCCACCGCGACGGTGGCCGCCGAGACGGTGGACACCAGTGTCTGACCTCGTCCAGCACCTGACCGCACGCGGCGTCACCGACGTCCGGGCGATGCGTGACACCGGGTCGGAGACCGATCGGACGGTGCTCGTCGACGCCGCGACGGGCCCGGTCGTCCTCAAGGTGTCCGGCACCGCGCGGATGCAGGCGGCGCTGCTCGAGGTCGTCGCCACCACCGCGCCGGCACTCCCGCTCCCCCGGGTCCTGCGCGTCGGCTCCGGTGACGCGGTGACCCCGACCGACGACGGTGACGTGTTCGTCATGACCGCACTCGACGGCATCCCGCTCGAGGACGTCGACCTCTGGCCGGCGCTCGTCGAGGAGCTCGCCGACGTCCAGGCCGCACTGGTGGACGCGCTGCGCTGGACCGACGCCCGCGCCGCGGCCGTCCCGGCGTCCAACGACTGGTCCATCGAGGCCGTCACCGCGCACGAGGACCTGATCGACCGGGTCGCCGACGTCCGGCACCGCGCCGCGATGCACGCGGCGGTCGACGTGTACCGCTCCGAGCTCGCGCCGGTGCTCGCCGCGATGCCCCGTCAGGTGCTGCACGCCGACGCGAACCTGTCGAACGTGCTCGTCGCCGACGGCCGCGTCAGCGGGGTCATCGACTTCGGCGACGCGATCGAGGCACCCCGCGTGCTCGACGTGGCCGTGACCGCCTGCTACCTGGCCATCGCGCTCGGCTCCTTCGACCACCCGCTGCTCGAGCGCTACCTCGACCGCATCGGCACCGCCCTCGGCCTCGACGAGACCGAGACCGGCGTCGTCCTGCCGCTCGCCGCCTGCCGACTCGTGTCCGCCGTCGTGCTGGCCCGCGAGACGGCCCGGCTGCACCCGGAACGAGACGAGTACGTGCTCCGCTACGACCGCGCCGCCGTCGCGCTCCTCGACGCCACGGCCACGCTGCCGCGGCCGACCACCTCCACCCTCACGAAAGGCGCCTGACCCGTGCACCAGCAACTCGACACCCCACCGGTGCCGGCGCCGACCGGGACGCCCGACGCGGTCGACGCGGCGAGCGCCATGGTCAACCGGTTCGACCCCGCCGACGCCGCGCTCCTCCCCGAGGACGACCAGCAGCTGCTCGCCCGGCGCCGCGACGTGCTCGGCGACATCTACCCGCTGTTCTACGAGCGCCCGGTCCACGTCGTCCGCGGCGAGGGCGCACGACTCTGGGACGCCGACGGCACCGAGTACCTCGACGCGTACAACAACGTCCCGGCGGTCGGGCATGCCAACCCCCGCATCGCGCGCGCCGTGTTCCAGCAGCTGTCGGAGATGAACACCCACACCCGGTACCTGCAGGACGGGATCGTGACGTTCGCGGAGCGGTTCCTCGCCACCCACCCCGACCACCTCGACCGCGTGATCTTCTCGAACTCCGGGTCCGAGGCGAACGACCTGGCCGTCACGATCGCGCAGTGGCGCACCGGCAACTCCGGTGTGATCGTCACGGAGAACGCGTACCACGGCACCACCCAGCTGCTCGCGGGACTGTCGCCGGAGAACGGTCCGACGATGCCGCTGCACCCGTGGGTCCGGACGGTCCCTGCTCCCGACACGTTCCGCGACGGCGACCGCGCGGGCGAACTGTTCGCGCAGGCGATCACCGAGGCCGCTGCGGACCTCGACCGCCACGGGTACGGGCTCGCGGCGCTCCTGCTCGACTCGATCATGTCGACCGACGGCATCTTCCCCGGCGAGCCGGGACTCCTCGTCCCCGCGTACCGGGCCGCGCACGCCGCAGGCGGGCTCGTCATCGCCGACGAGGTGCAGCCGGGCGTCGGCCGCACCGGGGACGCGATGTGGGGGTTCCAGCGGCACACCGAGGCGGGGCCGAGCCGGCGGGACGGGGCCGCACCGAGCCTCCAGGCCGGGACCGGCGAGGAAGACGACGCGACGCTCGTCGACATGGTGACCTGCGGCAAGCCGCTCGCCGGCGGGCTCCCCATCGGGACGCTCGTGCTCGGCGCCGAGCTGAGCGACGGGTACGCGGCCGGGCACCGGTACTTCAACACCTTCGGCGGCAATCCGGCGTCGATCGCCGCGGCGACGGCCGTGCTCGACGAGGTGCAGGACCGCGACCTCGTCGCCCATGCGCGGGAGGTCGGCGCGTACCTGCAGGCCGGCATCGAGCGGCTGTCCGCACCGACCGGGCTCGTCGCGGACGTCCGCGGCGCCGGGCTCTTCATCGGCGTCGAGATGGCGTCGACCGGGACGCCCGGCAGCGCGGCCGCGCGGGCGCGCCACGTCGTCAACGCCCTCCGCGACCACAACGTGCTCATCTCGGCGGTCGGCTCCGACGGACGCGTGCTCAAGGTCCGCCCGCCGCTCGTCTTCACCCGCGAGGACGCCGATGCGTTCCTCGACATCTACGACCGCGTGATCACCTCCGTCCCCCAGGAAGGACCCACCGCATGAGTGACGAACCCCGCGAGGTGCTCAGCATCTCCGGCGTCGGCAAGGACTTCGGCGCCGTCCGAGCCCTCCGCGACATCGACCTGACCGTCCACGCGGGCGAGATCGTCGCGCTCCTCGGCGACAACGGCGCCGGCAAGTCGACCCTGATGAACATCATCTGCGGCTCGAACACCGCCGACCACGGCCAGATCCTGGTCAGCGGACAGCCGATGTCCGGCCTCGCCGACGCCAAGCGCCTCGGTGTCGGCGTGGTCTACCAGGACCTCGCCCTCGCTCCGCACCTGTCCCTGACCGAGAACCTGTTCCTCGGCAACGAGCTCCGTCGTGGGATCTTCCTCGACCGGAAGCGGATGCACGCCGAGGCCCGCGCCGCGATCGAGAAGCTCGGCATCTCGACGCTCCGCGACGTGCGACTCCCCGTCGGGTCGCTGTCCGGTGGGCAGCGCCAGGTGCTCGCCGTCGCGCGGGCGATGAACTGGGCCACCGACCTGATCCTGCTCGACGAGCCCACCGCGGCGCTCGGGCCGAAGCAGGTCGGCATCGTCCTCGACTCGATCCGGTCCGCAGCGGGTCACGGCCTCGGCGTGATCCTCGTGTCGCACGACATCCCCAACGTCCTGAAGCTCGCCGACCGGATCGTCATCCTGCGGCACGGGACGATCATCGCCGACCTGGAGCCGGCAGGACTCTCCGTGTCCGACGTCATGACCGTCATGGTCGGAGACGAGGTAGCAGCATGACCGCAGCAGCCCCCGGTGCCGGAGCGGCATCCGACACGTCGATGCGGTCCGCGCCCGCGCTGAAGCACGGCGTCGCCCGGGTCTTCGGGAACCGTGCGGTGCAGATCATCGCCGTCGAGATCGTGCTCATCGCGGTCTTCCAGGTCCTGTCCCCGAGCGGCGCGTTCCTCAGCGAGGCGAACATCCGCGGCATCATGCTCACCGCGTCGCAGGTGCTCCTGCTGGCGGCCGGCCAGGCGGTGCTCATGTCCGCCGGGCAGATCGACATCTCGCAGGGCGCCGTGCTGATCCTGTCGTCGGTCGTCTCCGGGCAGGTGATGATCGCGATGGGGACCTCGTCCCCGGTCGGGGTCGTCATCCTGGTCGGCCTGGTGGTCGCCCTGCTGACGGGCGCCGTGCTCGGGACGGTGAACGCCCTGTTCGTCGGGGTGGTCGGCATCAACTCGCTCGTCACCACGCTCGGCATGCTGTCCCTGGCCACCGGCATCGCCCAGGTCGCCACGAAGGGCGTCAACCTGGTCGGGATCCCGGCGGAGCTCGCCGGTTCGTTCGGGTCCGCGACGATCGGCGCCCTGCCGGTGCCGACGCTCCTGGCCCTCGTGATCCTCGCCGCGATCTGGGCGCTCTACCGGTACACCGCCTGGGGCACCCACACGCTCGCGATGGGATCGAACTTCCTGGCGTCACGCCGGGTCGGCATCAAGACCCTCACGAACACCATCGGCATCTTCGTCCTGTCCGCCGGGCTCGCCGGACTCGCCGGGTTCATCGACCTGGCGCGCTACTCGACGACGAACATCTCCGGGCACACGAACGACTCGATGGCCGCGATCGCCGCGGCGTTGATCGGCGGGACCGCCCTGACGGGTGGCCGGATCAACTTCCTCGGCGTGATCGTCGGCGCGTTCCTGGCGATCATCCTGCAGTCCGGGCTCGTGATCATCAACCTGTCGCCCTTCTACCAGACCATCGCGATCGGAGCCATGCTCCTCGTCGCCGTCAGCTTGGACCGCAGCAGCCGCAACAGACGAACGACCTAGCGGCAGCGCAGTCCGAGAACCACCCCGCACCACGGCACCACCTCCTGTCCACCCCCTCCCTGCTAGGAGACCCCCGTGTTCCGTTCCAAGACCACCTCCGTCCTCGCCGCCGCGTCGGCCATCGGCATCGCCGTGGTCCTCGCCGGCTGCTCCACCGGCTCGACCGCAGCGACCGGCGACTCGTCGTCCGGGAAGAAGACCATCGCGATGGTCACCCCCGAGTCCACCGGCGAGTTCTACGGCACCATGTACTGCGGCGCCCAGGCGGCCGCGAAGAAGGAGGGCGTGACCCTCAAGATCCAGGGCACCCCGGAGACCACCACCGACGCCGAGATGCAGGTGCTGCAGTCGGTGCTCGCGACGAACCCCGACGGTCTGCTGCTGACCGTGTGGGACAACACCGCGTTCAACTCGACCCTGAAGTCGTACACCGACAGCGGCAAGCCCCTCGTGATGCCCGACTCGTTCCTGTCGAACAAGGACTACGTCCAGTCGATCCGGACCGACAACTACCAGTCGTCCTACGACGCGGCGGTGCAGGCGATCAAGGACTTCAAGCTGACCTCGGGCAAGGTCGTCATCGTGACGGACTCCCCCGGCAACCAGGTGCAGTCCGACCGCGCGAAGGGCTTCAAGGACGCCATCGAGAAGGAGAGCAAGCTCACCGCGCTCGACATCCAGTACGTCGGCGGCGACTCGGCGAAGGCCTCGCAGACGGTCTCGTCGCAGCTGTCGGCGAACCCGGACGTCAAGCTCGTCTTCTCGACGAACATCGGCGCCGGCACCGGTGCGGCGAACGCGATCTCGGCGTCGGGCGACGACGGCATCGTGCACGTCGGCTACGACACCGCGTCGAACCAGGTCGCCTCGCTGAAGAAGGGCGAGTACGACGCGCTCGTCGCGCAGGACCCGTACACCGAGGGCTACGACGCGACCGAGCTGATGGCGAAGCTCGTCAAGGGCGAGACGAAGGCCGCCGACGTGACGAAGCAGACGGTGTACTCGCCGTGGAAGCTCGTCACGAAGGACAACGTCGACGACGCCGACGTCAAGAAGTACCTCTACTCGACCGACTGCTCCGCACTCGGTTGACCGATCGGGTGCGGGGCGCTCTGCCCCGCACCCAGCCGGGCGCGGGGTCTCTGATCCGCCCCGCGCCCGGTTCCACCGCAAGGACGGCGCCGCCGCGGCCCCGTGACACGAACCCAGGAGGCATCGATGCGTGACACCACCATCGCCACCCTGCGCGACCAGCTCGACCGCGGGACCACCACCGCGCTCACGCTCGCGCACGACGCCCTCCGCCGCATCGCCCGCCTCGACCGGGACGGGCCGCGGCTGAACGCCGTCCCCGTGATCGACCCGGCACTGCTCGAACGCGCCGCGGCATCCGACGCCGCACGCGCCGCGGGGTCCGAGCCGGGAGCGCTCGAGGGGATCCCCTTCACCGTCAAGGACAGCTTCGCCGTCCGCGGTCTCACGATGGCGGCCGGGTCGCCGGCGTTCGCGCACACCGTCGCCCGTCGCGACGCGGTCGTCGTCGAACGGCTGCTGGGCGCCGGTGCGGTCCTGGTCGGCAAGACGAACATGCCGCCGATGGCGATCGGCGGCGGTCAGGCCGGTCTGTACGGCCGCACCGGCAGCCCGTACTCGCCGGAGTGGCTCGCCGCCGCCTGGCACTCCGGGTCGTCGATCGGCAGCGGGGTCGCCGTCGCTGCGGGCCTCTGCGCGTTCGGCATCGGCGAGGAGACCGTGTCCTCCGGCAGGTCGCCCGCGTCGAACAACGCCCTCGTCGCGTACACGCCGTCGTGGGGTGTCGTCCCGAGCGTCGGCAACTGGCCACTGCACCCGTACCGCGACACCGTCGTGCCGCACACCCGATCGGTCGCCGATCTCCGCGAGGTCCTCGCCGTCGTCGCCGGCCCCGACGAGCGCGACGTCTGGTGGCGCCAGGACGCGGTCGACGTGCTCCCCGCCGCCGAGGTCGCGGCCACGTTCCGGTCCCACCCGCCCGCGGCAGCCAGCGCCCCGCTCGCCGGGCTCCGCATCGGCGTCCCCACGCTGTACGTCCCGCGCGACGGCGGCGACGCTGGCGGCGTCCCGCTCCGTCCGAGCATCCGCACACTCTGGGACGACCTCGAGGCAGAGCTCGTCGCCGCCGGCGCCCGCATCGTCCCCGTCCCGTTCCCGCTCGTCGAGGCGTACGAGCAGCGCGGCGACGCACCGCCGGCATCGCTCGAGGCGTCCGGGTACCTCCCGGCGGACTGGACCGCGTTCGAACTCCGCGAGCTCGTGACCGCGTCGTGGCAGCGCTTCCTCGACGAGCACGCCGCCGACCCCGTCCGGCTCGCCGACCTGGCCCCCGGTTCGATCCGTCCCGACCCGCCGGACGCCGTCGACGCCGTGGAGAACGGCCGGGTCCACCCCGGACGCGACGTGTTCGACTACACCGCGATCACGCGTGACGCGCCGCTGTCCGAGGACGAGGTCGCGCAGGCCGCCGCGCCCGCGATCGCCGGGCTCGACCGTGCACGCCGTGAGCTCTTCGAGGACTGGCTCACCGCGACCGGCATCGACGTCGTCGCCTTCCCCGCCAACTCCGACATCGGCCCGCACGACGCCGACGTCGACCCGGAATCCGCTCGCGCCGCGTGGGCCGATGGTGCGGTGTTCTCCACGATGAACCACGTCATGCGCCGGGTCGGGATCCCGAGCGTCACGATCCCGATGGGCACCATGGCCGACACCGGCATGCCGGTCGGCGCGACCGTCATCGGGCCGGCCTGGACCGACGCGCACCTGGTCGACGTGGCCGCCGCCCTGGAGGCCCGACTCGCCCCGCGTGCCCGCCCCCGGCTCCCCGAGGTGGTCGGCCTGGGCGCGGTGCGCTCCGCCGGCTCCGTCCACGGGGTCGGCGCTCGGCCCGGGGTCGTGGCGTCGCTCACCGGGACGGCGACGGTCCAGCCCGACGGCGGCGTCCTCGTCGAGGTCACCGCGTCCGTGACCGGATCCGGTGGAGCCGTCGCCGCCACGTGGATCGAGGTCGGGACGCAGTCCGTCGTCGTCGCCCCGACCGGCACGACCGCCGCGCGGTTCCACCTGGGCCCCGAGGTCCGTCGGCTGCACCGCACCACCCGTGTCCTCGTCCTGCTCACCGCCGTCGGCACGGACGGGCTCGTCGCCGCCGCCGCCGTCCTCGACCTGCCGTTCCACCGTCCCGCCGCCACCTCGGCGGCACCCACCGTCTCTGAACCGATCAGGAGCACCCCGTGACGACCCTGCGCCCCACCGACACCGCCGACACCGCCGACACCGCCTCGGCCACCGCGACGACCCCGCTCATCTGGCGCACCGCCACGGACCTCCGTGACGCGATCGCCGACGGCTCGCTCACGGCGGTCGAGGTGATGAGCGCGTTCTACGACCGCATCGAGGCGACGAACGACGCCGTCAACGTCATCGTGTACCGGCTGCCGCGCGACGAGGCGATCGCCCTCGCCGCCGAGGCCGATGCGGTCCGTGCGGCAGGCGGTCCGACGGGTCCGCTGCACGGCCTGCCCATCGCGATCAAGGACCTCGTCGACGTCGCCGGGATGCCGACGTCCCGCGGTTCCCGTGCCTTCGCGGACCGCGGCCCGATGCCGACCGACGCGCCGCACGTGGCGAAGCTCCGGGCAGCGGGCGCGCTGGTCATCGGCAAGACGAACTCGCCGGAGTTCGGCGTCGGGACCGTCACCTGGAACGACGTCTTCGGCATCACCAGGAACCCGTTCGACCTGACCAGGCACGCCGGCGGCTCGACGGGCGGGGTCGCCGCGGTGGCCGCCGGGATGCTGCCGTTCGCCGACGGTTCGGACTCCGGCGGCAGCCTCCGCTACCCGGCGTCGTTCTGCAACGCCGTCGGGCTCCGCACCACACCGGGGCTCGTGCCCGCCGCGCAGGGCGCCACGTCGTGGGAGCCGCACTCGGTGAACGGTCCGGTCGCGCGGAACTGCCGCGACGTCGCACTGCTCCTCACCGGGATGTCCGGCACCGATCAGCTCGCCCCGCTCTCCGCCGGCCGTGCCGCAGCGACCGAGCTCGGTGCGCCGCACGACGCCGACCGGCCGATCCGTGTCGCGTGGAGCACCGACCTCGGCGGGCTGCCGATCTCCGCCGAGGTGCGCGAGTCGCACGCCAGGACCCGTGCGACGCTCGAGGCCGCCGGGGTCGAGGTCGTCGACGTCGAACTCGACACCGAGGGACTCGACGAGACCTGGCAGACGATCGAGCTCTTCGGCTGGTTCGCGCTCCTCGGCACCGATCCGATCGAGCACCCGGACGCGTACCGCGACGACTTCGTCCGGAACGTCACCGAGGCGTCCGGCTACCCGAGCGGGCAGATCATCGCCGCCCTCGACCGCCGGTACCGCGCGTACACCGAGATGGCGGCGCTCCTCGAGGACTTCGACGCGTTCGTCGTCCCCGGTGCCCCGGTCGTCGCACCCCCGGCCGAGGTCCCGTGGGTCGCCGAGGTGGACGGCGTCGCGTTCGACCGGTACTTCCTGTGGCAGCGCCTGGCGTGCCGGCTCGTCCCGTCCGCGCACCCCGTGCTCGCGATGGCCGCCGGGTTCTCCGGGCACCTGCCGGTCGGGATCCAGGTGGTCGGCCGGTACGGCGCCGACGACGAGCTGCTGGCGCTCGGCGACCGGCTCGAAGCGATCCTCGGCGTCTCCGGCGTGCACCCCGAGCTCGGCTGATGCCGACCACTACAGTGATCACCGACGGAGGGGTGGGACGACGTGGGTGACAAGCGCGATCAGCGACTGCTGCGCATCGTCGAACTGCTGGAGCAGGGCGGCAAGGTCGAGACCGCGACGCTGAGCAACGAGCTCGGCGTGACCGAGCTCACGATCCGCCGCGACATCGACCACCTCGACACCCAGGGCATCGCACGCCGGGTCTACGGCGGAGCGGTCCTCGCCGCCGGGCGCAGCTTCGAGCCGCCGTTCAGCCTCCGGGTGCGGACGAACGTCGCCGAGAAGCAGGCGATGGCACGAGCCGTCGTCGACCTCATCCCCCGCAAGGCGAACGTGGCGATGGACTTCGGCACGAAGGCGTACCACGTGGCGATGGAGATGCGCGGTCGGCACCTGCAGGCGCTCGTCGCCCCGACGAGCGTGCAGGTGATGGAGGTCCTCGGACAGGAGGAGGACATCCACCTCCTCGTCCCCGGTGGCGAGCTCAAGGCCGGGGAGCTGAGCCTGCACGGCTCCGCCACCGAGCAGTTCTTCCGCGCACACCGCTGGGACGTCGCCGTGGTGAGCGTCGCCGGCATCAGCGCCGAGAACGACGTCGTCAGCGACTTCGACGAGACCGACGCCCGGCTCAAGGCGGCGATGATCGGCAGCGCCGACCAGGTCGTCGTGCTCTGCGAGGCACGGCACCTCGGCCAGGTGTCGTTCGCCCCGGTCGCGACGCTCGACGGCGTCACGACGGTCGTCACCGACGCCGTCGGCCGGAACGACACCGCGGACGCGCTCGAGTCCCGCGGCATCCAGGTGATCCGTGCGCTGGAGACGCACCGTGGCGACTGACGTCGTCGACCTCACCCGCCAGCTCGTCCGCATCCCCTCCGTCTCCGGTTCCCCCGGGGAGTCCGAGGTGCTCGCGCACCTCGCCGCACTCCTCGGCGACCGGTACGAGGTGCGCACGAGCTCCGACGACGACGGCTCCCTCCGCGCCGTCGCCGCCGTCCCCCGCTCGCCGACCGGACCGCTTGCCGTCTTCACCGGACACGTCGACGTCGTCCCGACCGGCGACCCCGACGCGTGGACGCACCCGCCGTTCGGCGCCGACCTCGTCGACGGCCGGATCTGGGGCCGCGGCACCACCGACATGAAGGGCGGCGTCGCCGCGATCGTGGCGGCACTCGATGCCGCTCCGGACGGCGCGGCGGTCGCCGCGCTCTTCACGGTCGAGGAGGAGACCGGGAGTCTCGGCGCCGCAGAGGCGGCGACCCTGCTCGACGGACTGGAGGCGAGCCTCCTGGTCGTCGCGGAACCCACCGACGGGCGCGTGGTGCGTGGACACCGCGGGGTCACCTGGCTCCGCGTCGTCACCGAGGGCGTCGCCGCGCACGGCAGCCTGCCGCACCTCGGTCGCGACGCGATCACCGGGCTGGCCGACGTGCTGGACCGCGCCGCGCGGTCCGGGACCGGGTGGGACACCCTGAACGTCGGGACGATCTCCGGCGGCACCGCGGTGAACGTCGTGCCGGACCACGCCGTCGCCGAGATCGACCTCCGCACGACCTCGCCCAGTGCCGACCCGGCTGCCTGGTGGCGTGCCCAGCCCGACCTGGCCGACGTCGAGCCGCTGCTGGACCTGCCCGCGGTGCTGCTCGACCCGGACGACCCGGTCGTGCACGCGCTCGGCATCGAACCGGACGACCGGATCGTCGGGTACTTCACCGACGCCGCGGTCCTGGTCGGTGCGCTCGGCTGCGACCGGGTCGTGCTGCTCGGCCCGGGAGCGACCGACCTCGCCCACCGTCGTGACGAGTCCGTCGCGGTGGACGCCCTGCACGACGCCGTCACCCGGTACACCGACCTGATCACCCGATGGAACTCGCGATGAGGAACACCATGCCGACCACCACCACGCTCCGCCGCACCGCACGCGATGCCGTCGAGGAGGCACTCGCCCGCATCGACGGACTCGGACAGCCCGAGATCTGGATCACGCTCCGCCCGGCCTCCGTGCTCCGCGAGCTCGCCGCAGCGGTCGACACCAGGGTCGCCGCCGGTGCCGTCCTGCCGCTCGCCGGGTGGACCGTCGCGGTGAAGGACAACATCGACGTCGCGGGACTCCCGACGACCGCTGCGTCGCCGTCCGTGCTGCACACCCCGGACACCAGCGCGCCGACCGTCGCACGGCTCGAGGCAGCCGGGGCGATCGTCGTCGGCAAGACGAACCTCGATCAGTTCGCGACGGGGCTCGTGGGGGCCAGGTCCCCGTACGGCACCCCGCACGCGGCCGGCGACGCGACCCGGGTCTCCGGCGGGTCGAGCGCCGGGTCCGGGCTCGCGGTCGCGCACGGGATCGTCGACGTCGCGCTCGGTACCGACACCGCCGGTTCCGGCCGGGTCCCGGCGGCGTTCAACGACGTCGTGGGGATCAAGCCGACGCTCGGGCTGCTCTCCGCCGACGGAGTCGTCCCCGCGTCACCGTCGTACGACACGGTGTCGGTGTTCGCCAGGGACCTGGCGACCGCCGTCACCGCGACCGAGGTGATGACCGCGTCCGGCACGCCGCGCGCATGGCCCGGCGACGCACCCTTCGCCGCGCGGGGTCGTCGCATCGGCGTCGCCCGCGCTGCGGACCTCGCGACGATGTCGCCGTCCTGGCGCGCGGCGTACGACGCCACCGTCGCCGCGGTGTCCGCGGCGGGTGCCGACCTCGTCGAGCTCGACGTGTCGCCACTCGTCGACGTCGCCGCGCTGCTCTACGGCGGCGCGCTGCTGGCCGAGCGGGCGCAGGCGTTCGGCGCGTCGCTCGTCGAGCTCGGGGACGCGGCCGACCCGACCGTGGCGCGGATCGTGCTGCCCGCGATGGACGTCAGCGCCGTCGACCTGGTGCGCGATCAGCAGGCACTCGTCGCGGCGCGGCGGACCACCGATGCGCTGTGGGAGACGATCGACGCGCTGCTCCTGCCGACCGCACCGGGACACCCCACGCTCGCGGCCCTCGCCGAGGACCCCGTCGGGGTGAACGCGTGGGTCGGGACCTACACGAACTTCGTGAACCTGCTCGACCTCAGCGCCCTCGCGGTCCCGGCGGTCGGATCCACGCGGTCCGAGCCGGTCGGCGTGAGCCTGATCGGACCGGCGTTCGCAGACCTGGCGCTGGCGGACCTCGCCGTCGGGCTCGGGCTCGCCGCCTCGGCCGGGGAGCCCGACGCGCTGTGGGGAGCGCCGAGCGTGGACCTCGTCGTGTTCGGGGCGCACCGCACGGGACAACCCCTGCACCACGAGCTCGTGCGCGCCGGCGGACGACTGCTCGGCACGGTCTCGACGGCGCCGGCCTACCGGATGGCGCGACTCGCGACGACACCGCCGAAGCCCGGGGTGTGGCGGACGGCATCCGGTGGCGAGTCGATCGTCGGCGAACGCTGGGCACTCCCTCCTGCCGGCTTCGCGACCTTCGCACTCGGGCTCGCCGCGCCCATGACGATCGGTCGTGTGGAGCTCGCTGACGGCTCGGACGTGCTCGGCTTCCTCTGCGAACCGCGCGCGCTCGACGGCGCCGAGGACGTCACGGCCGCACGCGATTGGCTCGCCGTGCGCTGAGCGCGGACCGGGCCAGAGCAGCGCGGGCCGGGCCAGCAGCGCTGACCGGGTCAGAGCAGCGCGGGCGGGGCGGCACGCCGCGGCCGCGGGAGCGTCTCGGCGAGGGACCTGGCGAGGGGCACCGTCCACGCGACGTTGCGGGCGATCCCCGGGTTCGGGGTGTCCGACGGCTGGTGCAGCCGGTGCAGGTCGTTGAACGTCAGGAACACCGACGGGATCCCCACCGCGTGGAAGGACGCGTCGTCGGTGCCGCGGGTCGGTGGGAAGCGGTCCACCGTGCGGAGCGTCCGACCGGTTGCATCGGCGTGCGCGGCGATCGCGTCGCGGACGTCGAAGCCGAACGCCTCCGGCCCCACGAACGTCTCGAGGTGGTCGCCCCGGCCGAGCCCGTCGAGGTTCAGCACGAAGTCGATCTGATCGCGGTCCGGCTCCGAGAGCAGGCCGACGTGGTGTCGGGAGCCGAGCAGGTGCCACTCCTCGGCGGTGAACCACACGATGCGGATCGACCGCGCCGGCGGTTCCGTCGCCCAGAGCTCGGCGAGCATGAGGAGCGCGATCGACCCGCTGCCGTTGTCGTACGCGCCGACCGTGTTGTAGAAGCTGTCGAGGTGCCCGCAGACGACGACCGTGCCGGCGGACGGGTCCGTGCCCGCGATGTCGACGACGAGGTTGTCGGACTCGGAACGGTCCCGCGGTCCGGAGTCGAGCGTCACCGACACCTCGACGGCGTCGTGGTCGGCGATCCACTCCGCGAGCTGCAGCCCGTCCAGGTGCCCGATCGCCAGGTGTGCGACGTCCTCGGCGGATCCGCTCGGCAGCGGTTGCGGCGCGGCCGGACCACCGTCGCGGGCGTGGACCACGGCGGCGATCCGACCCGAGGCGTCCCGCACCCCGAAGCGCTGCCAGACGATGGAGTCGCCCCAGATGCCCTCTGGTCCCAGCACCTCGAGCCGTCCGGAGACGACTCCGTCGGTCCCGGCGCTCCAGAGCATCGGCCAGGCCGGGAGCTCTCGCGTGACGGGGGCCGTGACGCGGACGCTCCGGACGGACCCCGGGTGCCAGCCGGGCAGCGACACGGTCTCGCGGCGGACGTCGAGCCCGACTGCCTGGACCGACGACTCGATCCAGGACGCGGCGGCGGCCATCCCGGACGTGCCGTGGAACCGCGGGCCGTGGGACACGAGCTCCTCGAGCAGGGCGAGGGCACGGTCGGGTGTGGTCATCGGGAGACCTCCAGAACAGGGATGAGAGCGGGGTAGACGGCGTCGTGGAAGGCGTCCTCGGCGGCGAGCGTGTCCAGGAACCACCCGACGACGGTCGTGTCGTCGACCGAGTCGGGGATCGCATCGACCGCGTGGGCGAGTTCCTCGACCCCGGCGACGAACGGCGGGGCGGCGTGCATCGCGATCCAGACCCGCAGGTCGGTGAACCGCTCGACCGGGAGCGACGCCGCTCGCCGGCACCACCCGGAGTACAGCGTCTCGGCCGCGAACATCGCGGTCACGGCGCCGGGCGCACCGTGCTCGGTGGTGAGCCGGAGGACGTGTGCGGCGAGCACCTCGGACCGCGCCACGGCGTCGGCGAGGCGATCCGGGCCTCCAGGCCATCGCGACCGGACCGTGCGGAACCAGCCGAGCTGCGGACCGACCAGGCCGGCGACGGCGCGGGCGTGCCCGGCGACCGTCGGCCAGTCCTCGGCGGTCCACGCGAGGTACCCGGTGACCCGCGTGGCGGTGCGGACGAAGCGCTCCTCGATCGCCAGGTAGGCGGCGAAGGCGTCGTCGTCGATCGTGCCGTCGGTCGCCTCGCGGACGAACCGGACGTCGGCCGACGCACGGAGCGCACCGGCCGACGCCGCGAGCACACGGTCGCTCCGGCGCGCGGACGTCACCGCGCGGTCAGCCACCGCACCAGCCCGTCGAACAGCGCCGGGTAACCGGACCAGTCCTCGCAGAACGCCGGGGGCGCCCAGTGCGGCGAGCAGTCGCTCGTGAAGACGGCGGTGCGACCGGCTCCCTCGGTGCGGAGGGCGACCAGCGGGTCGCCGTCGATGGTCACCGGGACGACGGCGTCGGCCTTCGCCACGGTGCGGTTGTACCCGAGGAGCGCCGGCCAGGTCCCCTCGACACCCGTCAGGACGTCGTGCGCCGCCGCCACCGTCGCGACCGAGCCCGCCGGTCGCTCGACCCGGTCGTCGTACGGCGCGATGTCCACGGGCAGGACGTCGGCGATCCGGGTGCCCGCGTAGGCCCCGCGCGCCTGCCATCCGGAGAAGGACAGGTAGCCGCCGATCATCATGAGGGCGCCGCCCGCCGTGACCCAGTCCGCGAGCGTCGCGATCCGGTCGAACCCGGGAACGGATCGCTCGAAGACGCCTGGTGCCAGCTGCAGGGAGTTCGCACCGATGTCGGACAGCACGACGACGTCGTACGCGTCGAGCGCTTCCGGTGTCTCCGGGAAGTCGGTCGGGACGAGGTGTCCGGGCAGGTGCACGACCTCGTGGCCGGTCGCCGTCAGAGCGGCCCGGAGCTGAGTGACGCCCTCGGCGTAGGAGTGCACGGTGAACTCGTCGACACCCTTGGCGTGCGTCGTGGTGGTGATCCAGCTCTCGCCGGCGATGAGGATGCGGGCCATGGTCGTCCTTCGGGGTACGGGCGGTGCGACTGCGTTGGCAATCGATTGCCCGTCGACGCTATCCAGGATCGGCTCACCATGGGTTACGGTTGCGTTACACCGGGCCGGGAGGCTCGGCAATCGTTGCCCAGTTCGTCTCCCGGAGGTCGCATGGCCGTCACCCTCGCCGACGTCGCCACGCGCGCGGGCGTCTCGATCACGACGGCGTCACGGGTCCTGTCGCGCTCGCGCACGGTCTCCCCCGGCATCGCCGAGGCCGTCACCCGCGCCGCCGCCGAACTCGGGTACGCCGGCAACGGGGTCGCCCGGGCACTCCGCCGGCAGCGCACCGACGCCGTCGGGATGGTCGTGCCGAGCATCCGGAACCCGTTCTTCACCGCCCTCGTGGACGCGGTCGAACGATCGCTGCAGCGAAGCGGCCGCGTGCTCTACCTCTGCGACGCCCGCGACGATCCCGCGGTCGAGGCTGCGCACCTCCGCTCACTGGTCGCCCGCGGCGTGGACGGCATCGTCGTGAGCCCGTGCGCCGACGACCGGAGCACCCCGGCCGTGGTCGCCGCCGCGGCACGGGTACCCCTCGTGCAGCTCGACCGGCACGTCCCGGAGCCCGTCGCCGACTGGGTGGGGATCGACGACCGGGCGGCGATGGACCTGGTGGTCGGGCGGCTCGCGGACCGGGGCGTCACGTCGGCGGCGTTCGTCACCGCTGCCCGGTCGAACTCGTCCGTCCGGGAGCGTCAGGCCGGCTTCGACGCCGCGTGCGGGCGGCACGGCATCCGGACCGACCCGTCGTGGGTGGTGCCGTGCGGGTTCTCGATCGAGGACGGGATCGCGGCGGGGACCGCGCTGCTCGCGCTGCCGTCCCGGCCGGAGGGGGTGGTGTGCGCGGACGACCTCATCGCGATCGGCGTCGTGCACGCGCTCGGCGCCGCCGGGGTGCGCGTGCCGGACGACGTGGCCGTCACCGGGCTCGACGACGTGGAGTTCGCGCCGTACGTCGACCCGCCGCTCACCACCGTGCGGCAGCCGATCGCCCGGATGGCGGACGAGGTGCTCCGGCTGCTCGACCGGTCTGGGGCCGCCCGTGCCGCGGGCGAGCGGGTGACGTTGCCGCCCGAACTGGTCGTCCGCGCGTCGGCCTGAGCTGGGCGGGGTGCGGGCGCGCGGTCGCGCGGGCGGCCCCGAGTTCCGGGCTGCGCGACAGTTCTCGCGCTCGACGGCGCGAGAACTGTCGCCAGACGCGGAACTCAGCGCTTGACGGCGTCGATCTTCAGCATCTTGGCGATGACGCTGTCGAGCTCGCTGTCGTCGAAGACCTGCTTCCAGTCCTCCTTGATGAGCTTGTCGCGGCCGTAGCCCATCGCGATGTGGCAGGCGTCCGAGAACGGGTTCGAGCCGCGCAGGCCGTTCGTCAGGGCGATCCAGGTGTGGCCGTAGAGCATGGCGCGGGCGGCCTCGCGGGGCACGCCGACACCGGTGACGGTCTCCTCGAGCGCGTCGTTGAGGAAGTCGCCGATCATGCACGCGATGGTCTCGACGAGCGTCGGCTCGAGGACGGCGAGCTGCTTCACCGTGACCCAGTGCACCTGGATGACGGGCGCGTACATGGTCGTGATGACGGCCTCGGCGATCGCCTTGGCGGTGCCGCCCTCGTCACCGAGGGACTCCGAGGCGTCGAAGGCGGCGATGACCTCCTGCGGGGCGGCGATGCCACCGAAGGTGTCGTCCCACTCCTCCTTGGTGGTGCGCTCGAGGAACACCGACGGGTGGCACGGGTGCGCGACGGCGTAGTGGATGTCGTCGCGCTTCGCGAGCAGCCCGGCGTAGGCGGCGGCCGGGTCGAGGGTCAGGATGCTGGCACCCGACTTCATGACGGGGACAAGCTGCTCGGAGATGCTGCCGAGCAGGACGTCCGGCACGGCGAGGATCACGACGTCGGCGACCTTGGCCGCCTCGACGCTGTCGGTGAGCGACCGGCCGAGGGCCTCGATGCGCTCCTGCCCGGCGGGCGAGGCCTCGCTGTAGAGCGTCGTGTACTCGCTCTTCGCGAAGTTGTTCGAGACGCGCGTGCCCATCTTGCCGCCGGCGCCGATCACGGCGACGGTGACGTCGGCCGTACCGGACCCGGCAGCGACGGTGTGGGTGGTGATGGCGGTGTCGGTCATGATTCCTTGCTCCTGGTGTACTCGATGGTGTGTTCGGTCCACGCCGCCTCGACGCGCGTGGTGGTCTGTGCCGGGTCGCCGTCTGCGCCCACGGTGGCGTCCTGCCACGGGAGCCAGAACTCGATGACCCGGTTGATGTCTCGGCCGTGCGGGTCGATCGCGTCCCTGATGGCCACGTGGTCGACACGTCCGGTGCCGATCGGGACGCCGGTGTACTGGAACCCGACCCATCCCGGCGAGCGGGTGAAGTCGGCGTCCTTGACGTGCCAGTTCCGGGTGTGTGGGGCGCACGCGGCGACGACGTCGGACGGGTGTTCCAGGTTCGCGACGGTGTTCGCCGGGTCCAGGCAGATCCCGAGGGCCGGGGATGCGACCGCTGCGACGAGGGCGACGAGGTCCGCGGTCGGTACGACCTCGTACGTCTCGAGGGCGAGCGTCACGCCGGCGGCCTCGTACGCGGGCAGCGCCTCACGAAGGCGACGTTCGGTCTCGTCACAGGACGGCAGGTCGTCGCCGGAACTCCACATCGAGCGGACGAGCGTCGCGCCGAGCGCCCCCGCGATGTGCAGGTACCGCGCGAGGTGCGCCGGCGCGGTCCCCCTGGTCCCCACCTCCAGCACGAGCCCGAGTTCGTCTGCGAGCGAGCGGATGGCGGCCAGCCGCTCGTCCGACGCGGTGTCGAGCGGCAGGTGGTCGCAGATCTGGAAGAGGTCGACCCCGTGCGCTGCCGCATCGCGCATCGCGTCGTCGAGCGACATCGGCGACGGCACACGGTCGGACATCCGCCAGAAGTAGGCGTACGTGGAGAGCCCGAGGAGCGACGTCATGCGGTCACCGCCAGCGCCTGCGCTTCGTCCAGGATCGTGCGGATCGCCTCGGGGTCGTGCGCGAAGCGGCCGAGGAACAGTCCGCCGATGCCGCCCCGTCCGCGGGTGAGGAGGCCGGGTCCGGCACTCCCGCCGTAGATTGCGACGCTCCCGGCGAGCTCCGGCCGGGTCGCGAGGTGCGCCTCGATGCCCGCGAGCACCGCGACGATGTGGTCGTCCGGCGCCGGTTGCGGCGCGCCGATGGCCCAGACCGGCTCGTACGCCACGATCAGCGGACCGGCGATGCCGTCGGCGACGGCCGTCGAGACGAACCGGTCGAGCTGCGCCGTCACGTCCGCGATCGCCTCGGGACTGGGCCCACGGCTCACCTCCCCGACGCAGATCAGGGGACGCAGGTGGTTGCGGAAGGCAGCGTGGACCTTCCCGGCGACGTCGTCGTCCGTCTCGTGGAACAGGCTGCGACGCTCCGCGTGCGCGATCTCGACGAGGTCGACGCCGATCTCCGCGAGCTCGCGCCCGGAGACCTCGCCGGTGAACGCACCCTCGTCCGCCCATGCGAGGTCCTGGGCACCGAGGAGCACCGGCGTGCCCTCGAGGACGGTCCGCACCGGGACGAGCGACGGGAATGTGGGGATCACGAACAGGTCGACTGCGCCGCTCGTGACCGCGGGGTGCTCGCGGGCGATGTCGGCCACGGCGGACGCCCACTCGAGCGTCCGGGCGTGCCCGAAGTACATCTTCAGCGACACCCCGATCGTGAGTCGGGGCGCTGCCGTGGCCGTCATCAGGCGTCCGTTCCGACCGGAGCCGAACCGTCGTACGAACAGATGGCAGCGACCTTCTCGGCGCTGGCGGAGGTCTGGTCGAACTCGTAGCCGAGCCACTCCTTCGCCATCCGGCGGGCGACCTCGACCCCGACGACGCGCTGCCCCATGCAGAGCACCTGCGCGTCGTTGGACAGGATCGACCGCTCGACCGAGAACGAGTCGTGCGCGGTCACGGCACGGATCCCGGGGACCTTGTTCGCCGCGATCGCCACACCGAGCCCGGTGCCGCAGATCAGGATCGCCCGGTCGGCGTCGCCGTTCGCGACCATCCGGGCCGCGTCGACGGCGACGTGCGGGTACGCGGTGTGCCCGTCCGCGTCGACGCCCACGTCGACGACCGACGCGACGCGCGGGTCCTTCGCGAGGTCGGCCTTGATGATCTCCTTGTAGTCGAACCCGGCGTCGTCGGAACCGACGACCAGACGGAACTGCGTGCTCATGGTGATGCCTTCCAGGGGGTGCGTGCGGGTCAAGCCGGGACGGAGATCGTCGACAGGACCGCTGTGGTGATGAGGGCGAACGAGATCGCGCCGGCGTCGGGCGTGCCGACGGCGTCCTCGCCGTGGGTGCGTGCGCGGCCCATGCGGGGCAGGAGGGACGCGGTCGCGTCGGCAGCGCTGGTGGCAGCCGCTGATGCCTCGGACCAGGCGGTGGTCAGGTCGTCGCCGGCGGTGATGCGGGTGGTGAGGACGTCGTCGAAGGGGACGAGGGCGTCGACCATGGTCTTGTCGCCGACGACCGCGCCGAAGGCGAGGACCGCGTCGGTGGCGGCGTGCACCGCGCGGTGGACGGTCGCCGCTGTGGGACGTTCACGGTCCCCGATGACGCGACCCAGAGCCTCCAGTGCGGCACCCCAGATCGCACCGGACGTGCCACCGGCCTTGTCCGACCACGCATCCCCCGCGATCATGAGGACCGTGCCGGCACCCGCGCCGCGTTCGGCGGCGTCGCGTGCTGCCGTGTCGGCGGCGGTGGAGCCGCGCTGCATGCCGATGCCGTGGTCGCCGTCACCGGCGACCGCGTCGATCCGACCCAACTCGTCGGCGTGACGGTCGATGGTCGAGCGGATGGCGGTGATCGCCTCGGCGACGATCGCCGCGGACTCCCGCGACTCGGCGGTCGCTTCGGGGATGGGCGCGGACGCGTCGGCGGTGAGGCCGGCGTCGGGGAGGCGTTCCTGCGGCACCGCACCACCCTTCCGGTACGCCGGCGTGTCCGCCGGTGCCGCCCAGAGCGCTTCGAGTTCCGCGTCCAGCCAGAACAGCGTCAGCGACACCCCGGCCATGTCGAACGACGTGACGAGTTCCCCGACCTCGGGCTCCACGACCGTCAAGCCGGCATCGGTCAGGTGCCGTTGGACGGCGGCGTAGACGACGAAGAGTTCTTCGTACTTCACGCTGCCGAGCCCGTTCAGGATCGGGACCACCCGGTCACCGGCACCCTCCGGACGCTCCATGAGGAGCTTGCCGACCAGCAGCTCGGCGAGACCGTCCGCGGTCGGGACGTCCGCTTCGTCGATGCCCCGCTCCCCATGGATCCCCATCCCGATCGCCATCCGCCCCTCCGGGACCGTGAACAACGGCTCCTCAGCACCCGGCAGGGAGCAACCCGAGAAGGCGACACCGAAACTGCGCGTCCTCGCGTTGGCGTGTGCGGCGAGCTCCGCGACCTCGTCCAGGGACTTGCCCTGTTCGGCGGCGGCACCGGCGACCTTGAACACGCACAGGTCCCCCGCGATCCCCCGCCGCTTGTGCGTCTCACCCGCCGGAGCCGACGCGACGTCGTCCGTGACCCGGACCGTCCGGACCGGGATCCCCGCGTCGGTGAGCGCCCGGGCGGCGGCGTCGAAGTTCAGGACGTCACCGGCGTAGTTGCCGTAGGACAGCAGCACCCCACCACCGTGCTCGGACGCCGTCGCGACCGCGGTGACCTGCTGCGCACTCGGACTGGCGAACAGGTTCCCCATCGCCGCACCCGCCGCCACCCCATGCCCCACGAGCCCACCGAACGCCGGGTAGTGACCACTGCCACCACCCACGACCAGCGCGACCGTACCGTCCGGGCTCGCCGTGGCGCGGGCCACACCCCCGTGCACCTTCCGCACCCACCGCTGGTTCGCCGCGACGAACCCGTCCACCATCTCGTCCGCGAAGTCCGCCGGATCGTTGAACAACCGGGTCATGCGCCTGCCTCCGTGGTGACCGCGCGCTCGGCGTCGGTCGTCGTCGGTGCGGAGCCGGCGCCGCCGGTGCCGCGGTGCTGTCGGGACACGATCACCATGAGCACGCTCGACAGGACCATGAAGAAGCCGACGATGAACATCGGGATCTGGTACCCGCCGGTCCACTCGCTGACCGCGCCCGTGATGTACGGCGCCGCGAACCCACCGAGGTTGCCGACGGTGTTGATGAGTGCGACGCCGGCAGCGGCTGCGGCACCCGACAGGAACTGCGTCGGCACCGTCCAGAAGTTCGGCAGCGCCGCGAAGATCGAGCACGCGGTGATCGCGATGACCGCGACGGTGGCCGCCGGGGAGTTCATGTAGAGCGCCACGGGGATGCTGACGCCGCCGACGAGCGCGGGCAGCGCGATGTGCCAGACCTTCACGCCGCGGCGGAAGGCGTCACGGGACCAGAAGTACAGGACGACCGCGGCGGGCACGTACGGGATGGCCGTGATGAGGCCCTTCTGGAACAGGTCGAACGACGTGCCGAACTGCTCCTGGAAGCCGTCGATGATCGTCGGCAGGAAGAAGCTCAGCGCGTAGAGCCCGTAGATGAAGCCGAAGTAGACGAACGCCAGCATCCAGACACGCCCGTTGCCGAACGCGGCACGCAGACCACCCTTGCCGTGGCCGTCGTTCTTGCCCTGGGCGTCCTTGGCGAGTGCGTTCTCCAGCCAGACCTTCTCGTCCTCGTCCAGCCACTTGGCCTGGGACGGCTTGTCCTTGAGGACGAAGAGGCACAGGATGCCGACGATGATCGCGGGGATCGAGACGCAGAGGAACATGAAGCGCCAGCCGGCCAATCCGCCGAGCAGTCCCTCGTGGGTCATCAGCCAGCCGGCAAGCGGGGAGCCGATGACGCTCGTCAGCGGCTGCGCGAGGTAGAACAGCGCGAGCATCTTGCCGCGGTGGCGTGCGGGCACCCAGGTCGACAGGAACAGGATCGCGCCGGGGAAGAACCCGGCCTCCGCGATGCCGAGCAAGAAGCGCAGCCCGACGAGCTGCGGGTAGTTCTGCACCCACGTGAACAGCAGCGAGACGATGCCCCACGTGATCATGATGCGGGCGAGCCAGACGCGGGCGCCGAACTTGTGCAGGGCCAGGTTGGACGGCACCTCGAGGACGAGGTAGCCGATGAAAAAGACACCGGAGGCGAAACCGAACTGCGCGGCGGTCAGACCGAGGTCCGCCTCCATGCCGTTCGGCGCCGCGAAGGAGATCGCGGTGCGGTCGAGGAAGTTGATGAAGAACATCAGCGCCACGAACGGCACGATGCGGATGGCGATCTTGCGGATGGTCGTCTTCTCGACGACTGAGGTGGGGATACCTCGCGTGGCGGGGATGTCCACGATGACTCCTGCTCGATGGGGTGGTCGACCTCGTCCGGCGCTGCTGCGCGTGCGGGTTCCGGAACGAGTTCGGGGCGCTTCGGCGCGCCCAGGACAGTGTGCATTACAGCCCTCGTATTTGTCAACCGGTTGACCAGTTGACCGAACGGTACGATCTCCCCATGCCCGCGTTCAGCGAGAACGACCCGCTCAACATGCGACTCGAGCTCGAGTCCGTACCGACGGGTTCACCCGCCTCAGAGGTCGCCCGTCAGCTCGTCTCGTTGCTCACCGCCGGAGACCTCGCCCCCGGGTCACGCCTGCCGTCCGAGCGCATCCTCGCCGAGCAGCTCGGGGTCGGTCGTTCGGCCGTCCGTGAGGCCCTCGCGGCACTCGAGATCCTCGGCATCGTGCAGATCCGGCCGGGATCGGGCACCTACCTGCGCGGTGGCACCTCGGATCTCCTCCCCACGACGCTGTCCTGGGGCCTGATGCTCGCGTCCAACCGGACGCGGGAACTCCTCGAGATCCGCTCGTCGCTCGAACGGACGGCGGCGATCCTGGCCGTGCAGCGCGCGACGGACGAGGAACTCGACGCACTCGGCACGACCCTCGACCAGCAGGACGCGGCGCTCGACGATCCGACCGCCTTCATCGAAGCCGACGTCCGCTTCCACATCCTGCTCGCCCGGGCCGGCGGCAACGATGTGCTCGCCGACTTGTTGCAGAGCCTTCGTTCGATGCTCAGCGTGTGGGTAGGACGGCGGGTGACCACGCGTGAGGCGACCGAGGCCGCGTACCGCGAGCACCGTGCGGTCTTCGACGCGATGCGCTCGCGGGACGTCGCGGCGACCCAGCGTGCGATGGACGAGCACATGGCCACGGCGAGCGCCCGCATCGAGCACGCCGACCCGGTGCCCACGGAGTAGCACCGGTCCTTGCCGATCCGGCAACGGGGCTTGCCTGCCGAGCGCGGCGTGTGGCTGGATCGCACAATGCACGAGCATCACGACGTCCCCGCAGACGCACATCCCGACCCGGCGACGTACTGGGAAGCCCGCTACGCCGACCAGGACCGCATGTGGTCCGGCCGGGTGAACGCTGTGCTCGCCGACACGGTGGACCGATTCGGGCCCGACACGGGCGCACCGCGTGATCTCCGGGCGCTCGATCTCGGGTGCGGCGAAGGCGGCGACATCCTCTGGCTCGCGGCGCGGGGGTGGACGGTGACCGGCGTCGACCTGTCCGGCACCGCCACCGATCGCGGGCGCGCTGCGGCGGAGGCTGCCGGGCTCGGTGATCGTGTGACCTTCGTCGCCGCAGACCTGGCCGTGTGGGACTCCGACGAGCGCTTCGACCTCGTCACCGCGTCCTTCCTGCAGTCCTGGCCGGTCGAGATCCCCCGCGAGGCGATCCTGCACCGGGCCACCCGGTTCGTCGCACCCGGTGGGCACCTCCTCGTGACCGCGCACGCCGCGCCCCCTGGCGGCGTCCCCGAGGAATTCCAAGGACACCGCTTCCCGACACCCTCGGACGACCTCGATGCCCTCGCGCTCGCGCCCGGGGAGTGGGAGGTCGTCGCCGCGGAGACACGACCGCGGTCGGTCGCGCGCGACGACGGAACGGTGCACGAGCTCCTCGACAGCGTGGTGCTCGTCCGGCGGCGGTGACGACGACAGCGGCGGCACAGCCGTCGTCGTCGTCACCCTCGACTCAGTCGGGCATGGCCTCCGCGTAGACACGGAAGTCGCCGCGTTCGACGTGCATCGACCAGAGGCGCTCGGCGACGGACTCCCCCGAGTGCGACGGGTCCCCGTCGTCGATCCCGAACGGGATGATCACCTGGCCGACGTGGATGCCCTCGTCGGCGAGGGCGTCGTGCAGGAGCTGTGCGTAGGCGCTCTCCCCCGCGAAGGCCACGGACGTCCCGGTGACGCGGGCACCGGGGCGGACCGCGCTGCCGCCGTTGACGAACAGCAGCGTGCCGCGGCCGAGCGCCCGCATCCCGGGGATGACCTGGTGGGCCGCGGTGACGGAGCCGTAGATCGAGAACTCCACCGGGCCGACGAGGTCGTCGGCGACGGTCTCGAGGACCGGGCGCATGAACTCCTTCGCCGGCAGCGGGCTGTACTGCAGGACCTCGATCAGGCCGAGGTCCTCGCTCGCACGGACGAGCGCGGCGCGGAGGGCGTCCTGGTCGCGGACGTCAGCCGTGTAGCCGGCGGCGGTGATCCCCTCGCTGCCGAGGGTCTCGACGAGTGCGTCGACGCGCTGCTGGTTGCGGGCGATCAGCGCGACGGAGAAGCCCTCGCGTCCGAACCGCCGGGCGACGGCCATGCCGAGGCCCTTGCCTGCTCCGATGATGGCGATGGTGCTCATGGGCGTTGGTGCTCCTCTTCGGTGATGTGCTCGAGCCAGGTCGTCGTGAGCAACGCTACGAGCCGCAGCGTGCACGTGGGACGCCCTGGTGGTACTCCCCAGTCCCGGCGGCGTGCAGGCTCGCTGCGGTTGACTCGGAGACCCCAACCGGCCCACCAGCCCGACCGACCCACCCCACCCTGCGAGAAGGAGCACCATGACCCGCGGACGTGTCCTCATCTCCGGCGCGAGCATCGCCGGTCCCGCCCTCGCCTACTGGCTGCACCGGTACGGGTACGACACGACCGTCGTCGAGCGCGCACCCGCGCTCCGGACCGGCGGGCAGAACGTCGACGTGCGGGGTGCCGGCCGCGAGGTCACGCGTCGGATGGGCATCGAAGACGACATCCGCGCGGCCACGACCGGCGAGGTCGGCACCCGCTTCATCGGATCGAGCGGCCGTGTCATCGCCGAGTTCCCCGCAGGCACGACGGACTCCGGCGGCGCGACCGCCGAACTCGAGGTCCTGCGCGGCGACCTCGCTGCACTCCTCGTCGCGCAGACCACCGCGGACACCGAGTACCGCTACGGCGACCGCATCACCGCGATCCACGACGGCGAGGGCGTCGATGCCGTCCGCGTGGAGTTCGAGCACGCCCCGTCCGAGCACTTCGACCTGGTGGTCGCCGCGGACGGGATCGGGTCGTCCACGCGGCGACTCGTCTTCGGCGCGGAGCCGACGATCCGGTCCCTCGGCCTCGAGACCACGTACGCGACGATCCCCCGGACCGCCGCCGACGACGACTGGTGGCGGTGGTACAGCGCTCCGGGCGGACGATCCGTCACCCTGCGCCCCGACGCGCACGGCACGATCCGGGCGGCGATGTCGTTCCTCACCGACCGCACGCGCGAGCAGGCCGGTGCCGAGCTCCGGGACGTCGACGCCCAGCGGGCGCGCCTCCGTGAGCGCTTCGCCGACGCCGGGTGGGAGGCGCAGCGCGTCCTCGACGGGTTCGACGTCGCGGACGACCTCTACTCCGAGTCGATCGGTCAGGTCCGGGCACCCCGGTGGACCTCCGGCCGCGTCGCACTCGTGGGCGATGCCGCGTACTGCGCGTCGCCGATCAGCGGGATGGGCACGAGTCTCGCGATCACCGGGGCGTACGTCCTCGCCGGGGAGCTCGCCGCCCACGTCGACCACCGGGACGCGTTCCGCGGGTACGAGCGGATCATGCGACCGTACGTCGACCAGGCGCAGCAGCTCCCGCCGGGCACGCCACGAGTCGCCAATCCGAAGTCGCGGGCCGGCGTCGCGTTGTTCGGCCTCGCCGTCCGCGCGGGGTCGACCCCACTCGTCGGCAAGGTCGCCGGGCGACTCTTCACCCCGCCTGCCGATCGCATCGACCTGCCCGACTACGCCCACCTGGAGCGGTGAGGTCGTAGCGTCGGCACCATGGAACTCCTCTTCGTGCACGGCGCCCTGGTCCGCGACGGTGCCTGGTGGTGGCAGCCGACCGCCGACCTGCTGTCCGAACGGACCGGGATCCGCAGTCGGGCCGTCGAACTCCCGTCCTGCGGTGAGACCACGTCCGGCCGTCCGGCTGGTGGCCTCGTCGCTGATGCCGCCGCACTCCGCGCAGCGCTCGACGAGGTGGACGAGGCGATCGTCGTCGGACACTCCTACGGCGGCACCGTCATCGCGGAGGCCGGCTCGCACCCGGCTGTCCGCCACCTGCTGTACGTGTCGTCGTACCTCCCCGACGTCGGGCGGGCGCAGGGCGCGATCATGGCCGACGAACCGGACCCCGTGTCGATCGCCGATGCCGGGGACGGCACCCTCGGCGTCGCGGGCTACGACGCCGCCTCGTTCGGCGCCCGGTTCCTGCAGGACGCCGACGAGTCCCTGCAACGCGCCGCCTGGGAGCGCGTGACCACACAGACCGCGGCCGCGTTCGTCACCCCGACGAGCGCTGCGGGCTGGCAGGGCGTCGACTCCACCTACCTGGTCTGCACCGACGACCGCAGCACCACCGTCGCGCTCCAGCGCTCGCACGCGGCACGTGCGACACGCGCCGTCGACGTCCCGACCGGCCACCACCCCTTCATCACCCGCCCCGACATCGTCGCCGACGTGGTGGAGTCGGTGCTGTCCTGACGCCAGGTCGCACCCCCGTGTGGACATCGCGCCCGCTCACGACGGGGCGCGACGTGCGTGGCGGGGTGCGGTGCGGCTCTGGTCGCCGCTACGACGGGCTGGAGGCTCGGTGCCAGCTGGCACCCCTCCCTCGCAGGCTCGGTCGGCGCGCCCCGCGTGACGCTGGCGCGTCACTGCTGAGCGGGGCGCGCCAGTCCGTCTGTGGCCCGGACCGATCAGTCGGTGCCGGCGTCGAAGGCCGCGCCTTCGGACGCGGCGTCCGTCGCACGGCCGAGCGCGTCGTCCGCGTCGGAGGTGACGACGGCGCCACCGAGGATCTCCTCGGACTCGCCGGCTTCGAGCTCGCCGACGAGCTCACCCGTCGCCCCGCCGATGAGCCCGGCGGCCGCGTACTGCTCGAGGCGAGCACGCGAGTCCGCGATGTCGAGGTTCCGCATCGTGAGCTGGCCGATGCGGTCGTCCGGACCGAACGCGGCGTCGCCGACACGCTCCATCGAGAGCTTGTCGGGGTGGTACGACAGCGCCGGGCCGGTGGTGTCGAGGATCGTGTAGTCGTCGCCGCGACGGAGACGCAGGGTGACCTCACCGGTGACGGCGGAGGCGACCCAGCGCTGCAGCGACTCGCGGAGCATGAGCGACTGCGGGTCGAGCCAGCGGCCCTCGTACATCAGGCGACCGAGGCGGCGGCCCTCGTTGTGGTACGACGCGACGGTGTCCTCGTTGTGGATCGCGTTGAGCAGGCGCTCGTAGGCGATGTGGAGCAGCGCCATGCCGGGAGCCTCGTAGATGCCGCGGCTCTTCGCCTCGATGATGCGGTTCTCGATCTGGTCGGACGCGCCGAGGCCGTGGCGGCCACCGATGGCGTTCGCCTCGTAGACCAGCGCGACGGCGTCCGCGTACTCGACGCCGTTGATCGCGACGGGGCGACCGGCCTCGAAGCGGACGGAGACGACCTCGGTCGCGACCTCGACGTCGTCACGCCAGGCGGCGACGCCCATGATCGGCTCGACGATGTCCAGGCCGCTGGAGAGCTCTTCGAGGCTCTTGGCCTCGTGCGTGGCGCCCCAGATGTTGGCGTCCGTGGAGTACGCCTTCTCGGTGGAGTCGCGGTACGGGAAGCCCCGCGCGACGAGCCACTCGCTCATCTCCTTGCGGCCGCCGAGCTCCTCGACGAACTCGGAGTCGAGCCATGGCTTGTAGACGCGCAGACGCGGGTTCGCCATCAGGCCGTAGCGGTAGAACCGCTCGATGTCGTTGCCCTTGTAGGTGGAGCCGTCGCCCCAGATGTCGACGCCGTCTTCCTTCATCGCGCGGACGAGCATCGTGCCCGTCACGGCACGACCGAGGGGCGTCGTGTTGAAGTACGTCTTGCCGCCGGAGCGGATGTGGAACGCGCCGGTCTGCAGGGCGACGAGGCCCTCTTCGACCAGGGCGCTCTTCGCGTCGACGAGCCGGGCGATCTCCGCGCCGTACTCGTGGGCGCGACCGGGGACGGCGTCGATGTCCGGTTCGTCGTACTGGCCGATGTCGGCCGTGTACGTGCAGGGCACCGCGCCCTTCTCACGCATCCAGGCAACGGCACAGGAGGTGTCGAGACCTCCGGAGAACGCGATGCCGACTCGTTCGCCGACGGGGAGACTGCTCAGGACCTTGGACACGCTGACAATCGTAGGGGACGGGGCACGGTGCCCGGCCGTCCGGGTGGACGGTTGCGGAGAACCCGAGGAGCGATGTGCCTCCTCACTCCCCCGCGGCTCTCGACGGGGACATGAGGTCCAGCACGAACCCCATGCCGGCGCGGATGTCGGCCCATCCGGTCCGAGCACGGAGTAGTCCTGAGGCATCGGCGTCGATCAGGCCGTGGACGGTCGCGAACAGCATGATGCCGAGGTTGTGGCTCCTCGACGACGGAAGCGCGCCAGCGCGCTGGCAGTCGATGACGATGTCGGTGAAGACCTGCAGCGCGGTTTCCGCCGCGACGCCGAGGACCTCGCTGCGGACGGCGACCTCCGGAGTGCCGAAGAGGAGCCGGTACCGAGCTGGATGCTCACGGTTGAAGACGACGACGACCTCGAGCGCGTCGAGGAGACAATCCCGGACGTCCGTCCGTGCGGTGCGGATCGCTCGCCAGCGCTCGGTGATCGCGGCGTAGTCCCGGACGGCCACGGCCGCGAGCAGATCATCGCGCCCGTCGAAGTGCTTGTACGGGGCGTTGTGCGAGACGTCGACCGCCGCCGCGACCGCGCGCATCGTGACCGCGCCCTGGCCGCCCTCGTCGAGCAACCGCGATGCCGCGTCCACGAGACGGTCTCCCGTGGCGCTCACGGCGTACCGGCCATCTCGAAGCCCGCCCGCTCGACGAGCGTGGTCGAATCGCTCCAGAGCTGCGCAGCACGCCGACGGTCGTACGTCAGGGTCGCCGATCGGACCGGGGACAGCGTGCCGTCGTTCGCCTGGAAGTACTCCCCCGACCGACCGGCGAACTCGGGATCCGTGGCGAGGCGTGCGAGCGACGCGCCGGAGAAGGCGACGTCCGAGACGACTCCCCCGATCCGCTTCGACATCCACCCGAAGAAGCGTGTCGTCGCGATCCACTGCACCACGCGCGGCATGTCCCGGAGGAACCCCGTCTCGGGCACCTGTCCGGGGTCGAACGCGGTCGACGCCACCGAGCTCCCGCTCGCGCGCAGGCGCCGATCCAGCTCGTAACAAAACATCACGGCACACATCTTCGATGTCGCGTAGCGTTTCCCGGCGCTCAACGCCGGAGCGCCGTCCTTCCCGACCCCGGCGAGCAGCATGGCGTCCGGCTCGACCGCACGTCCGACCAGGCGGCCGTCGACGGAGTCGGGATCGTGTGTCCCGCTGACGGTGACGACCACACGAGCGTCCGCGGACATGGACGGCAGCAGCAGGTCGACCAGCAGGAAGTTGCCGAGGTGGTTGGTCGCGAACGTCGTCTCGTACCCGTCCGTGCTCGAGGTCACCGGGCCGTCGAACCGGCCACCGGCGTTGCAGAGCACCGCGTCCAACGCCGGAAGCACGCCGGCTCTCCGCCACCCGGCGACCTGCGCCGCGGCCTCCTGCACCGACGCCAACGACGACGTGTCGAGGTGGAGCATCCGCACCTCGGTGCCGTGCTCGGCCGTCAGCTCCGAGACGACCGGCTGCATCCGCTCGCTGCTGCGTCCGGCGAGGACCAGGTCCACCCCGGACGCCGCGAGCACTCGCGCGGCCGCCAGACCGATGCCGGAGTGGCCGCCGGTGATCACGACTGTCGTCATGGTTTCTCCTCCTAGACCGTGGTTGACGTTGTCAACCGTAGCGCCTAAGTTGACAGTGTCAACCCACCCCAGGAACGAAGGAACGAATTGTGGCAGGGAACGCAGCAGACCGGACAGCGCTGGTGACTGGTGGGAGTCGAGGCATCGGACGGGCCACGGTGCGCCGACTGGCCGCCGACGGGTTCCAGGTCGGGTTCAGCTACGCGAGCGATCGACGCGCTGCGGAGGAGACGGTCGATCTGGTCACGAGGGCCGGTGGGCGAGCGTTCGCGTTCGCAGCAGAACTCGGCACCCCAGGGGATGCCGTGCGCACTTGGGCGGCTTTCGAAGAGACCGCGCGGGCACACGGAGCCGTCGACGGCGTGGACGTCCTCGTGAACAACGCCGCAGTCGGCGGGGTCAGCCCGCTGCAGACGCTGCGCGAGGAGGAGTTCGACCGGACCTTCGCGGCGAACGTGCGAGCTCCATTGTTCCTGGTCCGCGAGGGATTGTCCCGCATGCATGACCATGGTCGAATCATCAACGTCTCCAGCCTCGCCGCGTCGTCAGCCACGCCTCCGATGATCGCCTACGGGGCGAGCAAGGCCGCCTTGGAGAACCTCACCGTCACGCTGGCAAAGGAGCTCGGCCCGCGCGGGATCACCGTCAACGCCGTCCGTCCCGGCACGGTCCGCACGGATGCGTGGAACGCACTCAGCGGGGGCAGCGACGACGCCGAGGCATCCGTCGCCGCGCGCGCGGCACTCGGCCGCATCGGCGAGCCGGCCGACATCGCAGACTTGATCGCCTTCCTCGCATCACCGGAAGCGCGATGGGTCACCGGCAGCGTCGTCAACGCCACGGGAGGAACTGCACTCTGACGCATGAGGCGGCCGGGCGGACGCGTCACACGGCCTTGCGTACGACGCGCTCCGCCCCGTGCGGCGGAAGCGGGTACTCCTCGGTCTCCCCTGTCAAGGCGAATCCGCGACGCTCGTAGAACGCGATGGCGCGGGGGTTGTCCTCGTGCACCGCGAGTGTGAGCGTCTCGCCCTCGCCGCGTGCCCACTCCTCGACGCGGGTGAGCAGCGCGTCCGCGACGCCGTGCTGACGACCACGTACCTCGGGCGCGACGAACACGCGGACCAGGAGCGGACCGTGCTCGTCGTGCACGAAGCCGCCCATCGCGCCGACCCACGTGCCGGCGTCGTCGATCGCGACGACGGAGAGGCCGTGCGGAGCCGTCCCCCAAGTACCCCGCGCCCGCCACTCGTCCTCGGTCTGCGCGCGAGCTGCATCAGCGGTCTCGAGGTAGGCGATCGGCGTGTCTTCGGTCATCCGGATGCGGATGTCGCGGATCTGCTGCCAGTCGCCGGGAGTCACTGATCGGATCTGCACGGTGTCACCGGGACTCACCATACGACGGCCTGGAGGCTCGTGGCAGGCCCGCCACGAGCCTCCAGACCGTGAAGTTATCAGTGCGCGACGTTGACGTGCGCGCGGTGCAGATCCGCGCGCTCGATCTGGTCGACGAAACCGAGGGCGTAGTCGGGAGCGGAGATCTCGCCGCCTTCGGTGACGACGGCGACGTCGTCGCCAGCGCGGTACGCACCGGTCGTCTCGCCAGGCGCGTACGCGCCGAAGCCGAGCGGCGGGCTGACGAACACCCAGTCGAGCGACTCAGCCGTGGCGGGGAGGTCCTCGATCACGAGGGCCGCGCCGGACTGGATCTCGTGGTGCAGCTCCTCCGGGACCTGGCTGAGGTCTTCGACGTACCGCGGGGCCCCCGTGGCGGGGCGGAGCGACGAGAAGCCGCCGACCACGAAGAGGCGGGCACCGGCAGCGTCGGCCAGGCGCGCGATCGTGCGCGTGACGTCGCGGAATGTGTCGGTGAGCGGGCCGCGCGGGGCGAGCGCCGACACGACGACCTCGGCGCCCTGGATCGCGGACGACAGCGCACCCTTGTCCGAGGCGTCGCCCTGGACGTAGGTGACGCCGTCGACCTGCGACTCGGGGAGCGAGCGGCTCAGGGAAGTGACCTGGTGGCCGCGTCGGGCAGCCTCCGCGACGATGGCGGCTCCGGCGTAGCCGGTACCTCCGATGACGGTGATGCTGGTCATGTGTGCCTTCCTGATCGTGCGGATGCTGGGTCAGCACTCACCGTAGGAGAGCGGCCCGCCGAGCGGAAGAAGGCACTTCGCGGTGCGTTCGGCACCGTGGAGTGACCGGGCGGGCGTGAATTCGACACCGAACGAGAGAAGCCCCGACAGGACCGTGATCCCGTCGGGGCTTCATCGAATGGTCGGGCTGACAGGATTTGAACCTGCGACCCCTTGACCCCCAGTCAAGTGCGCTACCAAGCTGCGCCACAGCCCGCGAGCCCTTGCGGACTCGGAGTCCCGGAGGACTCCGCCACCCGCACCCGACCGAGCGCGGAGCAGCCCGACCAGCATAGCGGACGCCGGACCCCTGCCGCGCCACGTCCTGTCCCGGTCTCGTGACGGCCCCGTGTCGGTCCCGTCTCCAACCATCGAGTGCGCAGAAACGGCGACCTCCCGGTGCTCGTACTCGCCACGTCTGCGCACTCGATCTCGCGCGACGCCGCGCGCACCCAGAGCGACACTGAACCACCACCCAGAGCGACACCGAGCGCCCCCACCCCGGACATGCGGCGCCCAGTACGGCCCTCGTAGGGTGGCCCGATGCGTTCCCGTACCGCCCGTGCCCTCGTCGCACTCGCGGCAGCCGGCCTCGTGCTCGGCGCCGCCGGATGCACGAACGCCAAATCGCACAACGACCGGCCGACGCTGACGAAAGCTTCCCCCGACACCGTGGCCGTCGCAGCCGAACAGGATCCCGTCGAACGGTCGATCCGGGCGAGTCGCGCACTCTTCGCCACCGCACCCGGTGCCGTCGTCGCGCCAGCCGGGAACGACAGCGCCATCGACACCGCAGCCGATGCTGCGACGAACGCGCATGTCCCCCTGCTCCTGACGAGCACGAAGCAGGAACACAGCGTCACCCGCGAGCTCGACCGCCTCGGAGCCACCTGGTACCAGGCCGAGGGCGACGTCCGGATCGACACCGACGCCCAGCGGCGATCCGCGCCGGAGGACGGCGACGCGCCGGAGTCGACCCGGTCCTCCAGGCCGGCGACCGTGGTGGTAGCGGACGGGACGGCCGATGCTGCCCCGGTGGCGACCGCGAAGGCGGCTGGTGCGCGTGTGGTGACCATGCCGGACGGCGTGACGGACCCGGCTGCGGCGCCCGACGTCGTGACCGCGCTCCACGACCACCGCGACGCGCCGACGCTGTTCGTCGGGTCCGCGTTCGGCGGGCTCGACGACCCGATGTGGACCGTCCGCGCTGCGGAGAGCGGCTTCCAGCTGCCGCACGGCGGGCAGCGACCGTTCGACGGGCACCGGTACGTCGCGATGTACGGCGCACCAGGGGCACCGTCCCTCGGCGTGCTCGGCGAGCAGGACCCTGCGGCGTCGGTCGCGCGGGCGAAACAGCTCGCGGCGTCGTACGACGACGTGTCCGACGAGCCCGTGACCCCCGCGTTCGAGGTCATCGCCACCGTCGCGGCCGGTGACGCCGGCGCCGACGGGGACTACTCGACCGAGCTTCCCGTCTCGACGCTGGAGCCCTACGTCGACGCCGCCCACGACGCCGGCATGCCGGTGATCATCGACCTGCAGCCCGGCCGCTCGGACTTCCTGTCGCAGGCGAAGCGGTACGAGTCGCTTCTGAAGAAGCCCGGTGTGTGGCTGGCGCTCGACCCGGAGTGGCGGCTGACGGCCGACCAGGTGCCCCTGCAGCAGATCGGGAGTGTGAATGCCTCGGAGGTGAACCAGGTCTCGGACTGGCTCTCGCGGCTCGTCCGCTCGGAGGGGCTGCCCCCGAAGGCACTCGTCCTGCACCAGTTCCGGCTGTCGATGATCCAGGACCGCTCGTCGCTGGAGTCGCACCCCGAGCTCGACCTGCTCATCCACGCCGACGGGCAGGGATCGCAACCGGACAAGCAGGCGACGTGGAAGGCGCTGCACGCCGATGCGCCAGCAGGCACGCACTGGGGCTGGAAGAACTTCTACGACGAGGACCAGCCGATGCTGACGCCTGCGCAGACCATGCAGGACGTGGCGCCGACGCCGTCGCTGGTCACGTACCAGTAGCGGGTTCCGGTCGCCGGTTGTCCACAGACTGGAGGCTCGACCCGCGTTTCGTCGGTCGGTCCTGACAGCATGGGGCCATGGACACCCCCGTTGCAGCCCCGCCGAACGCCTCGCCTTCTGCAGACATCGCTGCCGAAGCGCAGGCTGCGCTCGCTGCGCTCACCGGGCGTCCCGACGCCGTCTTCCACCCCGGCCAGCTCGAGGCGATCTCGGCCCTGGTCGAACACCGGCAGCGCGCGCTCGTCGTCCAGCGCACCGGATGGGGCAAGTCCGCGGTGTACTTCCTCGCGACCCTGCTCCTGCGGCGGCGCGGCGGGGGCCCGACGGTGCTCGTGTCGCCACTGCTGGCCCTGATGCGCGACCAGGTCGCAGCCGCTGCCCGCGCGGGTGTCCATGCCGTGTCGATCAACTCCGCGAACGCCCACGAGTGGTCCGACACGCAGGCCGCGCTCGCCCGCGACGAGGTCGACGTCCTGCTCGTCTCCCCCGAGCGGCTGAACAACCCGAAGTTCCGCGACGAGCAGCTGCCGACGCTGATCGCCCGGATGGGCATGCTCGTCGTCGACGAAGCGCACTGCATCTCCGACTGGGGCCACGACTTCCGGCCCGACTACCGGCGCCTCGCCGAACTCATCCGGTCCCTGCCGCACGGCGTGCCCGTGCTGGCGACCACCGCCACCGCGAACGAGCGCGTGGTCGAGGACGTCGCCGAGCAGCTCACCGCCGGTCCCGCCGATCCGGTGTTCACGATCCGCGGATCGCTCGCTCGCGCTTCCCTGCGTCTCGGGGTCCTGACCCTGCCCGACGCCCGGGCCCGGCTCGGGTGGCTCCTGGCGCACCTCGGTGACCTCCCGGGCAGCGGCATCATCTACACGCTGACCGTCTCCGCGGCAGAGGACATTGCGCGCCTGCTGCGTGAGAGCGGGTACGCCGTCCGTGCGTACACCGGGCGCACCGACACCGACGAACGCGAGCAGCTCGAGCAGCAGCTGAAGGGCAACGAGCTGAAGGCCCTCGTCGCCACCAGCGCCCTCGGCATGGGGTTCGACAAGCCCGACCTCGGGTTCGTCGTGCACGTCGGGGCGCCGTCCTCCCCCGTCGCCTACTACCAGCAGATCGGTCGTGCCGGCCGAGCGACGGACAACGCCGACGTGCTCCTGCTCCCCGGGTACGAGGACCAGGAGATCTGGAAGTACTTCGCCAGCGCGTCGATGCCGACGGAAGCCCGCGCCTCTGCGGTCCTCGGCGCACTGTCGACCGACTCGGCGATGTCGACGGTCGCGCTCGAAGGGCTCGTCGACATCAAGCGATCCACCCTCGAGCTCCTGCTCAAGGTCCTCGACGTCGACGGCGCCGTCCGTCGGGTCACCGGTGGGTGGGTCTCGACCGGGCAGCCGTGGGAGTACGACGCCGCGCGCTACGAACGTGTCGCTGCCGCCCGCGCTGCCGAGGCCGCATCGATGCTCGACTACGAGTCGACCTCGGCTTGCCGGATGCAGCTCCTGCAGCAGGACCTCGACGACCCCTCGGCAGAACCCTGTGGCCGCTGTGACAACTGTGCGGGTGCCTGGTACCCGGCCGACGTCCCTTCGGACGCGTCAGCGGGTGCCGCCTCGGCGCTCGACCAGGTCGGCGTCGAGATCGCGTCCCGCGCGCAGTGGCCCTCCGGCATGTCCGCGCTGAACGTGCCCGTCCGCGGAAAGCTCGCCGCGGACGAGGTCGTCGCGCCCGGTCGCGCGGTCGCCCGCCTGACCGACCTCGGGTGGGGTGGTCCACTGCGTGCGCTCTTCGCGTCCGGGGTCGCCGACGCACCGGTCTCGCGCGAACTCCTCGACGGGTGCATCCGAGCGCTCAAGGACTGGCCGTGGCAGACCCGGCCGACCGGTGTCGTGGCGATGTCGTCGCAGTCCCGGCCGCAGCTCGTCTCGTCGCTCGCGCAGGCGCTGTCGTCGATCGGGAAGCTCGAGTTCCTCGGGACGCTCGACCGCACCGGAGGGACTCCGCGAGGGGACGGCGCGACGAACAGCGCCTACCGGCTCGCCGGGGTGTGGGACAGCTTCACGGTCGGGCCCGCTCTGTCTTCGGCGCTGCAATCACACCAAGGTCCGGTGTTGCTCGTGGACGACCTCGTGGACAGCCGGTGGACGATGACCGTCGCCGGTCGGGAGCTCCGGCGTGCGGGGGCGTCCGCCGTGCTGCCGTTCGCGCTGGCTACCGTCGCATAGCGGGCGTCCCGCTGCCGTGCGGGCCGGCTGGTGTCTTGCTGCCCTGCGCGCTGGCTAGGGTCGCGCTGCGGTCGGCCACACCCGCTCGGCTATCGCGACCACCGAGCGGACCTTGGCCCACTGCTCGTCCTCGGTCAGGACGTTGCCCTCCTCGGTCGACGCGAAGCCGCACTGCGGGCTCAGCGCCAGCTGCTCGAGCGGGGCGAACTCGGCGGCCTCGGCGATCCGACGCTCGATGACGGCCGGGTCCTCGAGCTCCCCCGACTTCGACGTGATCAGTCCGAGGACGACGACCTGGTCGCCCTTCGGCAGGAACCTCAGCGGCTCGAACCCACCCGCGCGGTCGCTGTCGTACTCCAGGAAGAAGCCGTCGTAGCCGGTGTGACCGAGCATCTGCTCCGCCACCGGCTCGTACCCGCCCGACGCGATCCACGTCGACCGGAAGTTCCCGCGACACACGTGCGTCGTCACGACCAGGTCGTCGGGCCGACCATCGAGGACCCGGCGGATGATCGTGGCGAACCGCTCCGCGATGCCATCGGTCTCGATCCCCCGAACCCGAGCCTTCTCCATCTCCACATCAGAGCAGGCGTACGCCCACGCCGTGTCGTCGAGCTGCAGGTAGCGCACGCCGGCGTCGTAGAACGCGGCGATCGCATCACGGTAGGCCCGCACGAGGTCATCGGTGATCGCATCGCGGTCGGCGTAGTGGTCTGTGCGGATCTGGTCCGCGTCGAGCCGGAAGTCGAACACCGTCGGCGACGGGATCGTCATCTTCGCCGTCACACCGCGCTGCTCCGCTTCGGCGAGCACGAACGCGGCGTGGGCGAGGAACGGGTGGTCTGCCGGGAAGGACACCGGCCCGGTGACGCGCATGCCCTTCGGGGTGGTCTCGACCCCCTGGAAGGCGATGCCGTGGTCGAGCTCGACGACCTCCACGCCGTTCAGGCCACCCCAGAAGTCGAGGTGCCACCAGGCGCGGCGGAACTCACCGTCGGTCGCGAGCTGCAGCCCGGCCTCGACCTCGGAGTCGATCAGGCCGCGGATCGCCTCGTCCTCCACCGACTGCAGCTCCGTCGGGTCGATCGTGGCCGCGGCAGCGCGCTGACGGGCGCCCTTCACGCTGGTGGGGCGGAGGAAGCTGCCGACGATGTCGGCGCGGTACGGCGGTCGCTGCGAGGTCATCAGTCGATGGTATCGACGGACCCTTGCGGCGCTGCGCTCAGGGGGTGATCAACACGATGACGAGCGCGCCGATCGCGGCTGCAACGATCCCGACGAGTGCGCCGACGGTGCCGGACCGGGCCGTCAGCTTCGTCGGGATGGTGACGGCGCCGAAGAACACGAGCCCGACGACGACGATCCCAGCGACGGCGGGGAGCACTTCACGGCTGCCAAATCCTCCCCACGCGAAGGCCGCGAGCACCCACGGAGGGAAGGCGACCACGGTCGCGAGCGGCAATGTCCACCAGAGCTGGCGCCATCTCTTGCGATCAGCGCTAGCGATCTTTTCCGTCCCCACCGTCGGCAGCGTAGCGGTCGTCGTCCCGTACATCAGTAGATGCGAGGTCGCTTGAAGTCGTCGGGGAGACGGATGCAGGGTGAGGCCGAGTCGATGTCCAGCACCGTGCCGTGGTCCCACACGGTGAGCAGCATCTGAACGCCGTCATCCGTCGCGATCGTGTATCGACGGCGCCCCGAGAGCAATTTGTCCTCTCGCACGTCATCACCACGTTCCTCGGCTCGGACGGCCAGCTTCTCCTGCGCACCCTCACCATCCATGCCCTCCCGCAAAGACGCCCTGATGTTCCCGCTCCACACGTATCCATCCGAGCACGGCAGGAACGTGCCTTCGGACAGTTGATCGATGTCGATCACGTCCTCTTTCGGGAGGAGTTCTATGGCCGCACGCTCGGAACGCTGCGTCAACTGCTTCGCAGCAGCGAGGCGTTCCATGGGGTCTCCTTGATCCGCAGCGTTCGGAGCGCATCCGGCGAGGGCGCCCACAACGAATGCGACGCCGACTGCCTTGACGATTCGCATCAATCGCTCTCCCCGCGCTCACACCCGAAGTCCCTTCGGACCACCGGTCGGTTCACTCGTTGCGCAAACGTCCTGGACCGACGGTTCAGAATTCACCGCCTCGGTAGAACTCCTTCGGAAGCGAGAAGCAGTCCGAGAACGATCCTCCGTCGATGCTGTGCGGTGCACTGTCGAGCAACACAGAGACCCCCTCGTGATTGGACACCGTGATGCGCTCCGTCCCGTTGAACGACTTGCTTTGCTCCACCTCCAAGCCTGCGTCGTCCGCACGCTGCCCGAGCTCACCGAGGACGATCTCTGGCTGTGCACCCGTGCGCAGATTGATCGTGATGCCGCCCGCCCACATGTCGCCTTGCTCGCATGACTGCAACGAGCCATTCGGAAGCTGCCTGATCTCATCGACGGCCGTATTCGGCACGAGATCCGCGACTCGCTGCTCGAGCCGTTGTGTTCGCGCTTTCGCGTCAGCCACTCGCTGGCCCGGACTCTGCACCACAGTCGACGTGTTGGCGGCGCACCCGCCCAGGAACGCGACCCCCATCGTGATCGCGAGGATTCGTGTGATCCTCATGATCAGCTCCTCGTTTCGGGCAGGGCGTGGCACGCAGTACCGGTTCTCACGCATTTCATCCGCAACCCCCAATGCCTCGCCAATTTCCTTCAGTACGTCCCCTCGTCTTGAAAGTCCGCAGGGACCGAGAAGCACTTCGAGAATGAATCGATGTCGATCCCGGTTCCGCCAGCCCGAGGCGACAGGTAGACCGTGTTGCCCGCATCATCGCCAAGCTGCAGACGAGGGTTCCCTCCGGAAGAAGTCTGCTCGTCTACGGTGAACTTCGACTCGAGAGCATCAGAGGTCACGGCGTCGAACACCGACTGGACAGCTACACCACTCGCCAAGCTCACTCGGGTGCTCCCCGACCATTGCTTGCCATCACCGCACGAGACGAGCACGCCATTCGGGCGCTGTGAGACCGCGATCCGACTACTGGTCGGGATCAGCTCCACGACCACCTTCTCTGCGCCTTGGGCGGACTCTTTCGCTGCGGCTATACGGGCCTCCGGAGACGCCTGACCCTCATCAGACATTGCGCAGCCCGCGAGCAACAATGAGAGCGGCCCGACCACGAGGGCGGCGGTGTACCTCACTTTATCGGTCCGTCGACGAAGTCTTTCCGGTCGTGTCGCACCATCCCTCGGCAGCGCCATCAATAGGAAGGATCAGGTACGAAGTCAGTCGGCACCGAGAAGCACGCGGAAAACGAACTGACACGCATCTCGGTACCGTCTCCGTCCGCACCTATGAGCAGGGAGATTCCGGACTTCGTGTGCACTTTCAGGCGAGGAAAACCATCGACAGCAGCATCACGGTCGACCTCGAATCCTTTTTGCTTCGCAGCGGTCTCGAGCGAATCGGTCAACGCGGTCGAATCCACACCGGGTGTCAGCCGAAGTCGGCTGTGCCCCGCCCATTGATCGGCATCATCGGAGCACGACAGGAGCGAGCCGAGTTCCTCTTGCTTCACGGACACCACCTTCTCGGCCGGGATGAGACCAACCAGCTCAAGTTCAACCCGCTGCGTTGCTTCTTTGACCGCCGCGATTCTCTGCTCGGGGCTCTGAACCGAGCGAGGTTCCGAATCTTGTGAGCAACCACCAACCATGACCATCATCCCAATCCCGAGTAAAAGACCTAGCGCTTTCATCTGTTCCCACTAGCCATGTATAGGCTTTCACGCACGTCGTGCACGAGCTCCGACCCCTCAAACCTTCCAGCGGCGTTCTACCAGGAGCCAGCGCCGCTGAACCCGTTCGGCACTGCGAAGCACCGCGACGAGGAAGTGAGCGCGACTTCGTACCCCTTTGCGCCCTGGGCGACGAGGTATCCCTCGCCCTCATCGCCAACGATCTCAACAGTCGGAGCTCCCGCTGAGTCGGACCCGCGGTTCGCTGCGTAACCATCGTGATTGCCCCATTGTTCCAGGAGAACATCGACTACCGATTCCATGTCGACCTTTCCGCGGACGACAACATCGGCCCCTCCGACCCACTGGCGATCTCCCCCAGCGCAAGTGAAGAGGGCGCCATTCGAGGACTGGCGAATATCCCCGTGACCCGGAATGCTCTCGGCGATCTGGCGTTCGGTCGCCTGGGTTAGAGCCTTCCGGTCCTCAATCGTCCGCTCAGTAGTCGGGCTCGCCGCGTTGGACGATTCCACGGGCGCCGAACTTTCTTCTGGGTTCATTCGGGCACAACCAGTCAGCAGAAGACCGGTTGCGAAAACAAGCGCGAATATTTTCACGAGGCTCAACGATCAACGTAAATGGTTTGATCGATCCTCTTCATTACTTCACGGCCGTTCTTCAATGCTTCGGGTGCAAGATTGCAATGCTTGTTGGTACAAAAGTCTCCTCTGCAACGCCGAACACCGAACGGGTATCTACAACAGGTTTCGGACCCTCAAGCACATGAATCTCGAAGGATCCGTCGAGGAGCGGTATGCGACCGCCCCACCCCTTTTCGGTCAGCTGCGCCTCCACGAGAAGATAGGCCTAACCCTCCTGAACGCACCTTGTCGTCGGACTCGGTCCTCATTGCGAGTGCGACGCCGACCAGTCGTCATCAGGTCCCACTCGCCCTTGCTCCGAGCCGGATTCAGCCTTTGTTCACGGTTTCGTCCTCACCCGGCGCCCGCCTAAGTGCGTCCGAGTTCGTCGTATCCGAGGCTGAAGCTGACCGGGTCACTCAATAATCCGGAACCTCCCCCGGCCATTTTCCCCATTTCCGCTCGAGAGCTTTGGCCGCAATGAGGGCGGTGCCCCGATGACCGGAGGCTAGAGAGGACGCGTCGATCAGTTTTCATCGAGTCTCGCTATCCGGACGCGGCTCCGGACCTGCGTCAGTCCTTTCCATAGGTCCCCGGCGGCTTACCTGGCCACTTGCCGAAACGGTCCTCGAGCAGTCGGGCAGGCACATTGCCCGACTGTGCACCCGGAATCGGGGAGCCGTTCTCGACCCAGCCTGCTCGATCCAATAGCTTCCCGACGCTGAGCGCCTCAGCACCGTCGACGCCGACGGTGACACCTCGAGCCAGAGGCCTACCTGCGCCCGTCGACCACCCTGTCTGCAAGATGAAATCGACCTCAGCGTCACTCACCTGATCATTCGTGGTCCCAGAATCCATCTTGAGAATCACCACCGCACGGCTCGTGTTCGCCGCCGAGAGGCCACTCGTGTCCTTCTCTATTGAGACCGAAGCGTCCTTAACCCCGGGCAGCGTCTTTAGAGCACTCTCCGCCTCCGCCGGCGTCTGTCCCGCAGGAGAGCTGTTTGCACAGGATGCGAGCACCAGCGCCGTCGCCATCAGCCCAACAAATATCACAGCACGCTTCATGTCTCTATTGCCGCTCTACCCGGTAATCAGTGACCGTCTGGTCGCCATCGAGGAATTGCGAAGCCGTCGATTTCCGATCCACATCAGGATGCTCTTGGGCCATGACTGAATATCGAGTCGCAGAATGTGCATCAACAAAACTGTGTTCTGCTTGTGGAGGCTCGCCGTGGATCGATGGAGCCGCGCCCCCGATTGTGTTCCAGCCCGGTCGATGAGGGTTCTCAGAACCGTCCAGCCGCGCGATCGGGTCTTCTCTGGACTCGAACGATGTGACCGAGGTAGAAGTAGGGATGTCCATCCGTCCGATCGGGGACCCCGCGGTCACCACCTGTTGAACGTTGAGCCCCTGCGGGTCCGCGGCGATCGCTCCTGCGGTGATCCCGCCCAGACTGAATCCAGTCAGCATGACCGGCGCATTTCCGTCCCGAACCTCGGGGATGCTTCGTAGGATCTCTCGAACCGAGGAGGCCAAGGCTGAACTGTCGCCGTACCGCATGGCCATGACGTCTGAGGTGAGGTCGTTCGGCACCGCCCCTGCTCGAGGGTCCCAGACCTGCGTGCTCGGAATCTGTACAACGAACCGCGGACCGTCCGGGGTGTCGATACGGATGACACGAACGTCGCCACTCTCCTTCGCCCCGATCCCATCGATCTGCGCTGCGCCCGCCCAGAGCTGTCCGAGAGTCCTAGGACGAACGTTGCCGTTCGCATCCACGTCGAGCGGAGCTCGGTAGTCTTCGGCGTCACTGTACTGGGGCCTACCGAAAGTCGCCTGCGCGATGTCGTCAAGATCGCCCTTCTTCTTCGCGGAGTTGTCGGCTGACGATTCTGCCCACGACGCTCGACCATCGTCGAACAGCCCGACCCCATGACCTTCATGCACCAGGAGCGACAGCAGGGTGTTGTACCCGAGGTCACCGCGGGAACCGAGAATCGACTGGAACGCTGCGAGGGAGAAAGCGCTCGCGTTGCTGACCGAGAAGTTCGACGCGAAGGCCGCCGCGAGGTTGGTCGCGAAACCCCCAGATTCCGTCCAGCTCGAGGCTTCTCCGACCGCTTCCCACAACGAAACCGCCAAGGCTCGGACACCCTCAGCACCGACGCCGAGCGCGAGGGCATTCGTCACCATACTGACAACAACGCCGGTGGTCAGAGGAGCCAGAGTCAAGAAGAGCGTGCGATCGAAGGCGGCCTCTACGACGGGAATCGCAACGACCAGCGCAGCCTCAGCCGTCTGGTACACCTTCACGATCGACGCCGTGATCACCACGAGCGCCTCGGTCGAAGCGACCGTCACCCCGAGCTGCACCGATGCGGTCAGCACTGCCGACTCAGCCGCGACGGCCGTTCCCGGCGACAGGATCGCCGACGCCAACAGATCACCATCTGCCGAGATCGCCCCGACCTTCGGCACCAACGGCAGCGCGTACGCATTGAGGTCCGTCAGCCCGTTCGTCATCCGGTCGAGTTCGGCGAAGTCGACCTTCAGCCCTTCAGACATCCCTGTCCCTGTCCCTGATCAGTCCTGCGACGAGGCTCAGCAGCTCCGTACGGATGTCCTCGTCGGTCTGTGCCGTCACCGTGACGGTCCCGGCGTCGGTGATGAGTTCTGGCGTGACCTCGGTGCCGCGCGCCTCGGACTCGAGTCCGACGCCCATCCGCAGCCAGCCTCGGGTGGTCCCGAACCAGTTGCCGGCGAACACCGGCCCGTGGTCCAGCGTGAACGCCTTCACGCGAAACCCCGAGTGCACCGGATCAGCGAGCCCGCGGAAGAGGTCGACTGCCTCGGCCGGCACGTGGAGCTCGCGCACGACGGCGTCGAGCAGGCGCGGATCACGCTGGCCGATCGCGTCGACGAGCGCCTGCGACGCGACCGTGCTGACGGTGACCGCCCCGCGGGCCGGGTCGCCGACGACGACGGAGGGCACGAGGTCCGCCAGTGTCGACCACGCCTGGTCGAGCGTGGTCCCGCGCAGACGGGCAGAACCATCCCCGTGCACCGTCAGGTGCGACGCGGCCGACGCCTGGATCACGGTGGAGTGCGCGGTCGTCGCGTCCGGTGTCCACGCGGTGACCTGGATGACGATCGACCCCGTGTTCTGCAGCGCGAGCGCCAGCAGGAACGGCGCGTCGACGTCCTCGGCCCACGAATCGGCGTCGAGAGCGGGAGAACGCTCCAGCACACCTCGCGAAGCAAGCCCCGCCACGAGGTCGTCCCGACCATCCCCTTCGGGCACGAACGACGGCAGCACGAGGCCGGGCAGGTGGGAGCGCAGCGTCTGGAGCTCGTCCACGGACAGCTCCCACTCGATGACGTCGGTGCTCGGCGCCGCGCTCATCCGACGCCGTTCCGCATCGCTGCCCCACGCACGTCGAGCCAGTCCTTCGAGCCCGCCTCGGGCGGTGCGGGGACTTGCCCGATGAACGCCCGGGCGCTCGACACCTGGGAACTCGAGACCTCTCGTCCGTTGACCTCGTGCACGGACACGCGGATCTCGTCCGGGTTGCCGGACAGCGCTGCCCCGACGACGTTCATCAGTCCGTTCACGGCACCGCTGGCGACGTCCTTCACCCTGTCGACGACGTTGGCGACCAGGCTGGACGCCTGGTTCCAGAGATCACGCGCAATCCGCTCCGCCTCGGCGATCTTCGCCTTGACGGCATCGACCGCCTTCGCATGTGCTTCGAGCGCCTCCGCTGCATCGTCGAGCAGCTGGGCCTTCTTGCCGAGCTCAGCACCGGATTCGTGGACGCGCCGACGCACTGCATCAGCCGCCTTGGACGACGAGAGCGCGTCGGCCTGCGCCACGAGCCCGGAAGCTCGTGAGCGCAGACCGGCGGCGTCGTTGCGGAGCGTGCGGGCTTTGGCCCGCAGGTTCGCCATTTCCCCGTACACAGTTCACCCCCGTAGCGGCACCACGCGGGTGCCGCACACGACGGACCGGCTCAGCGACCCAGCTTCGACGCCAGCTGCTGGTCCACGTCACCCAGCGTGGTCGCCGTGGTGCGCAGGAACTGCGCCAGGTCGTTCAGCCCACCGATGGTGTTCTGCGCACCGGAGGTGAAGCGCTGGTACGCGTCGTTGTACGCCCCCGACGACCGGTCCGTCTGGAACCCCGCCTGCGTCAGCGATGCGATCTGCGCCTGCAGCTTCGACAGCGTCGCGTTGATCTCGTCACGACCGGCAAGCAGCCGGTCCGCGTTGCCGTTGAGCTCCTGGTAGGACACGTTGATGTTCGGCATGGTCATCCCCTTGTTCGGTTCTCGTCGCCAGCCCCTCCGACGACATCTGGCACGCTACCAGAGGAGAAGAATTCCTCACCCATGCGATGGGAAAGAGGGAGCGCGACCTGCACGCGGGTGACCCGCCCGGAGTCGACCATGAACCCCCGTCCGAGCGGGAAGTCCGACCGCGTACAGCGTGGGAACGCGGTCCGGAACAGCGTCAGCCCATCGGTCTCCTCCGGCTGCAGGGCGATTCCCGCGCGGGCCGTCTTGAGCTCCCCGAACAGCTGCCAGGCGCTCGGCGCGGTGACGGTGTCGGCCTCGGCGAGGACGAACACCCCTGCGCGCCGAGCGGCCTTGATCAACCGCGCAACCTGCGACTCGGCTGGCAGCCCCTCGAAGTCACCGACGTTCTCGATCACGATGAACGGCGACGGGTCGATCGTCCCCCCGGCTTCCAGCGACGACGCCAGCTGGCCGGCGAGAGCGTCGGCCGAGTCGGAGTCGCTCGCGACCGCAGCCCAGTCCGCGGCGTCCCGGAGCGCGCTCCGTCGGCCGACGACCAGGTACGCCGGACGGTCCGGGTACGTCGCCGTGACGGACCCGATGAGCGTCCGCATCGTCGTGCTCCGACCGGACCCGAACGGCCCGGTGACGACGAAGAGACCATCGATCGGGATGCCGACGGCGGCCAACGTGTCGTCGGCCAGCCCGATCGTCGGCCGCCCGCCGACGGAAGCCGGCAGCGCCGAGACGTCGACGGTCGCCGGCAGACGACGGATGGACGGCGTCGCGGCCACACCCTGCCCGACGAGCGAGACGGCGAGCGCCTCCACCGCGCCGGCCTGCACGACGAGGTCGGCACTCCCCGCCGGGACGGCGATCTGCACCTCGTGCGATCCCACGAGTCCACGCCCGGGGACGGCGTCCTCGAGCACGTCCGCGGCGACGTCGGCCGCGTTGTACTCGATGTCGCTCGCGAGCCGCAGCACGATCCGTTCGCCGATGTTCGCCTGCAGGTTCGTCGGCAAGGCCCCGACACGGTCGGCCGACATCACGAGGTGCACGCCGAGCGCCCGCCCGGTGGAGGCGATCGCGAGCACCTGGTCGAACAGCTGCAGCGTGCCCGGTCGGAACTCGTACTCGTTCCGGAACGCGCCCATCCCGTCGACGAGCACCAGGATGCGCGGCTCCGCCTCGCCGGTGACGGCCCGGTACTCGGTCAGGGAGGAGGCTCGGGCCGCCGCGAACCGCTGCGAACGGTCCGAGATGGTCGCCTCCAGATCGGCCAGGAGGCGCGTGATGCGTTCGTCGTCCGGCCCGCTGATCACGGACCCGACGGTGGGCAGCGCGTCGAGCATCGAGAGCCCGCCGCCGCCGAAGTCGAGTCCGTAGACCTGCACGGGGTGCTCGCCGGCCACGGAGGACGCGGCGATGGCGACCGCGCGGAGCACCGTGGACTTGCCGGAGCCACCGGTCCCGAGGACGGCGACGTTGCCGACGACGTCGAGGTCGACGGCGTAGGCGGTCTGCTGCTGGTGTTCCGGGACGTCGAGCGTGCCGATGACGAGGGACGCTCCGTCGGATCGCCCGACCGTGCCGAGGTCGACGGTCTCGCCGAGCTGGTCGAGCCACGGCTTCCGCGGGATCGCGAGCGAGCGTCGGTCCGCCGCGGCCGCGATGGTGCCCGCGAGCCGTTCGATGTCCTTCGCGCGAGCGGTGTCCCGCGGCGCCCGTGCGGCACTCGGCCACATCGTGCCCGGCCCGAACGGGAAGTCCTGCACGTCGATGTCGGGCTCGTGCACGACGTCGTCCGACCGTCCGCCGAGGTACGCCGTCTGGAAGTCCAGGACGCGCCCGGGTCCGGTCTTCGCCGCAGCGCGCCCGGGGGTGCCCGGATCGAACCATGCGGCGTCGGGTACGCCGAGGACGTCGGCGCTGTCCACCTCGTCGGCGACGCGCAGGGCGATGCGGAGGTTCGTGTTCGCGCGCAGGGAGTCCTTGATGACCCCGCTCGGCCGCTGCGTCGCCATCACGAGGTGGAGCCCCAGCGAACGACCACGCTGTGCGACGTCGATGACCCCGTCGATGAACTCGGGGATCTCGGAGGCGAGGGCGGCGAACTCGTCGATGACGATCACGAGCGACGGCGGCGCTGCCGGATCGCCGCGCTGCTCGAGCGTGACGAGGTCCTTCGCGCCCCGCTCGTTGAGGAGGTGCTCGCGGTACCGCAGCTCCGCACGCAACGACGTCAGCGCGCGGCGGACCAGGTGCGGGTTGAGGTCGGTGACGAGTCCGACGGTGTGCGGCAGCCCGACGCACTCGGCGAACGCCGCACCGCCCTTGTAGTCGACGAGCAGGAACGTCACGCGGTCCGGGGCGTACTCGGCCGCGATCCCCATGATCCACGTCTGCAGGAACTCGCTCTTGCCGGAACCCGTGGTCCCGCCGACGAGGGCGTGCGGACCCTGGGTCCTGAGGTCGAGCGCGAGCGGCTCGCTCGGCCCCTGCCCGATGACCGCCCGGATCCCGCCGGCTTCGCGACCGGCGCCAGGCACCCAGTCCGCGGTGATGCTGTCGTTCTTCGCCCAGCGGCTGACGACGGCCAGCGGTTCCCCGGCGAGGTCGCCCTCGTACAGGTCGACGAACGCGACGCTGTGCGGCAGGTCGGTCTCGTCGAGCACGCGGGCGCCGGTGTCCTGGACGGGTGCGATGGCCCGGGCGACGGTCGCGGCCTCGATCACGTCGACACGGTCGAGTTCCTCGAGCACGACCGCCTGGCCGGACCGCACGAACCCGACGGTCGCCGTGCCGGTGGAGCGGTCGAGGGAGATGTACGTCCGGCACACCACCGGCAGCGCCTGCTGCGTCGAGGCGAGCCACAGCACGAAGACGCCGAAGTCCGCGCCCTCCTCGGCGAGCGCCACCAGTCGAGCGCGGTCCGCTGGGGCCTCCGCGGTGACGATGATGAGCACCGCGGGGGTCGCCGGCAGCCGGTCGACGGACTCGCCGTGCTCCTCGTCGAGCGCATGTCCCTCGTCCAGACGGGACCGCACCTGCTCGCCGCGGCCCGCGCCGGCGTCACGGCGGGTGGCGACGAGCCCCTCGAGTTCCGCGAGCAGCGTCGACGCGCCCGCGAAGTCGCTGACCAGCCCGCCGGACCGGAGCGGGCTGTACGCGGAGTCCACGTGCGGCAGCCACTTCAACCACCCCCACTGCTCCGTCGTGGTGCCGCCGGCGAAGGCCGTGACGACGAGGTCGGCCGGGCTGTGCAGGCCGACGAGCTGCACGACGAGCGAACGGGCGACGTCGTCGGCGGCGAGCCCGGTCCCGGCGACGCCGATCGCACCGGCACGTTCGAACGTCTCGATCACCGGGACGGGGCCGACGGTGGCGTACTCGTCGGCGAGTGCTTCTGCGCGGTTCCAGTCGTCGACGCTGCCGGTGTTCTTCGACGGCAGCGTGATCGACGCGCGCGACGGCTGCGTCCCTGCGCCGAACCGGACCTCGAGGAAGGTGGTGTGCTCGGGCTTGCGCGTCCAGAGCAGTTCGGACCGCGTCCGCATCGCCGCCGTCACCACGGCGGGTGCCGGCGACTCGGCGACCCGGGCGTCGATCTCGCGCACCCGCTCCGCCGCCAGGCGCGTGCGGACGTCCGCGAGCGATTCCTCGAAACGTTGCCGTTCGTCGCGCTTCCGCCGCTTGACCTGCACACGCTGGTCGATCCACGTCCCGATCATGATCACCGGGGACAGCGCGATGAAGATGAGCGTGTACGGCTGCTTCGTGACGAGGAACAGCACGGCACCGAGCACGATCGGGGCGATGATCGCGATGATCGGGAGCCGTGGCTTCTCGCCGGGGACGGGGATCTCCGGCAGCGTGAACGACCGACCCCGGTACGCGGGGTCCACCCGCGGAGACCGCGAGAACTCCGACGGCGTCTCGGCGGCACCCGGGAGCGTCGGGAGACCGCTGGACGCGAGCGGCACGATGCGGAGCCGGGACTCCCCCACCTGCACCTCGGACGACGGCTCGACGAAGGCCCGTGCGACGAGCCGTCCGTCGACGGAGACGCCGTTCGCGGAGTTGAGGTCGACGACCTCGATCGTCTCGCCGACCGTGACCGAGGCGTGTCGGCGGGAGACCTCGTCGTCCCCGGCGAGGTACACCTGCGCCATCGCGTCGCGTCCGATGAGGTTCACGCCGCGCGAGAGCGTGTACTCGTGCCCGGCCTCCGGACCGGCGAGCACCTGCACGACGGCGGCAGGCGCGTCCTCCACGTCGTCCCCACGCCGCCGCTCGGTGACCGGCACGACCTCCACCCGGCAGCCGGACCGCAGCGAGGACTCGTGCACCGTCGCCGACGGGTTGAGCAGCCGCGCCTGCGGCCGGTCCGGGAACTGCACCCGCAGCGTGAGCGGGTGCACCCCGGCCGGGCTACCGGTCGCCAACCGGTTCGCGAGGCTCCCGATCGTCGCGGTCACGTCCGCCGTCACGACGACGTCGCGATCGCCCTCTGCCGTGCCGCCGATGGTCATCTTGAGTTTCACACGTCACCCCCGCGACCATCTTAGGGAGCGAGCGCGACGAGCGCCGCGTCTCCGCGGCGGTGCCGCGCGCGACGAGCGCCGCGTCTAAACGGCGGTGCCGATCGCATCGAGCTCCGCCACCGCGTCGGCCGGCAGCGCGAAGCCCGCCGACGCGACGTTGTCGCGCAGGTGCGCGACCGACGACGTCCCCGGGATCAGGAGCATGTTCGGCGACCGCTGCAGCAGCCACGACAGCGCGACGGTCAGGCGCGACACCTCGAGCCGGGCAGCGACCGCATCGAGCGCCTCGGACTGGATCGGCGAGAAGCCGCCGAGCGGGAAGTAGGGCACGAAGGCGATCCCCTGCGCAGCGGTGAGGTCGACGAGGGGGTCGTCCTCGCGGTGCGCGACGTTGTACAGGTTCTGCACGCACACGACCGGTGCGATGGCCTGCGCCTCCGCGAGCTGGTCGGCGTTCACCGTCGAGAGCCCCAGGTGGTTGATGAGCCCCTGCTGCTGGAGGCCCGCGAGCGCCTCGAACTGGCGAGCGATCGAACCGGGGACCGCTCCTTCCATGCCGCCCATGCGCAGGTTCACCACGTCGAGTCGCTCGACGCCGAGGTTCCGGAGGTTGTCGTGCACCTGCTCGACGAGCTCGTGCGGCTCCCGCGCCTCGGGCCAGCCGCCCTGCTCGTCGCGTCGAGCGCCGACCTTCGTCACGATGCGCAGGTCGTCCGGGTAGGGCGCGAGCGCCTCGCGGATGAGGCCGTTCGTCACGAACGGGCCGTAGTAGTCCGAGGTGTCGATGTGCGTGATGCCGAGGTCGACGACCTCGCGGAGCACGCGGATCGCCTCGTCGTGGTCGGCGGGCGGGCCGAACGCCCCCGGTCCGGCCAGCTGCATCGCGCCGTACCCGACACGGGTGAGTTCGAGGTCGTCGGCGAGACGGTAGGTACCACCGGGGAGCGTCGTGTTCGTCATGTCGTCCACGATCCTCCCGGACCGGGATCGGTGACAGGCCCCGTCGGTCCCTGGGACCGGCAGTCCTAGGAGCGGTACCCGACGATCCGGCGGACCGCTTCCTCCACACGGGACCGTCGCTCGCGGGCGTCCACCGGCTCCACGAGCACGGCGTCGGGCAACGACGTCTCCGCGTGGACCACGGCGAGCACGTACCCGAGCAGCTCCGCCGCGTCGAACACGTCGGTGTCGACCGCACCGCCACCGGACCCGGCGAGGACCCCGACCGCCTCGGCGAACGGGACACCGTCCACGTCAGGGGCCGTTCCGCCCGCAGCCACGTGGTCGAACAGGTCACCGGCGAACCGGGGCAGGTCCTCCGGGTCGAACCGCACGCCGCCGAACATCGTCATGACGCGATCCTACGGAGCCTCGCGCTTCGCGGGCTTCGGGAAGGCGGAACGCATGTGGTCGGACGTGAGCACGTCGCCGATGCCGATCATGAGCACCGAGAAGACGATCTGCTCGATCACCATCCAGAACGGGTAGAGCCCGGGGATCGCCGCGATGATGAGCGTCACGATCGGGAAGATCCTGCTGAACAACCGCAGCCGCTGGTACGCCCAGTAGTAGCCGAGCTGCGCACGCCAGGCGAACACGTACAGCGTCAGCGTGATGAGGAGCACGACCGTCGCCCGGAACCACACGGCCCACGGGATCGTCTCGCCCGCTCGCGTCAGCAGGATCGCCACGACGATCGCGGCGAGACCCACCACGGTCTCGGCGACGAGCAACCAGCGGATCCGCCGGAACGACCGCACGGTCGCGGGGTGCGCCAGCATGTCCTCACGGATCACGTAGTCGGCCTGTCGGCCGCCGGCCAGGCGGTCGAGCCGGAGTCGGCACCACAGCCGGTCGGCCCGGTCCGCGATGGATTGCTGCGTCACCCGTCCATGGTGCCGTATCCGGCGCGGATCACGTGCCACGAGCCTCCCGTCCGGTCAGCCGGGAGGCTCGGATCGCGACCGGCGCGCACCCCGCGCGACCCGGTGGCCGGGTCCACGGCGTCAGCCGGCCGGCAGCAATTCGGCACCACCCAGGATGGTGGTCGTGTTCCAGTCGAGGATCACGAGCGAGTGCACCTGGGGCGGCAGGATCTGCGGGACGCGCACGTCGATGACCGTGGACGTCGCGCCGTGCGCGATCGTGCCGACCTCGACGGGGTCGCCGTCCGGGACCCACCGAGCCTCCTGCCCGGTGCCCACCACGTCGCCGCCCGTCAGCTGCACCCGGACGTCCGCCGTCGCGAGGTCGGTCCGGAAGTCCGTGATCGTGACCCGCAGCGCACGATCGCCCGACCTCGTCACCGTGACGTGGCCCGTGGTGTTGACGCCGATCGGGATGATGTCACCGTCCACCGGCAACCCGGTGCGGTACCAGGGCTCCGGCTGTGGCGGCATGGTCGCGACGGCGTTCGTCGGTGCACGCTCGACGGCCGTGTGCGCCGTCGGGGCAGGAGCGAGCAGCCAGAAGTACACGGCTGCGGCGACGACGACGCCCGCCGCTCCGATCGCTGCCCAGCCGTTCGGTGTGGGCCCGTGCCCGGGTGACATGCACGGAGCGTACGCCCGTGCACGTCGTTCCGGGGAGGGGTCAGGTGCGCTTCCGGCGCTCGCGGACGCGCATGTTCACGGTGATCGGCGTGCCAGCGAAGCCCCAGACCTCGCGCAGACGCCTGGTGATGAACCGGCGGTACTGCGGGTCGAGGAACTGGGTCGTGAAGAGCACGAACGTCGGCGGCTGGCTCGCGGCCTGAGTGCCGAAGAGGATGCGCGGCTGGCGCCCGCCACGGACCGGGTGCGGGTGCTCCTGCACGAGCTCGGCGATGAAGGCGTTGACCTTGCCCGTCGGGATACGGGTGTCCCACGATTCGAGCGCGGTCTCGAGGGCCGGGACGAGCTTCTCGAGGTGTCGGCCGGTCCGGGCCGAGATGTTCACGCGCGGCGCCCACGCCACGTGCGCGAGGTCCTGTTCGATCTCACGCTCGAGGTAGCGACGGCGCTCGTCGTCGAGCAGGTCCCACTTGTTGTACGCGAGGACCAGTGCGCGACCGGACTCGAGCACGAGGTCGATGATGCGGAGGTCCTGCACGGACACCGGCTCGGTGACGTCGAGGACGACCACGGCGACCTCGGCCTTCTCGAGCGCGGCCGTCGTGCGGAGCGAGGCGTAGAAGTCGGCGCCCTGCTGGAGGTGCACGCGCTTGCGGATGCCGGCGGTGTCGACGAAGCGCCAGACACGGCCGCCGAGCTCGACCTGCTCGTCCACGGGGTCGCGGGTGGTGCCGGCGAGCTCGTTCACGACGACGCGCTCTTCACCGGCCGCCTTGTTGAGCAGCGAGCTCTTGCCGACGTTCGGGCGTCCGAGGATCGCCACGCGACGCGGGCCGCCGATCTCCTGCTTCGCGACCGCGGAGACGTCCGGGAGGGTCGTGATGATGAGGTCGAGGAGGTCGGCGACACCACGGCCGTGGAGCGCGGAGACCGGGTGCGGCTCGCCGAGCCCGAGGTTCCAGAGCTCGTAGGCGTCGAGGTCGCGGCGGTCGTCGTCGGACTTGTTCGCCACGACGATCACCGGCTTGTCGGTACCGCGCAGCATCTTCACGACGTGCTCGTCGGTCGCGGTGATGCCGACCGTGACGTCGACGACGAACAGCACGGCGTCGGCGAGGTCGATCGCGACCTCTGCCTGGAGCGCGACCGAGGCGTTGATGCCCTTCGCGTCGGGCTCCCACCCGCCGGTGTCCACCAGGGTGAAGCGCTTGTCGTTCCACTCGGCCTTGTAGCTCACCCGGTCGCGCGTGACGCCGGGGACGTCCTGCACGACGGCTTCGCGGCGACCGATGATGCGGTTCACGAGCGCGGACTTGCCGACGTTCGGACGACCGACGATCGCGAGGACCGGGAGTGCCGGCAGGTACGCGACGCCGTCCTCACCGAACTGCGCGGAGTCGAGGAGCGCGACGTCTTCCTCGTCGAGGTCGTAGTCCTCGAGGCCGGCGCGGAGTGCGGTCGCCCGCTGCTCCGCTTCCGACTCGTCGAGGCCCGCGAGACGCTCGCCGAGGGCGTCGTCGTACTCCGGGAAGTCGTCGTGCTCTGGTCCGTTGTCCAGCTGCGCCATGGTGGGTTCCTTGCCGGCGGCCGGTCGGCCGCGTGTGTTCGGGCCCGTCGGGCCGGTGTCTCCGGGCCCGTCGGGCCGGTGTCAGTGTCCGGCCGCGCGGGCCAGGTCGACGACCGCCTGCACGGTCTGGTCGAAGTCGAGATCGGTGGAGTCGAGCGTCGTCACGCCGTCCGCGGCGTTCATGAAGTCGACGACCTTCGCATCGGCTGCGTCACGTCGGGCGAGTGCAGCCGAGGTCTCGGCGGCCGACTGGGTCGTGACCTCCGCCGAGCGTCGGGCCATTCTAACCTGCTCGTCGGCGGTCAGGAGGATCCGCACGTCGGCGTCGGGCGCGACGACCGTCGTGATGTCCCGGCCCTCGGTGATGATCCCCTTCGCATCGGTCTTGCGCATCACGTTCCGGAACAGCTGCACGAGGCGCTTCCGGACGTCGGGGAGCTTCGCGATGTGCGCCACCGCCGCCGTCACCTCCGGGCTCCGGATCGCATCGGTCACGTCGGTTCCGGCCACGCGGACGAAGTACGCGTCCGGGTCGGTGCCGATCTCGTAGTCGAACGTGTCCCAGCTCGCCAGGATCGCCGCGGCGTCGTCGAGGTCGACCTGCTGCTGGAGTGCGTGCCACGCCAGCGCGCGGTAGGCGGCGCCGGTGTCCTGGTAGCCGAACCCGAGGGCCCGAGCGGCTGCCCGGGAGACGCTGGACTTGCCGCTGCCAGCCGGACCGTCCACCGCGATCACGAACTTCGCGACGTACGCGCCGTCCGCGAGGCCGGCCGGCATCGGGTCGCGGGTCAGGCCCGGTTCGCCGCTGCCCTGGCCGTCGGCGCCGCCGATGGCGCCACCGGTCACCGGGCCGGGCTGGTCGACGGGCGTGGGGAGCCCGGTGTCGGGGCCGTCCGGCCCACCGGTCACGCCGGAGTCGTTCTGGTCGTTCAGGCCCATGCTGCTGCGATCCTCCATCCGCGGCTCTCGAGTTCGTCGACGAGTCGCTGTTCCTGCTCGGGCACGACCGACACCTCGACGATGCCGATCTGCGCTCCGGGTGAGTGCTCGAGGCGCATGTCCTCGAGGTTGATGCCGATCTCGCCGATGGTCGTGAGGAGCTCGGCGATCTGCCCGGGTCGGTCGTCCACCAGGACGACGACCTGGGCGAAGCGCTTCGTGGTGCCGTGCTTGCCCGGGAGTCGCTCGACGCCGCGGTTCCCGGACGCCATGGTCTCGGCGATCGTCCGCGGCGCCCCGGGTGCCTCCGGGTCGGCGAGGGCGTCGATGACCTTCGACAGCTCGTCGCGGAGGTCGCTCAGGACCGGCCGGATGTGCGCGGCGTTCGCCCCGATGATCTGGACCCAGAGCCCTGGATCGCTCGCGGCGACCCGCGTGACGTCGCGGACACCGCCGCCGGCCAGTCCGAGCGCCGACTCGGGAGCGCTGCGGAGCCGGGAGGCCATCAGTGTCGAGACGAGTTGCGGGACGTGCGACATGATCGCCACGGCCTGGTCGTGCGGTTCGGGCTCCATCGGGACGACCGTCGCCTCGAGGTCGAGGGCGAGGGCTTCGACCACGGCCGCCCGGCGGTGCGTGATGTCGTCGTGGCCGGCGATCACCCACGGGCGACCGATGAACAGGTCCGCGCGCGCCGCGGTCGGGCCGCTGCGCTCGCGTCCGGCCATCGGGTGCGACCCGACGTACCGCGTGACGTCGGCGCCGGCGGCACGGAGACGCTCGAGCGGCACCGACTTCACGCTCGCCACGTCGGTGACGACCGCGTCGGGGTAGGCGGTGAGCTCCCGCTCGACGACCTGCGCGGTGACGTCCGGCGGGACCGCGACGACGACGAGCTCGGGAGCGTCGCCGTCGGCCGGACGACGGCCTGCGCCGTAGTCCACGGCGAGCGCGAGCGCTGCGGGCGAGACGTCGTCGAGGATCACCTCGACGCCCTTCTGCCGGAGGCCGAGGCCGATCGACGCGCCGAGCAGGCCGGCGCCGACCACGCGCACGGGTCCGCGGAGCCGGCGGTCGGGCTCCGGAGTCGTGCCGGGGGGCGTCTGGGTCACCGGGCAAGCCTACCGACCGGTCCCGGTCGTTCCGGATCGGTGAGTGCGATGGTCGCGGCACGGGCGGTCGCGAGGACCTCTTCCTCCGACGCGCGGGTGCCCAGTGCGGCGAACAGGGCCGCACTCACGGTGTCGAAGGCCATGCGCGCGCGGAGCCGCTCGGTCCAGGGTGCGTCCGCCGGGACGAGCCGATCGACGACCTCGTCGAACCACGAACGTATGTCGCCGCCCTCGTCCGCGAACTTCTGCATCATCGGACGGTTGGCGTGCGCGAACCGCATCCCGCGGATCCGGCCGGGCGAGGTCGAGTCCACCCAGCGCAGGGCGGTCCGGCGCAGCAGGTCCGGGCCCGGCGGCTGCTCGTCGATCCAGGCGAGCAGGGCGTCGAGCTCACCGCGGCGATCGTCCAGCAGCGCACGGATGATCGCTTCCTTGCTGGCGAAGTGGTAGTAGAGCGACGACTTCGTGACGCCGAGCGCCTCGGCGATGTCCCGGATGGAGGTGCCCTCGTACCCGCGGCTGGTGAAGAGCTCCAGCGCGACGCGGAGGATCTCCGCGCGGGTCTCGCTGCCGGGGCGGCGGGTCGAGGGCGCGTTGCTCATGGTCGCCATCCTACTTGCCGAACGATCGTTCGGTGGCTATCGTCGTGCTGACCGAACGATCGTTCGGCAATGATGGAAGGACGGACCATGCACGACCAACCGAGCATCGCGATCATCGGAGCCGGGCCGGGTGGACTGCTCTGCGCCCGGGTGCTGCAGCTCGCAGGGCTGGGGGTCACCGTGTACGACGCCGACGCCTCGCTCGCGTCCAGGAACCAGGGCGGCACGCTCGACCTGCACGCCGACAGCGGTCAGATCGCGATCGAGGACGCCGGGCTCGTCGACGAGTTCGCCGCCCTCGCCCGGCCGGAGGGACAGTCGAAGCGCATGGTCGCCCCGGACGGCACGGTGCTGATGGAGCACGTCGCGTCGCCGGACGAGTTCGCTGCGCCGGAGATCGACCGTGCCCAGCTCCGTTCGATGCTCGCCGGGTCGCTCGTGCCGGGGACCATCCGGTGGGGGCGGAAGCTGACCGAGGTCGTGCCGGGCGCCCAGCACGAGCTCGTCTTCGCCGACGATGCCGTCGAACGCGCGGACATCGTCATCGGTGCCGACGGCGCGTGGTCACGGGTCCGTGCAGCACTGACGGACACGCTCCCCCACTACACCGGCGTCAGCTTCGTCGAGGTGCTCTTCACGGCGGTCTCCGCGGCACACCCGGAGATCGCCCGACTCGTCGGTGACGGCCACCTGTGGGCGAACGGCGACGGTCGGACGATGGTCCTGCAGCGCAACAGCGACGACGTCGTCCGGGGCTACCTGGGGATGCGCGTGGACCTCGACTGGCTCGCCGCTGCCGGCCTCGGCACGGCCGACGGGCGCGGCGGGGTGCTGGCCGAGAGCCCGGCGCTCGACGCGAACGCCACGCAGTCGACCGACACCGAGCGGGTGCGGGACGAGCTGCTGGTGCGGTTCCGGGACTTCGCCCCCGAGCTGCTCCGCGTGGTCGCCGACAGCGAGGGCACGCTCGCGAACCGCCCGATCATGGCGCTCCCGACGCCGACGGAGTGGGACCACGTGGCTGGACTGACCCTGCTCGGGGACGCCGCCCACGTCATGTCGCCGTTCGGGGGCAACGGGGTCAACCTCGCACTGCTCGACGGCGCCGAACTGGCTCGGGCGATCGTCGGTGCGCTCCGGGACGGCACTGACGTGGACCGGGCGATCCGTTCCGCCGAGCGCGTCGTGATCGACCGTGGCGCATCGATCGGTCGGAGTGCGAACGAGGCGATCGTCGAGCACTTCGCCGCCGGCGGCCCTGATCTCGACGACGTGCCGGACTTCGACGTCGAGGCGGAACGCTGGCGCACGGGAGCCGAGGCATACCGTGCGGCGCAGCGTTCCTGAGCCTCGGCGATCAGTCGCTGGTCTCCGCGGAGTCCGGCCCCGTCGGCGCACTCGCACCGCGTGCGATGCCGAGCAACTTGCCGAGCTCGACGTTGCTCAGCTCACGGGTCCGGCCACTCGGCAGGCTCCCGAGGTGCAGCGGCCCGAACGACCGACGGACGAGCTCGTTGACCGGGTGACCGACGGCATCGAACATGCGGCGGACGATGCGGTTTCGGCCCGAGTGCAGTGTCACCTCGACCAGGGACTCGCCGCGCGACGATTCGAGCAGGCGGACCTTGTCGGCCGCGATCGGGCCGTCCTCCAGGTCGATGCCGTCGAGCAGCAGCTGGACCGTGGCGGGGTTGACGTTGCCGGCGACCTTCGCGATGTAGGTCTTGGTGACGCCGAACGACGGGTGCGCGAGCACGTGGGCGAGTGCACCGTCGTTCGTGAGCAGCAGCAGGCCCGACGTCTCGGCATCGAGCCGCCCGACGTTGAAGAGGCGCTCCTCGAACTTGTCCACGAACTGCGACAGGTCGGCACGGCCGCGTTCGTCGAGCATGCTCGACATGACGCCCGTCGGCTTGTTCAGCAGGACGTAGCGGCGCGAGGTGTCGACCTGCACGGGCACGCCGTCGACCGCGATCGCGTCGGTCTCCGGGTCGACCCGACGCCCGAGGGCCTCGACGACCGCACCGTTCACGGTGACACGGCCCTCGGCGATCAGGTTCTCGGCGACGCGTCGCGACGCGACACCGGCGGCAGCGATGACCTTCTGGAGGCGCTCACCGTCCGGCTGCAGGTCGGCCGGCGTCGCCGCACCGTCCGCTGCGTCCCACTCGGGGATGATCGGGCGTTCCGGGGTGCCCTCCACCGGGGTCCCTGCGGCGTCGCGCTCCCCCTCCGGTCGCGGAGTCGTCGCACGGTTCCGGACGGTCGCGGTCCCGCCGACGTAACGCCGACCGTTGTGCCAGACACGGCTGGCCTGCCCGTCGTCCTCGCGGCGGTCGCGGCCGCGGTCGTCCCGGCGGTTGCGCTGATCGCGCTGATCGCGGTCGGCGTTGCTCCACCGGGGGCGATCCGTCCGACGGTCCCCGGTCGGCGCGCCGCGGCGGTCGTCGTCGCGGCGGCCGTACCCACGATCGTCACGACCGCCCTGGGGTCGATCGTCACGAGCGCCCTGGGGTCGGTCGTCACGAGCGCCCTGGGGTCGGTCGTCACGAGCGCCCTGGGGTCGGTCGTCTCGACGGCCGTACCCGCGGTCGTCACGGCGGGCGGCGCCGCGGTCGTCACGACCGGGTCCGCCACGGTCGTCCTGACGCGGACGGTACCCACGGTCGTCGTCACGGCGAGCGTACGCACGGTCACCGGCGCCACGGTCATCGCGGCGCGGCCCACCACGGTCGTCCCGACGGGGACCACCGCGGTCGTCCTGACGCGGACGGTACCCACGGTCATCGTCACGACGGCCGTAGCCACCGCTCCCAGCGCCACGGTCATCGCGGCGCGGACCAGCACTGTCACCCCGGCGCGGACCACCCCGGTCGTCCCGACGGGGCGCCCCACGGTCATCCTGACGCGGACGGTACCCACGGTCGTCGTCACGACGGCCGTACCCACCGCTCGCAGCGCCACGATCGTCCCGACGGGGACCACCGCGGTCGTCCTGACGCGGACGGTACCCACGGTCGTCGTCACGGCGGCCGTACCCACCGCTCCCGGCACCACGGTCATCGCGACGCGGCGCCCCGCGGTCGTCCCGACGGGGCGCACCACGGTCATCCTGACGCGGACGGTAGCCACGGTCGTCGTCACGACGGCCGTACCCACCACTCCCAGCGCCACGGTCATCGCGGCGGGGCGCTCCGCGGTCGTCGTCCCGGCGGCCGTACCCACGGTCGTCCCGCTGGCCCGGCGCACCCGCGCGACCACCGGAACGGTCGCCGTACCCGCGGTCCGCACCACCAGGACGACCGGAGTACCGGTCCCCGTCGCGACCCGACCCGCCCGGGCGACCCGAGCCTCCAGTGCGGCCGCCGCCGGAGCGGCCGGCGTCTCCGCGACCCGCACCCCCGCGACCGGCGCCGCCGTGTCGTCCGTCCTCATACGCGGCCATCGGGGATCCCTTCGTTCTGCTCGAAGCCGTCGGCGCCGTCCTCCAGGAGGGGCGAGATGAGCGGGAGTTCATCGAGCGAGTTGATGCCGAGCTGCTGCAGGAGCAACCCGGACGTGACGTAGTTGATGGCACCGGTCTCGGAGTCGGTGAACGACTCCTCGATGAGCCCGCGCGCCACCAGCGTTCTGACGACCCCGTCGACGTTGACGGCCCGGATCGACGCGATCTGGGAGCGGGTGATCGGTTGCTTGTAGGCGACGACGGCCAGGGTCTCGAGCGCGGCCTGCGACAACCGCGAGGGGCGCTCGGCCTCGACGAACTGCTCGACGACGGCGTCGAGGTCGGATCGGACGTAGAAGCGCCATCCTCCACCGACCTCGCGCAGTTCGAACCCACGGCGGACGGTGCCGTCGACGCCGTCGAAGTCCGCGACGAGGCGTTCGATGGCCTGGCGGACGACGGGGACGGGCGCACCGACGGCCGCACCGAGGGAGACGAGAGACTGTGGTTCGTCCGCGATCATCAGGATCGCCTCGAGCTGCCGGTCGACCGGGGCGTCGCTCCGCGGAGCAAGGGAAGCAGGGGAAGCAGGGGAAGCAGCGGCAGCCTCGGGCGCACCGGCGGCACCGGAACGGATCGACTGCTCGATCGCCCGGGCGTCGGCGATCTCGTCCGCACCGCCGGGTTCGGCACTCGAGACGTCGTGGACGTCATCCGTCATAGTCGGCTCCAAGATTGGCGAGGCTCTCGTCGGTCCAGTGCTCCGCGGTCCACCGCAGGGTGAGCTCCCCGAGCGGTTCGTCCTGTTCGAAGGTGATCGACGCGTTCCGGTAGAGCTCGAGGATCGCGAGGAAACGAGCCACCACGATACCCGTCATGTCGACGCCGGCGACCAGTTCCCGGAACGAGACGTCCGGATCGCCCGACTCGGCGCGCGTGCGGAGGATCGAGACGACGACGGCTGCCTGCTCCCGGATGCTGACCAGCGGGGCGTGCAGGTGGTCGAGGCCGACGGTCGGGATCTCCCGTGGCGCGAAGGCGAGCGCTGCGAGTGCGGCGAAGTCCTGCACCGACAGCGTCCACACGAGCTCCGGCGTGCGGGCGCGGAACCGTTCCTCGAGCCGGACGCTCCGGACGTGCCGGCGTGACTCGGTGTTCCAGCGCGCACCGAACCAGTCGGCGGCCTGTTTGAACGCCCGGTACTGCAGCAGTCGAGCGAAGAGGAGGTCACGCGCTTCGAGGAGTGCGACGTCCTCGGCGTCGACGAGTTCACCCTGGGGCAGGAGCCCGGCGATCTTCAGGTCGAGCAGGGTCGCGGCGACGACGAGGAACTCGCTCGCCTCGTCGAGCTCGTCCGCCGACTCCGCCAGTCGGACGTAGGTGATGAACTCCCCCGTGACCGCGCCGAGGGACACCTCGGTGATGTCCATCTCGTGCTTCGTGATGAGCGACAGCAGCAGGTCGAACGGACCGTCGAAGTTCCGCAGTCGGACGCGGAAGCCCGACCCGTCGGTGGCGTCAGGCGACGGCGCCACGCTGGACGAGCTCTCGTGCGAGCTGCCGGTAGGCGTGCGCCGCAGCGTGGTCCGGAGCGGTCTGGGTGATCGGGCGGGCCGACACCGTGGCGTCCGGGAACTTCACGGTACGGCCGATCACGGTGTCGAGCACGCTCTCGTCGAAGGTGTCGACGACGCGTTCCATGACCTCGCGCGAGTGCAGGGTGCGCGAGTCGTACATGGTGGCGAGGATGCCGTCGAGCTTCAGGGCCGGGTTCAACCGGTCGCGCACCTTGTCGATCGTCTCGATGAGCAGCGCGACACCACGGAGGGCGAAGAACTCGCACTCCAGCGGGATCAGCACGCCGTGCGCGGCGGTGAGGGCGTTGACCGTGAGCAGGCCGAGCGAGGGCTGGCAGTCGACGAGGATGACGTCGTAGTCCCCCGCGACCTTGCGCAGGACGCTCGCCAGGATCTGCTCCCGGGCGACCTCGTTGACGAGGTGGACCTCGGCCGCGGACAGGTCGATGTTCGCGGGGATGACGTCGAGGTACGGCGTGTTCGTCGGCTGGATGACCTGGTTCGGGTCCTTGATGGAGCCCATCAGCAGGTCGTACACGGTGGGGATGTCGTGCGTGCGGACACCGAGCCCGGCGGACAGGGCGCCCTGCGGGTCGAAGTCGACGGCGAGGACCTTGCGGCCGTATTCCGCCAGCGCGGCACCGAGGTTGATCGACGTCGTGGTCTTGCCGACGCCGCCCTTCTGGTTGCAGAGGGCGATGATGCGTGCGGGCCCGTGACCGTCGAGTTCCTCCGGGACGGGGAACTCCCGAACGGGCCGGCCGGTCGGACCGTACGTGGTCTCGCCGGTGCCGGGCTGTGTCGTCGGGTTGGTGCTCACCGGGCCATCGTACAAGCGCATCCGGTCGGAGCCGGGCCGCACCGCCGTCGACGCGACGTGCGCATCCAGGGCGGGTCGAGCCTCCGAGCCGGACCGCTCAGGCCACCCGCAACGCGACCCGCATGCTGTCGACCCGCTCCGCGATGACGGGATCGCCCGCCCACCGCTGCTGCAGGCGCCCGACGAGCTCGCCGACCTGCGTGCGGTCGAGCCCAGGGTGCAGCGCCAGCCCCACGGTCAGCTCCGGGCCGGCGAAGCGGCCGAGCGGGTCGCCCGGCTCGAGCTCGATGCGGGCGACGCTGCGCTCGCCGTCCACCGAGGCGGCGAAGGCGGCCGCGACGCCCGGGTCCTCGAAGCACGGCGTCCACGGCAGGTCCTGCCCGATCGCCCAGACCGCAGGCCGACGGAGGACGAACTCGCTCGCTGACGTCGGATCGAGCACCACGAGCTGGGTGTCCTCGCTCGCGGCGGCCATCGCGACCCGGCGGGACTCGACCGGGATCGGCCGTGCCGTGGCATCCCAGGCCTGCATCGCCGCCACCGAGGTGAACGCGGGCATGACGGTCCGGCCGTCCGGGCCGGCGACGGTGACGATCGAGAGCTCCTGCGTCTTGTCGACGAGCCGGCCGTCCGGGGTCTCCCCGACCTCGCCGGCCTCGGCGACGAGCGGGATCAGCAGGCGAGCCGCCCGCAGCGCCGAGACGACGTCGGCCTGTGATGCACCAGCGGGCAGCGCGGCGATCGCGGCGAGCACGGCCGGGTCGGCGAGCCCGTCGTCGTCGGCGAACGCGTCGTCGTGGCTGTCGAACGTCCGTCCGGCCCACGGGAACCCGGCGGAGTCCGCCGCGTGGTCGTGGGGCGTCGCTCCGTCCTCCGGTCCGCCGCCGCGCCCGTTCGAGATGCCCGCCATCCGACTACTCCGACGCGATGTCGAGCGCGGCCGGCAGCGTGAACGCGCCGGAGTACAGGGCCTTGCCGATGATCGCGCCCTCGAGCCCGTGTGGCACGAGCTCCCGCAGCGCGACGAGGTCGTCGAGCGTCGAGATGCCGCCGGACGCCACGACGGGCTGGTCGGTGCGGTCGCAGACCTGGCGCAGCAGCTCGACGTTCGGCCCCTGCAGCGTGCCGTCCTTCGTGACGTCCGTCACGACGTAGCGGGCGCACCCGGCGTCCTCGAGCCGGTCGAGGACCTCCCACAGGTCCCCGGCGTCCTCGGTCCAGCCGCGGCTGGCCAGGGTGGTGCCGCGGACGTCGAGCCCGACCGCGATCTGCTCGCCGTACTCCCCGATCACCCGCGCGGCCCACGCGGGGTTCTCGAGCGCAGCGGTCCCGAGGTTGACGCGTGCGGCGCCGGTCGCGAGCGCGGCTTCGAGCGACGCGTCGTCGCGGATGCCACCGGAGAGCTCGACCGAGACGCCGTGGACCTCCTTGATCGCGTGCGCGATCACCTTGCGGTTGTCGCCGCGACCGAACGCCGCGTCCAGGTCGACGAGGTGGATCCACTCGGCACCCTGGTCGCGCCAGGTCCGGGCAGCGGTCACCGGGTCGCCGTACGCAGTCTCACTGCCGACTTCGCCCTGGGTCAGGCGGACCGCCTGGCCGTCGACGACGTCGACGGCGGGCAGCAGGACGAGGGGCGGGGTCGAGGTCAGGTCGGTCATGGTCCTGTCGGTTTCGTTGCGGGTGCGGTGCCGGCTCGTGGCCGGACGGGAGGCTCGGTGCGGGTCCGGCACGCTCGTCACCTGGACCGTGGCCGAGCCCACGGCGCGGCGCGGGTCAGAGCGAATTCACCCAGTTGCGGAGCATCTGGATGCCCGGCTCGCCGGACTTCTCGGGGTGGAACTGGGTCGCGGTGAGGGGCCCGTTCTCGACGGCGGCGATGAACCGCTGACCGTGCTCGGCCCACGTGAGCTTCGGCGCGCGGAACGGCCCGTACGCCTCGAGCGGGAACTCGGTGACGCCGTACGAGTGGACGAAGTAGAAGCGCTCGTCACGGAGACCGTCGAACAACACGGAGTCCTCCGGGGCGTCGATCGTGTTCCAGCCCATGTGCGGCAGGACCTCGGCGTCGAGCTGCTCGACGATTCCGGGCCACTGCGCGAGGCCCTCGACGTCCGCGCCGCGCTCCACTCCGCGGGAGAAGAGCACCTGCATGCCGACGCAGATCCCGAGGACCGGGCGTCCGCCCGCGAGCCGGTGGTCGACGATCTCCCCGCCCTGGACGCCCTCGAGCTGGTCGATGACGGCCGCGAACGCACCGACGCCGGGGACCACCAGCCCGTCGGCGTCGAGCGCCGTGCGCTTGTCGGCCGTCAGCGTGACCGCTGCGCCGGCACGCTCGAGCGCCTTCGCAGCGGAGTGCACGTTCCCCGACCCGTAGTCGAGGACGACGACGTTCGGCTTCGCGGTCACAGTGCGCCCTTGGTCGAGGGGATGCCGTCGACGCGCGGGTCGAGCTCGACCGCACGGCGCATCGCCCGCGCGAACGCCTTGAACTCCGCTTCCGCGATGTGGTGCGGATCGCGGCCTTCGAGCACGCGGACGTGCACGGTGATGCCCGCGTTGAACGTGATGGCCTCGAACACGTGGCGGACCATCGAGCCGGTGAAGTGGCCGCCGATGCGGTGGAACTCGAAGCCGGCCGGTTCGCCGGAGTGCACGAGGAACGGGCGGCCGGAGACGTCGACGACCGCCTGCGCCAGTGCTTCGTCGAGCGGGACGAGCGCGTCGCCGTACCGACCGATGCCGGACCGGTTGCCGAGCGCCTGCTTGAGCGCCTGACCGAGCACGATCCCGGTGTCCTCCACCGTGTGGTGCACGTCGATGTCGGTGTCCCCGGAGGACTGCACCCGGAGGTCGATCAGGGAGTGCTTGCTGAACGCGGTCAGCATGTGGTCGAAGAACGGAACGCTCGTCGCGATCTCGGACTTGCCGGTGCCGTCGAGGTCGAGCGACAGGGAAACGGTCGATTCACTCGTCGAGCGGGTGATCTCGGCGGTACGCGCGGTCATGCTGCAACCCTAACCGGCGGCTGTTCGGCGGCCACCTGGCGCATGGCGTCGAGGAACGCGGTGGTCTCTTCCTCGGTACCGGCGCTCACCCGGAGGTGGTTCGGGATGCCGAGGTCTCGGACGATCACGTCGTGTTCGAGCAGCGACTCGAAGGCCGCACGCGGGTCGGCCACGCCGCCGAAGAGCACGAAGTTCGACCACGTCTCGTACGGCGAATACCCCATCGCGCGGAGCTCCACGACCATGCGGTCGCGCTGGTTCCGGATGTCGTCGACCATCGCGAGCATCTCCGGTGCGTGCCGGAGCGCCGCGACCGCCGCCGCCTGGGTGAGCGCGGACAGGTGGTACGGCAAGCGGACGAGGCGGAGGGCGTCGATCACGGCGGGGTGTGCCGCGAGGTACCCGACGCGGGCGCCCGCGAACGCGAACGCCTTGCTCATCGTGCGGGACACGACGAGGCGTTCGCGACCGGGCAGCAGCGTCAGCGCGGTCGGCTGCCCCACCGGCATGAACTCGGCGTACGCCTCGTCCACCATGACGATGCCGTCGGTGGCGTCGTAGACGGCTTCGATCGTCGCGAGGTCCAGCGGGGTGCCCGTCGGGTTGTTCGGCCCGCAGAGGAACACGACGTCCGGGCGGTGCGCACGCACGGCTGTGACGGCGGTCTCGGGCGAGATGCGGAACTCGGCATCGCGCTCGGCAGTGATCCACCGTGTGCCGGTCCCTGACGCGATGATCGAGTGCATCGAGTAGGTGGGCGGGAAGCCGAGCACGCTGCGCCCCGGGCCGCCGAATGCCTGGAGGAGCTGTTGGATGACCTCGTTCGAGCCGTTGGCCGCCCAGATCTGTTCGGCCGTGAGGTCGTGCCCGAGGTACCCCGCGAGCGATTCGCGCAGCTCGGTGAACTCACGGTCCGGGTACCGGTTCACCGTCCCGAGCGCCCGACGGACCGACTCGACGATGTCGTCCGCGACGTCCTGCGGCACCGGATGCGTGTTCTCGTTGACGTTGAGCTGCACGCGGACGTGCTTCTGCGGTGCCCCGTAGGGGCTCTGACCGCGGAGGTCGTCTCGGATCGGGAGGTCTTCGAGCGTGAATGCCACCGATCCATCGTAGAGCGGCGCGGCTCCACGGTGACCGGCCGTCCGGACGGTCATGCGCTGGACCCTGCCGACGCGGTCAAGGGGCCGGGCCGTCGACTCTTCGCGCTCTGCTTACTCCGCGGGGCCTACTTGGCCGGCGCCTACTTGGCCGGGACCTACTTGGCCGGGGCGTACTTGACCGGGATCGCGATCTGCTCGCCGGCCTGGACGCCGGAGCCGTCGAGCGCGTTGAGGCTCACGACGTCCGCGATGAAGTCACGCGGGTCCGCGTTCGGTGCGGTCTGCTCGGCGAGCTGCCAGAGCGTCTCCCCGGGTTCGATGGTCACCGTCTGGAAGTGCACGTCCGCTGCGGTGTTGCCGGCAGCGGCCTGGCCACCGTTCAGCGCGAACAGGCCGACGACGATCAGGACCGGCAGGGCGGCGAGCGTCGTGAAGACCACGCGGCCGCGGCGCGTGAGGCGGAGCCGGGTACGGACGGCCGTGCCCTGCATGTCTGCGAGTGCGATGGTGCTCATGTCGTGGTGCCTTCCTGCTCTGGTGAACCGAAGCGATGTACCGAACATACGTTCGAACGGACGGACGCACAAGTCCCCTGGAGACATTTCCGGGGAGTTTTTGTGCGACACGCTCGAACAGGTGTTTGTCCGGCAGCATGCGGTCGGATACTGTTTCGACTGACTGGGACAAGCCTGACGGGGACCACCGACATTCCCGCAGAGGCCGTCCTCGGTCCGACCAGAAGGCGAGACGACGTGGCGGACGAACTGCGGGGACAGAAACCGCTGACGGCGAAGCAGCAGGCGATCCTCGACGCGATCCGTGCGTCGATCGCCAGCCGGGGGTACCCGCCGAGCATGCGTGAGATCGGCGACGCTGCCGGCCTCTCGTCACTGTCGAGCGTGTCGCACCAGCTCGGTCAGCTGGAGCTCGGCGGCTGGATCCGCCGTGATCCCAACCGTCCTCGGGCGCTCGAGGTCCTGGTCGACGAGCAGACGCCCGACGCGGACGGCCCCGATGTGGACGCCACGACCCTCGTCCCGCTCGTCGGTCGCATCGCCGCGGGTGTCCCCATCACCGCAGAGCAGCACGTCGACGAGATCATCCCGCTCCCCCGTCAGCTCGTCGGCACCGGAGACCTCTTCATGCTCAAGGTCGTCGGCGAGTCGATGATCGACGCGGCGATCTGCGACGGCGACTGGGTCGTCGTCCGGTCGCAGCAGACCGCCGAGAACGGCGACGTCGTCGCCGCGATGCTCGACGAGGAAGCCACGGTCAAGGTCTTCCGGCAGCGGGACGGTCACACGTGGCTGCTCCCCCGCAACTCCGCGTTCGAGCCGATCCTCGGCGACGCCGCGACTGTGCTCGGCAAGGTGGTCGCCGTCCTCCGCAGCATCTGACGCGCGTCCCGCTAGGCGTCGAGGGAACAGAAAACGTCGGGTCACCCAGCGTGACCCGACGTTTTCTGTTCCCTCGATGTGGTGGCGGCACCGCGCGCGGGCGGGACGCGACCGGCGGAGGCGAGCCGGGCCTCCAGGCCGACGAGGCGACCCTGCGGGGACTAGGCCGTCGTGACGGGCGCGACCACGAACGGGTCGAGCTCGGCGACCTGGCGCTGGAAGACCCGAACGCGCAGTCGCGTCCCCGCCTCGACGTAGTCCACGGACTCGACCGCACCCGCGTCGTGCAGGGACGACACCAGGTCACCACGCTCGTACGGGATCACCACGGTGAGCTCGACGTCGGGCTCGGGGAGCCGCGCCTCGATCGCCCGGAGGAGCTCCGGGATGCCCTCGCCGGTGCGCGCAGAGACGAACACGGCGTCCGGGGCGAGGCCCACGAGCACGAGCCGCTGCGCGTCGTCGATGAGGTCCGACTTGTTGAACGCGACGATCTCGGGGATGTCCCGGGCGCCGACGTCGCCGATCACGTCCCGGACGGTCGCGAGCTGGGCTGCGGGGTCCGGGTGCGACCCGTCGACCACGTGCACGATGACGTCGGCCTCGCCGACCTCTTCGAGCGTGGAGCGGAACGCCTCGACGAGCTGGTGCGGCAGGTTCCGCACGAAGCCGACCGTGTCCGCGAAGGTGTACTCGCGGCCCTTGCCGGTGTTCGTGCGGCGGATCGTGGAGTCCAGCGTCGCGAAGAGCTGGTTCTGCACGAGCACGCCGGCGCTCGTCAGCCGGTTGAGGAGCGACGACTTGCCCGCGTTCGTGTACCCGGCGATCGCGACGCTCGGCACCTCGTTGCGGTGACGGTCGGCGCGCTTTGCCTCTCGCGCGGGACGGAACGACGCGATCTGTCGACGCAGCTTCGACATCCGCGTGTGGATGCGGCGACGGTCGAGCTCGATCTTCGTCTCACCCGGACCACGCGAACCCATGCCGGCGCCGCCGGAGACCTGCCCACCGGCCTGACGGGACATCGACTCACCCCAACCGCGCAGTCGCGGCAGGAGGTACTCGAGCTGGGCGAGCTCGACCTGCGCCTTGCCCTCGCGGCTCTTCGCGTGCTGGCTGAAGATGTCGAGGATCACGGCGGTCCGGTCGATGACCTTCACCTTGACGACGTCCTCGAGCGCACGCCGCTGGGACGGTGCGAGCTCGGTGTCGGCGATCACGGTGTCGGCCCCGGTGGCCTTGACGACCATGGCGAGCTCTTCCGCCTTGCCCTTGCCGAGGTACGTCGAGGGGTCGGGGTGGGGCCGCCGCTGCAGCAGCCCGTCGAGGACCACGGCGCCAGCGGTCTCGGCGAGTGCCGACAGCTCACGGAGCGAGTTCTCGGCGTCGGCCGCGTCGCCCTGGGCGTACACGCCGATGAGGACGACCTGCTCGAGCCGGAGCTGCCGGTACTCGACCTCGGTGACGTCCTCGAGCTCGGTGGAGAGACCGGCCACGCGGCGCAGCGCTGCGCGGTCGTCGCGGTCGTACTGGTCGCCGTCACCGGCCCAGCCGTGCTCGTCGACCGAGCGGGTCTGGATCGCCTGTGCGGGCGCGAAGATGGACGAGCTGGCTCGCGAGTCGGCGTTGCGCAGCACGCGCTCGACGACGCCGTCGCCTTCAGCTTGGTTGTGGGTATCCGTCATGCTGTCCACAGGGTACCTCTGCGGGCTCCAGGACACACGGGGTTGCCGGTACGGTTCATCCATGGCGAACGACCACTACTTCTCGGCCACCCCGGAGAGCCAGGCGCGACCGCGCCAGATCCACGTGACGCTGGCGGGTCGTTCCCTGTCACTGACCACTGCGTCCGGGGTCTTCAGCCCGGACGGCATCGACCGCGGGACCCGCGTGCTGCTGGGCTCCGTGCCGCCGCCCGCGCACGACGGCGCACTCCTCGACGTCGGTTGCGGGTGGGGTCCGATCGCGATCACCATGGCGCTCCACTCCCCGGACGCGCAGGTCTGGGGCGTCGACGTCAACGAGCGCGTGCTCGACCTGGCGCGCGCCAACGCCGAAGCCGCCGGGGTCACGAACGTGTCGATCGGGGTGCCCGCCGACGTCCCGGCGGACCTGCGCTTCCGGACGATCTGGTCGAACCCGCCGATCCGCGTCGGCAAGGACGAGCTCCACGACATCCTGATGACCTGGCTGCCCCGGCTCGAGGTGTCCGGCGACGCCTGGCTCGTCGTGTCGAAGGACCTCGGTGGCGACTCGTTGCAGCGGTGGCTCCACGACACGCTCGGGGCGTCGTTCCACGTCACGAGGGCGTCGACCGACAAGGGGTTCCGCGTCCTGCGCGTGCACCGGACGGCGGAGTAGCGCGCGGCTGCGCGCCCCGCTCCCGTGCCGGCTCCGCTCAGAACCGCGATCCGGATACCGAACCTCGAGGATGCGCGGTTCCGTGTCCGGACCGCGGTTCCGAGCCCCGACAGCCCCTGCAGCGCGCCGCGGCCCGCCCGCGCAGGCGTCAGACCGTCAAGTCGCCGGAGAACACCAGCTCGGCCGGCCCGGCGAGCGACACGTGCTCGCCGTCCTCGGCCGCGAACATCCGCACCGTCACGACGCCCCCAGGGACCCGCACCCGCCAGGTGTCCGGCGCGCTGGCCCCCGCCCAGTACCGCGTCGCGAGTGCCGCAGCGACCGCCCCGGTGCCGCAGGACAGCGTCTCGCCGCTCCCCCGCTCGTGCACCCGCATCGTGATCTGCCCGACGCCGTCCTGCACCAGGGGCTCACCAGGCAGCACGAACTCGACGTTCGCACCGGCTGCCGGCGCCGGGTCGAGCACGGGGACGTACGTCAGGTCGAGGTCGGCGAGCTCGTCCTCCGTCGCGACGGCGACCACCACGTGCGGGTTGCCGACGTCGATGCCGAGGCCCGGGCGGGCGCGATCGAGGTTCTTCGCGCGGACGAGCACGTCGGAGGACCCGCCGCCCTCGATGCCGAGGTCCCATCGCCCGAGATCCGCGGCGAACCCGTTCGCCTGCCGCTGGATGTCGACGATGCCCTTGCGGCTGCCGACGGACAGCGTCTCGCCCGGTTCGAGGTCCACGAGCCCCGACTCGGTCAGGTAGCGCGCGAAGACACGGATGCCGTTCCCGCACATCTCCGCGACCGTGCCGTCGGCGTTGTGGTAGTCCATGAACCACGTGACCTCGGGAGCGGACGCCGCGATGGCGCGGCCCTCGGGGAGGGCGTCAGCGCGCACCGCCCGGATCACGCCGTCGGCCCCCACGCCGAACCGTCGGTCGGCGATCGCGCGGATCCGCTCCGGGGTCAGGTCGACCGTGGCGTCCGGGTCGGCGAACAGGACGAAGTCGTTGCCGGTCCCCTGGCCCTTGGTGAAGTGCAGCTCGGTCACGGGACGATCCTACGGGCCACGTCCGAGAGCTCCTGCCGGTCGGCGCCCGTCACGTCGAGGTCCTCGGCCTCTGCGTACCGCTTGAACCACGAGACCTGTCGCCTGGCGTACTTCCGCGTCGCCACCGCGGTCGCTTCGACGGCATCGGCGACCGTCGCGTCGCCGCGCAGGACGTCGAGCGCCTGGGAGTACCCGATCGCGGCACGCGCCGTGCGTCCCTGCTCGAGCCCGCGCGTCCGCAGCGCGGCGACCTCGTCGACGAGTCCGTCGCGGAACATGCCCGCTGCGCGGTCGTGGAGCGCCGCGACGAGCTGCGCACGATCGCGACGCAGGTGCAGGACACGGGCGGGTCGCCACGCGCGCGGCGCAGACGGGAGGCTCGGGGTGACCCGGTCGGACCGGCTCGCGATCTCCACGGCGCGGATCAGCCGCCGTGGGTTGCGGACGTCGATCGTCTCGGCAGCCGCCGGGTCGAGTTCGCGCAGCCGCGCGAGCAGGACGTTCGGTCCGGCCTCCGCGTGCTCGCGTTCCAGCGCCGCGCGGAGTTCCGGGTCGGTGCCGGGGAACGCGAGGTCGTGCAGGACGGACGAGACGTACAGGCCGCTGCCCCCGACGAGGACCGCGACCCCACCGTCGTCGACGATGCGGCCGATGGTTGCTCGTGCGTCGTGCTGGTAGGCCGCGACGCTCGCCTCGTCGGTGACGTCGAGCACGTCCAACTGGTGGTGCGGGATGCCGTGCCGCTCACCGAGCGGGACCTTCGCGGTGCCGATGTCCATGCCGCGGTAGAACTGCATCGCGTCGGCGTTGACGATCTCGGCGTTCCGGCCGCTCGCACGGTGTCGATCAGCGATCGCGATCGCCAGGTCGGACTTGCCGGTGCCGGTCGCGCCGACGACGGCGATCAGCGAGACGCTGTCAGCCGCGGGCCCGCCTGACTCGTCGTACGGCCCCGGGAGGGGGTCAGCGGCCGACACGGAGGGTCGGCAGACCGAGCGACACCGGCTTCGGCCCGTCACCGGGGGCCGTCGGCGTGGGGACGGCGCAGGACTCCGCCTGCGCACGGTCCCACGCCTCGCCGGCGCGGGTGCGCCGGATGCGGAGCGGCTGGTCGGAGTCGGCGATGAGGAAGTGCGGCGCAGCGCGGGTCACCTCGACCGTGACGACATCGCCGGGGCGCGGGACGTCGGAACCCGCCGGCACCGAGAAGTGCACGAGACGGGAGTCCTCCGCTCGGCCGGACAGCCGGTGCGTGGTGTCGTCCTTCTTGCCCTCGCCGGTGGCCACCAGGACGTCGATCGTGCGACCGACCTGCCGCTGGTTCTCCTCCGCGGTGATGCGGTCCTGCAGGGCGGTGAGCCGCTCGTAGCGCGCCTGGACGACCTCTTTCGGGAGCTGGTCGTCCATCGTGGCCGCCGGCGTCCCGAGGCGGATGGAGTACTGGAAGGTGAAGGCCGACGCGAACCGGGCCTGTTCGACGACCCGCATCGTGCCCTCGAAGTCGGCCTCCGTCTCGCCGGGGAACCCCACGATGATGTCCGTGGAGATCGCCGCGTTCGGGATCTTGGCGCGCACGCGGTCCAGGATCCCGAGGAACCGCTCGCTCCGGTAGCTGCGGCGCATCGCTTTGAGGACGCGATCCGACCCGGACTGCAGCGGCATGTGCAGCTGCGGCATCACGTTCGGGGTCTCTGCCATCGCGTCGATGACGTCGTCGGTGAACGCCGCCGGGTGCGGACTCGTGAACCGCACGCGCTCGAGGCCCTCGATCTGCCCGGCCGCGCGCAGCAGCTTCCCGAACGCCTGCCGGTCCCCGAACTCGACGCCGTACGAGTTCACGTTCTGGCCGAGCAGGGTGACCTCGATCGCGCCGTCGTCGACGAGTGCCTGGATCTCCGCGAGGACGTCACCGGGACGACGGTCCTTCTCCTTGCCACGGAGCGACGGGACGATGCAGAACGTGCAGGTGTTGTTGCAGCCGACGGAGATCGACACCCACCCACTGTGCGTCGAGTCGCGCTTGGTCGGCAGTGTCGACGGGAAGACGTCCAGGGACTCGAGGATCTCGAGCTGCGCCTCGCCGTTGTGCCGAGCGCGCTCGAGCAGCGTCGGCAGCGACCCCATGTTGTGCGTACCGAAGACGACGTCGACCCACGGCGCCTTCTCGAGGATGACGTTCTTGTCCTTCTGCGCCAGGCAGCCGCCGACCGCGATCTGCATGCCGGGGTGCTCCCGCTTGATGCCCGCGAGCTGCCCGAGGTTGCCGTAGAGGCGGTTGTCGGCGTTCTCGCGCACTGCGCACGTGTTGATCACGACGACGTCCGCCTGGGCGCCGTCCGCCGCGACGTACCCGGCGGCCTGCAGCGACCCGCTGAGACGCTCGGAGTCATGCACGTTCATCTGGCACCCGTAGGTGCGGACCTCGTAGGTGCGGGGCTGCGCTGCGACGGTGGCCATGGTCGTCCCAGTGTAAATCGGCGCGCGGTGAATCGGTGCCTACTCGAACCGGACCGTGCCGCGCGGCCCGCCCTTCCGCGGTCCACCGCCGTCGAGCGCGCGCTCCACCGCGATCCGCACGACGCCGCCGTTGTAGCCCTTGCGCATGAGGAAGCCGGAGAGCCGGCGCTCTGCGGTCGCACGGTCGAGGCCCCGGAGCTGACCGGCACGCTTCTCGGCGAGCTCGATCGCACGGATGAACTCGTCGTCATCGTCGTCCGCCGCGGCGTCGAGGGCGGCGTCGATCGCCGCCTGGTCGATGCCACGACGACGGAGCTCGGCGACGACCCCCTGCCGACCGAGCCCCTTGCGGTCGTGGAGTCGGTCCACGAGGTCGGTCGCGAGGGCGACGTCGTCGAGCAGTCCCACCCGGGTGAGGCGTTCGACCTCGTGCTCGACCACGTCCGGGTCGAGGTCGTTGCCCCGGAGCATCGTCCGGAGCTCGGACTCGCTCACACCCTTGCGGCCGAGGGCGCGCATGCTGAGCCGCTCGGCGTCCGCACGTTGTTCGTCCAGCGGCCGTGGTGCGTCAGCGGGGTCGATCTCGTCACCGCCGGCGATCGAGAACACCGACGCCGTCGTGGCATCGGCCTCGTCGATGTCGTAGCCGTCCTGCTCGGCACGGGCACTGCGACCGGAGCCGTCCCCGACGACCGGTGAGACCCACTCGGACTGCGCACGGTGCCCGCGGAGCGGAACCGGCGCGCTCGCATCGGCGGCGCCGGCGTCCGGCGTTGTCGCCACGCCGGGGGCCTCCGCTTCGGTCTCCGGCTCCGGGAGCGGCGGTGTCCGACGGCGGCGGGACCTCGCACCGAACAGGTCGGTGACCGGTGCGAGGTCGTCGCTGCCGTCGTCGTGCCCGGTCACGCGCCCTTGCGTGCGGTGAGCTTGGCTTCGAGCGACTCGACCGGTGCCGTTGCTTCTTCGGTGGCCTTGGCCCCACCGATGCCGAGCTTGGCGAGGATCTTGCCCTCGATCTCCGCGGCGATCTCCGGGTTCTGGATCAGGAAGGAACGCGAGTTCTCCTTGCCCTGCCCGAGCTGGTCGCCGTCGTAGGTGTACCAGGCGCCGGACTTCTTGACGATGCCGTGGTCCACGCCGAAGTCGAGCAGCGAGCCTTCACGCGAGATGCCCGTGCCGTAGAGGATGTCGAACTCCGCCTGCTTGAAGGGCGGCGCCATCTTGTTCTTGACGACCTTCACGCGGGTGCGGTTGCCGACGGCGTCGGTGCCGCTCTTCAGCGTCTCGATGCGACGGATGTCGAGGCGGACCGACGCGTAGAACTTCAGCGCCTTACCGCCGGACGTGGTCTCCGGGGAGCCGAAGAACACACCGATCTTCTCGCGCAGCTGGTTGATGAAGATCATCGTGGTCTGCGTCTGGTTCAGCCCACCGGCGAGCTTGCGGAGCGCCTGCGACATGAGTCGTGCCTGGAGGCCGACGTGGGAGTCGCCCATCTCGCCTTCGATCTCGGCGCGGGGCACGAGGGCCGCGACGGAGTCGATGACGATCAGGTCGATCGACCCGGAGCGGACGAGCATGTCGGCGATCTCGAGCGCCTGCTCGGCGGTGTCGGGCTGCGACACGAGCAGCGCGTCGATGTCCACGCCGAGCTTCTTGGCGTACTCGGGGTCGAGCGCGTGCTCGGCGTCGATGAACGCGGCGATGCCACCGTTGCGCTGCGCGTTCGCGATGGCGTGGATCGTCAGGGTGGTCTTACCCGAGGACTCCGGGCCGTAGATCTCGATGATGCGGCCACGCGGCAGCCCACCGATCCCGAGCGCGACATCGAGGGCGACGGAACCGGTCGGGATGGTCGCGACCGGTGCACGCTCGTCGGAGCCGAGGCGCATCACCGCGCCCTTGCCGAACTGCCGGTCGATCTGGGCGAGTGCGGTCTCGAGGGACTTCTCGCGGTCTGCGGGTGATGGCATGGTGTGCTCCTTCGTGCTCGATGTCGGCCGCCTGTAGGCTGTCCCGTCCCCCGGGGCCGGTGGTGCAAGGCCCCTGGTTCTTCGACAAGGCTTCGGACGTTCCCGATGGCTTCGAACCTAGGGCGGGCCACCGACATCGATGCCGATCACCGCGCTGACTGTGGATGAATCCGTCGATCACGCCGCTGTGCAGGAAGCTACCACCCATCGAACACGCGTTCGAGCGACACGCCGAACACATGTTCGGTCGCGGAACGCTAGTCGCGCGGCTCCAACAACCCCTTCCCGTGTCGCCGGTCCTGCGGGACGTCCTGCGAGTCACACAGCGCGTCCCACACCTTCCGGGTGTCGATCCCAGCGGCGATCGCATCGGCAGCGGAGCGCCCGCCGAGCCCCTCGAGGACCACGTCACGGGCGACGACCGCCCCGTACGCCTCGCCGAAGACCTGGTCGACGGCTCGCCAGAACTCACTCACACGCATCAGACCACCCTAAGCGTCAGCACGAACGGCGAACGCCCCCGCCGGCGGACCGACGGGGGCGTTCGTGTGCAGTGCGTCTCAGCGCACCGCGAGGTCGTTGTCGAACTCGGCGACGAGTTCGTCCGGGAGCGTGTCCGGGACCGGGGTGAGACCTTCCACCACGGCGAGGCGGTCTCCCACCTCGCGCATGATCGTGGAGATCGGGGTGTCCAACGCATCCGCAACGGAGGCGAGGATCTCCGAGCTGGCCTCTTTCTGACCACGCTCCACCTCACTGAGGTACCCGAGAGCAACGCTGGCCTTGGACGCGACCTGACGGAGGGTCCGGCCCTTCTGCAAGCGGAAGTCCCGCAGAACGTCGCCGATTTCCTGACGAACGAGAACCATGAGAACTCCTCCTCTCTGTCGTCTCCGCGCCCGACCGGCCAGGGTGACCGGGTTCGGGTTCAGCAACAGTAGCGTTGCCGGTTGCAGCATGCTAGCCACCTGGGCTGCCGTCCTGCTGGAGATTGCGTGAGATGTAACCCAGCGGTAACGCGGGCTATTCCCCGGTCTCGAGCGTGGCGTGCAGCCTTGTCAGGAGTTCGGAGACAGCGGCCTGTCGGATTGCCTGCCGGTCCCCGTCCAGGTGCAGTTCGAACGCCCGAGCGCCCGCCGCCGATGCGATGCCGACGAACACGGTGCCGACGGGCTGCCCGTCCTGCGGGTCCGGTCCGGCGACACCCGTCGTCGAGATTCCCCACGTCGCGGGCGCACCGTCGACCGCGAGTGCGGTCCGTACCCCGGTCGCCATCTGCTCGGCCACGGTCGGGTCGACCGCGCCGTTGCTGGCGAGCAGTGCGACTGAGACGCCGAGCACGGACGCCTTGACGGGTGTCGCGTACGCCACGACTCCCCCACGGACGACGGCGCTCGCCCCGGGGACTCCCACGAGCTCCGCCACGACGAGACCGCCGGTGAGCGACTCCGCCACGGCGACGGTCTCGCCCCGCGCGATCAGCGCCGCGACGACCGAGGAAGCCAGGCTCACGCTGCGGTCCGGTTGTGCTTCCACGCCTGCCACAGGTAGTCCAGTCCGCTCCACACGGTGGCGATGAACGCGGCGGTCATCAGGATGCCGTTCGTCCAGTGGGCGAAGTCGCCGGCGAAGTTCCACCAGGGGAAGAGCGCGAGCGTGATCGCGACCGCCTGCAGGACGGTCTTGATCTTCCCGCCGCGGCTCGCCGGGATGACCCGGTCGGACAGCACGGCGAAGCGGAACACCGTGATGCCGATCTCGCGCACCATGATCAGGACCGTCACGTACCAGGGCAGTTCACCGAGGATCGAGAGGGCCACGAGTGCTCCTCCGATGAGCACCTTGTCGGCGATCGGGTCGACCAGCTTGCCGAAGTCCGTCACCAGGTTCTGCCGGCGGGCGATGATGCCGTCGGCGCTGTCCGTGACGATCGCCACGACGAAGAGCACGGCGGCCCAGATGCGTGTCGGCCCGTCCTGCCCGGCATCGGCCAGGAGCAGGACGAAGAACAGCGGCGCCATCAGGATCCGGATGACGGTGATGATGTTCGCGACGTTCGCCGTCGACGCGGGGCCCGGTCCCTTGCGGATGAGACGTCCCCGCCATGGGAACCGCTTCGTGTTGGTGCCTTCCGAGGCGGTCATCGTCTTCACTCCCTGCCCGTGAGGCCCCAGGCGTCCTCGTCCGGTTCTTCCTCGACTCGATCGTACCCGCGCGTCATGTCACCGACTGGGTCAGCGCTGTACCGGTCCTCGTCGTCGGACGGAGACGAGACCGGCGGCGACACCGGTGCCGACGACGGCGCTGCCGCAGCGGGCTCGGGCGGCGGTTCCTCACCGCGGAGCTTCGCGAGCACCGCCGGCAGCTGGTCGCCGGTGACGAGGACGTCTCGCGCCTTCGACCCCTCGGACGGGCCGACGATGTCGCGCGACTCCATGAGGTCCATCAACCGCCCGGCCTTCGCGAACCCGACGCGGAGCTTCCGCTGGAGCATCGAGGTCGAACCGAACTGCGTGGAGACGACTTGTTCGACCGCGGCCAGGAGCAGCTCGAGGTCGTCGCCGATGTCGGCGTCGATCTCCTTGCGCTCGACCACGGCCTGGACGTCCTGGCGGTACTCGGGCTGGGCCTGCCGGGTGACGTGCTGGACGACCTCCGCGACCTCGCTCTCCTGCACCCACGCACCCTGCACGCGGACGGCCTTCGACGACCCCATCGGCAGGAAGAGCGCGTCGCCCTGCCCGATGAGCTTGTCCGCGCCGGGCTGGTCGAGGATGACACGCGAGTCGGTGACGCTCGTCACGGCGAACGCGATCCGCGACGGGACGTTCGCCTTGATGAGGCCGGTGATGACGTCCACCGACGGCCGCTGCGTCGCGAGCACCAGGTGGATGCCGGCGGCACGGGCGAGCTGGGTGATTCGGACGATCGACTCCTCGACGTCCCGCGGGGCGACGAGCATGAGGTCCGCGAGCTCGTCGACGACGACGAGCAGGTACGGGTACGGCTTGAGCTTCCGCTCGCTGCCGGCGGGCAGGACGATCTCGTCGTTCTCGATCGCCTTGTTGAAGTCGTCGACGTGCCGGAACCCGAACGACGCGAGGTCGTCGTACCGCATGTCCATCTCCTTCACGACCCACTGCAGCGCCTCCGCTGCCTTCTTCGGGTTCGTGATGATGGGCGTGATGAGGTGCGGGACCCCGGCGTAGATCGAGAGCTCGACGCGCTTCGGATCGACGAGGACCATGCGGACCTCGGACGGCTTCGCGCGCATCAGCAGCGAGGTGATCATCGAGTTGATGAACACCGACTTGCCGGACCCCGTCGAGCCGGCGACGAGCAGGTGCGGCATCTTCGCGAGGTTCGCGACGACGAAGCCGCCCTCGACGTCCTTGCCGACACCGATCGTCATCGGGTGCTTCGACTTGGTCGCCGCACTCGAGCGCAGGACGTCACCGAGGGACACGATCTCGCGGTCCGAGTTGGGGATCTCGACACCGATCGCGCTCTTGCCCGGGATCGGGGACAGGATGCGGACCTCGTTCGAGGCGACCGCGTACGACAGGTTCTTCGACAGCGCCGTGACCCGTTCGACCTTGACACCCGGGCCGAGCTCGATCTCGTACCGGGTCACCGTCGGGCCGCGGGAGAACCCGGTCACCTTCGCGTCGACCTTGAACTCGGTGAGCACACCCGTGATGGCCGCGACGATGTCGTCGTTCGCCTGGCTGCGCGCGACCGACGGCGTGCCGGCGCTCAGCGTCGTGGCCGCTGGGAGGCGGTACGGCTTCGACGGGTCGTCCGCCGAAGCCGCCGACATGGCGTCCTCCGCCTGGCCGGTCACGTCGTCGACGGGGTCCGCCGGGGCGGACGGGAGGCTCGGTGCGGCCGCCGCGGGCACGTCGCGTGCCGGACGGATCACCTCGGTCCGGTCGTCCGGGACGGGTGCGCCGAAGTCGCGGAGCGCCTGCTCGGCGCGGTCGAGGTCGGCGGCGACGTCGTGCTCGAGGGAGTCGTTGAGGTTCACCGATGCGGGCTCGGCCGGCGTGTGGTCGACCAGGCCGGCAGCGGCGCCAGCGTTCGGGCTCGGTGCCGGGGCGACCGCTGCGGTCGACGCCGGGATGACCGGGCTGTCGTACGCCGGGTCTTCTTCACGGCCGGACTTGTTGCGACGCCACCAGGGGATGTGCGCCTCGGCGTCGTCCGGCTGCTCGCCGTCGCCGAACCCGAGGTCGTCGAAGAGCTGCAGCCCCTGCGAGTCCGTCTTGCCCGCGATGCCCTTGCGCGGCGCCTTCGCCGGTTCGGCGGGCACGTCTTCCTCGGCAGCGGGGGCCGCCGCGCCGAAGAGGTACGCGTACAGCTCGTGGAGTCGCCGCCCGACCTTGTTCGGCGGCGTCTTGGTGATGATGAAGAGTGAGAGCACCAGCAGGACGATCGCCACCGGGACGGCGATCCAGACGGTGGCGACCGCGACGAGCCAGCCGATCACGACCCAGCCGATCACGCCACCAGCCGTGGCGAGCGCCGGCATGCCGTCGGACGCGCTCGGCTGCCCGCCGAAGACGTGGCACAGCGAGGAGATCGACACGAGCAGCAGCCCGAGGCCGATCCCGATGCGGGTGTTGTCGTGGACGGACGCCGGGTGCCGGAACAGCCAGCCGGCGAACACGACCATGATGACGGGGAGCGCGAAGGCCAGCCGGCCGAACAGCCCGCCGAACGTGTACGCGTCGAGCGCCACCGAGACGCCGTTCGACGGGTTGAGCCACTCTACGACCGCGCCGGCGATCGCCAGCACGAACAGGAAGAACGGGAAGCCGTCGCGACGCTGGTCCTTCTCGAGGGTCTCGGACCCGAGCAGCCGGAACATCGCGCCGACGCCGTGGGCCATGCCCATCCAGGCGGTCACGAGCGGGTTCTGCCCGGTGAACTCGACCGGGGGCTTCGCCTGCGCCAGCTTCTTCGTGGTGGCCTGCGTGCGCGACGTCCCGCGCGACCCGCTTCCACGGGACGACGATGACGCGCGTGAGCGCGTGGTCGACTTGGTGCCTCCGGCCATGGGGTAGACCCTAACGCCACCTGGGGACAAACCGAGGGAGCCCCGCCGCACGAGGCGGCGGGGCTCCCCGACGGGTCAGTAGCGGATGGCGTCGATGACCTTCACGCGCACCGCGACGAGTGCCGGGAGCAGTCCGGCGAGCGCCCCGACGAACACCGCGGCGCCGATCCCGACGAACGCGGCCTCGAGCGGGAACGGTGCTCCCCCGATGTCAGCCCCGCTCGTGATCGCGGTCCGCACGGTCTCGTTGCTGAGCACCGCCGCCCCGAGCATCACGCCGATGCCCCCGGCGACGGCGGTCCCGAGGACGTTCTCGAGCAGCACGGCCACGAAGATCCGGCCGGCTGAGGCGCCGACACCGCGACGGATGCCGATCTCGCGGATCCGCTGCCGGACGCTCACGAGCGAGACGTTGAGCAGTCCGAGGCCACCGAGCACCAGGACGAGCACCGACACCGCGGCGATGACGTAGCGCAGCGGCCCGAGCGGATCGCCGTCCACCGTGGCACCGGCGTCCATGCGGCTCGCGGTGACCTCGATGCCGCCGCCGAGGGTCCGCTCGGTGTCGCTCGCGATCCGCTTCGCGAGCTGCTTGCCGCCCGATGCCGGGATCCAGACCTCGAACGTGCGACTGCCGCCCATCTCCGGGTCGACGACGGTCCCGGCGGCGGCCGTCGTGCGCGCGAGCTGGAACATGCCCGGTTCGGTGTCGTACTCGGACGTCTTGTACTCCCCGACGACGACCGCGGTGACGGCGGGCGTCCCGGGCAGTCGGACGGTCGGGTGCGTCACGAGGTCGGGATCGCCCAGGCGGTCGAGGAAGGCCCGGTTCACGATGATCGCCGGCGCCAGCCTGTCGCGGTCGGACTCGGTGAACCAGGATCCGTCGGCCATCCGGACCCGGTGGATCTCGGCGTACCCGGGGTCGACGGTCTTCGTCCACACGTCGCCGACGCCGTCCGGGAACTGGACCTTCCGCGGCCCCTCCGCCGCCTCGCTCGCGTACGACACGTCGTAGCGGGCGGCCCCGGCACGGAGCTGGTCGAACACCGCGTCCTCGTCGGACAGGGCGTCCCCCGACTTCGTCGACGCAGTGAGCTGGAACGTCGCCGGCCGCCCGCCGTACTGCTCGTTGAACGCCTCCGTCGCCTTCTCGGCGAGCGATCCGAACCCGACGACGACGGCGAGCGACGCGACCGCGATGGTCACGCCGACCAGACTGAGCACGACACGCCCGCGGTGCACGCGGAGCTCCTGCCAGGACTCGACGAACGTCCCGACGACGGTGCTGAACACGCCGTTCACGCGGCGGCCTCCTCGAACGCGCCGACCACGAGGCCGTGGTCGATCCGGTGGACCGTGTCCGCGCGGGCAGCGACGGCGGCGTCGTGCGTGATGGTCATGAGCGCGGCACCGGTCTCGGCGGCGACGGTCTCGAGCAGCTCCATGACGATGCGACCGGTGTCGACGTCGAGCGCCCCGGTCGGCTCGTCGGCCAGGATGAGCCGTGGCGAGCGGACGAGTGCCCTGGCGATCGCGACGCGCTGCTGCTCGCCGCCGGAGAGCCGGTGCGGCTGCGTGTCGGCCCGGTCGGCCAGTCCCACGCGGTCGAGCATCTCGGTGGCGAGACGACGACGGCGCCAGAAGTCCTTCCCGGTCGCGTAGAGGAGCGGGATCTCGACGTTCTCGACCGCGGTGCGGCCCTGCAACAGGTTGAACTGCTGGAACACGAAGCCGACGTCGGCCCCGCGGATCCGGTCGCGACGGAGCGACCCGGCCCGGCCGACGTCGACCCCGCCGAACTCGTGCGTGCCGTCGGTCGGGGTGTCGAGCAGCCCGAGGACGTTGAGCAGCGTCGACTTGCCGGAACCCGAGCGGCCGACGATCGCGGTGGTGCTGCCGGCTTCGACGTCGAGGTCGATCCCGCGGAGGATCTCCAGCGTGGAGCCGTCCGGCAGCGTGACGGACTTCTGCAGCCCGCGGACGGAGACCAGACTCATCCGACCATCACCGCGCCACCCTCGGCGGAGTCGTCCTCGGACTGTTCCTTGCCCGGCACGAACTGCAGGACCTGGTCACCCTCGGCCACCCCGGACTTCACCTCGACCAGTTCACCGTCGTTGATCCCCAGCTCGACGTCGCGCGTCTCGCGCTTCCCCTCGTCCGTGACGACCGTGACGACGCCCTTCTGCGCGGTGCCCTGGACGGCCGTGGTCGGGAGGGTCAGGACGCCCTCGGCCTTGCCGGCGGGCACGGCCACGGTGACCTCGAGGCCCGGGAACACCGTCACGTCTCCAGGGACGTCGCACTCCAGCTGCGTCCCGCCGGACGAGGACTCCGATCCGGATCCGTCCGCGGCGTCGGTGTCCGACGACGAGGAGTCGGACGCGGCCGCGCTCGTCAACGACAGGTTGGTGCACGTGAACGGCGCCGGGCCGTCCTTGACCGTCACGGTCGCCTCGGACGGGCGGTTGACCAGGCGGTAGAGCTGCGCGGCCTCGAGCGTGGCGCTCGCGCGGTACGACTCCGGCGCGACACGGGCAACGGTCGTGCCGATGTCGACCGGCTGCTTCGACACCAGGTCGAGACCGGACACGGTGCCGGCGGCCGGAGCGGCGACGGTCGAGAAGGTGACCTTCGGCGGGAGCGGGCTGCCGTCGGCCGTGACACCGTCGACCGGGGTCTCGACGCGGACGTCGAGGATCGCCGCACCCTGCTCGACGTGGTCGCCGTTCGCCACGAAGAGGCGGTTCACGGTACCGGCTGCCGTTGCGCGCACCGGGGTGGACGCGACAGAGCGGATGGTGCCCTTCGCCTCGACGTCGTTGCTGATGTCGCCCTTCTCCACCGTGACGACCGGATCGTCGATCTTGCCGGTCGGGACCTTGTCGGCCTCCGGCGGCTGGGCGGCGAAGAACGCGAGCCGGACGAGTGCCACTGCGATGGCGGCGAACACCAGGAACTTGAGGCCGGGCCAGACCCAGCGACGCAGAACGATCACACAGGAATACTAGTGACCGGCATGCCGACGAAAGATCATGCTCTGGGATGAGATGCAGGCCCGCCGCAGCGTCCGGGACGGACGTGTGGCGGGCCTCCAGGCCGAACGCGCGAGCGCTATGCCTCGATGATCACCGGGACGATCATCGGACGGCGGCGGTGCTTCGTGTTCACCCAGCGCCCGACGGTGCGGCGGACCACCTGGCTGAACGCGTGCTGGTCCCGCGTGCCGTTGCCGGCTGCGTCGGCCAGGGCACGGGCGATCTGCGGCCGGACGTCGTCGAAGACGGAGTCGTCCTCGGCGAAGCCGCGCGACTGGATCTCCGGGCCGATGACGCACTGTCCGGTCGTGAAGTCGACGGCACAGAAGACGGAGATGAAGCCCTCTTCCGCCAGGACCCGACGGTCCTTGAGGTCGGCGTCGGTGATCTCGCCGACGGTCGAACCGTCCACGTAGACGTACCCGATGTCGAGCTGTCCGACGACGTTCGCGACCCCGTCCTTCAGGTCGACGACGATGCCGTCCTGACCGAGGATGACGTTCCGCGGCGGGACACCCGTCTGGATCGCCAGGTCGGCGTTCGCGTAGAGGTGCCGGTGCTCGCCGTGCACGGGCAGGACGTTGCGCGGACGCAGGATGTTGTAGCAGTACAACAGCTCGCCGGCGGACGCGTGGCCGGAGACGTGCACCTTCGCGTTGCCCTTGTGCACGACCTTCGCGCCGAGCTTCGTCAGGCCGTCGATCACGCGGTAGACGGCGTTCTCGTTGCCAGGGATGAGCGACGACGCGAGGATGACGGTGTCGCCCTCGCCGATCTCGATCTGGTGCTCGAGGTTCGCCATGCGGGCGAGGACGGCCATCGGCTCACCCTGGGACCCGGTCGACATGTAGACGATCTGGTCGTCCGGGACGTCCTTGGCCTTCTTCGTGTCGATGAGCACGTTCTCCGGCACGCGCAGGTACCCGAGGTCGGCGGCGATCGTCATGTTGCGGATCATCGAGCGGCCCATGAACGCGACACGGCGGTTCGCGGCGGCTGCGGCGTCGAGCACCTGCTGCACGCGGTGCACGTGCGAGGAGAAGCTCGCGACGACGACCTTCTTGCGCGCCCGCATGATGATGTTCTCGAGCACCGGACCGATGTCGCGCTCCGGAGCGGTGAACCCTGGGACGTCGGCGTTGGTGGAGTCCGGCAGGAACAGGTCGACGCCGGCCTCGCCGAGCCGCGCGAATGCACGGAGGTCGGTGATGCGGTCGTCGAGCGGCAGCTGGTCCATCTTGAAGTCGCCGGTGTGCAGCACGCGCCCTGCCGGGGTCGTGATGGCGACGGCGAGGGCGTCCGGGATGGAGTGGTTCACGGCGACGAACTCGAGGTGGAACGGGCCGAGCTGCTCGGTCTGGTCCTCCTGCACGACGAGCGTGTAGGGCTTGATCCGGTGTTCCTTGAGCTTCGCCTCGACGAGCGCCAGGGTCAGCGTGGAGCCGATCAGCGGGATGTCCTGACGGAGCTTCAGCAGGTACGGCACGGCGCCGATGTGGTCCTCGTGACCGTGCGTGAGCACGACGCCGAGGACGTCGTCGAGGCGGTCCCGGATCGGCGCGAAGTCGGGCAGGATCAGGTCGACGCCCGGCTGGTGCTCCTCGGGGAACAGCACGCCGGCGTCGACGATGAGCAGCTTGCCCTCGTACTCGTAGACGGTCATGTTGCGACCGATCTCGCCGAGGCCACCGACCGGGATGACCCGGAGGGTGCCCGGCTCGAGGGGCTGGGGTTCGGAGACTTGTGTGGGCATTCGGTCCTGACTGCTTCGGCGGCGCGCGTCCTGCGCGCCGCGGTCGATCAACGGGTGGTGCCTGGCACCTTCGGAAGCGCACCGCCGGCGGCCGCGTTGCGGTCCGGGCGGAAGTTGGAGAAGTCGGCGCCGGGGATCCCGTGCACGGCCTCGAGGGAGGTCTCGATGGCGTAGGCCTCGGAGTCTTCGGGGCCGACGAGCGGCAGACGCACACGCGGGCTGCCGATGCGCCCGAGCCCGTGCAGGATGTACTTCGCCGCGACGGTGCCGGGCACGTGCGTCATCACGGCGCGGACCAGCGGTTCGATGCGCTGGTGCTCGCGCGTCGCGGTGGCGAGATCCCCGGCGTTCACGGCGTCGATGATGGTCCGGTACGGCGTCGACGTGATGTTGGCCGTCACGCCGATGAGTCCGGTCGCGCCGATCGACAGGTGCGGGAGCACGTTCGTGTCGTCGCCGGAGAAGTACATCAGGTCGGTGTTGTTGAGCACGCGGGACACCTCGGCGAAGTCGCCCTTGGCGTCCTTGACCGCCATGATGTTCGGGTGGTGCGAGGCCCGCACGATCGTCTCGTACGTGATCGGGATGCCCGTGCGGCCCGGGATGTCGTAGAGGATGACCGGCAGGTCGGTGGCGTCCGCGATCATCCGGAAGTGCGTGAGCACGCCGGACTGCGTCGGCTTGTTGTAGTACGGCGTGACGATCATCACGCCGTCGGCGCCGGCCCGCTCGCTCTGCTTGTAGAGGTGGATCGCGTGCGCGGTCTCGTTCGAGCCGCCGCCCGTGATGATCTTCGCGCGGCCGTTCGCGACGGACTTGCCGACCTCGACCAGCCGGAGCTTCTCCGGGTCGGTGAGCGTGGACGTCTCGCCGGTGGTGCCGGTCACGACGATGCCGTCGGCACCGGCGGTGATGCAGTCGTCGATGTGCTGCTCGACGCCCGGCCAGTCCACTTCACCGTCGGCGGTGAAGGGGGTCACGAGGGCGACGAGGACCTGACCGAAGGGATTCTCACGCGGGGACACGGCCACCAGCGTACCGGGGATGGGCACGGGCGAGGCCGTCCGCCCGGACGGTGGCCCGCCAGCGGCCGGTCTGGAGGCTCGGTGCGCGTCCGTCGCGCACCTGCGGTCCGCCGTCAGCTGCGGCGGCGCCACTCCAGGAAGCGGTAGCGCGTGCCGCCGTTGCGGGAGGTCTGCCACGGGCCCTCGTCGACGAGCGACCACGCGTCGTCCAGCGTCGGCGCGACGGTGTCGCCGGCGACCTCGGTGTCGATCACGGTCTCGGAGACCCGGTCCGCGAAGGGCACCGCTGCCTCGTAGACCTGTCCTCCGCCGATGACCCAGACGGACTCGTCGGTGTCGAGCGCCGTCGCCAGGTCGTGCACGACCGTTGCGCCGTCGGCCGACCACGAGGCGTCGCGGGTGAGCACGACGTTGCGGCGACCCGGCAGCGGCCGGAAACGCTCCGGCAGCGAGTCCCAGGTGCGCCGACCCATCACGACGGTGGCGTTGCCCGTCACCTGCCGGAAGTGCGCGAGGTCCTCCGGCACGTGCCACGGCATCCCGCCGTCCGCGCCGATGACCCCGTCGAGCGACCGCGCCCAGACGAGGCCGACACCCCGGACGGGCTCGAGCCACTGCTCCGTCGGCTGCTCCGCCGGCATCAGACGGCGACCGCGCCCTTGATCGCCGGGTGGTGGTGGTAGCCGAGGACCTCGAAGTCCTCGTACTGGTAGTCGTCGATCGAGTCGCGGCGCGCGATCTCGAGGGTCGGCGGCGCGTACGGCGTGCGGGAGAGCTGCTCGCGGACCTGCTCGACGTGGTTGTCGTAGATGTGGCAGTCGCCGCCGGTCCACACGAAGTCGCCGACCTCGAGCCCGGTCTGCGCCGCGATCATGTGCGTCAGGAGCGCGTACGAGGCGATGTTGAACGGCACGCCGAGGAACATGTCCGCGCTCCGCTGGTAGAGCTGGCACGAGAGCTTGCCGTCGTTGACGTAGAACTGGAAGAACGCGTGGCACGGTGCGAGTGCCATGTCCGGGATGTCCGACACGTTCCACGCCGACACGATGAGCCGGCGGGAGTCGGGGTTCGACCGGATCTGCTCGATGACCTGGGCGATCTGGTCGACGTGCTCCCCCGACGGCGTCGGCCACGATCGCCACTGCACGCCGTAGACGGGGCCGAGGTCGCCGGACTCGTCCGCCCACTCGTTCCAGATCCGGACGCCGTGTTCCTGCAGCCAGGTCGCGTTGCCGTCGCCGCGGAGGAACCAGAGGAGTTCGTACGCGATCGACTTGAAGTGCACGCGCTTGGTCGTGACGAGCGGGAAGCCCTCGGACAGGTCGTACCGGAGCTGCGCGCCGAAGATGCTCCGCGTGCCGGTCCCGGTGCGGTCGCCCTTGGGAGCGCCGTCGTCGAGGACGCGCCGGAGGAGGTCTTCGTACGGGGTGGCAACGGTGGCGTCGGGCTGGACGGTCGCGGTGTCGGTCACACCCGAGAGCCTAAACGCGACCACCCACACTGGCGAGCCGACGTGCGAGCCGTCCCCCGAGCCTCCAGACCGACTGCGTAGCGTGGTCTCCATGACCGAACCGCTCTCGATCCTGGTGGCCGGCGCGTCCGGGTTCATCGGGACCCCGCTGGTACGCGCCCTGCGCGACGCCGGGCACCACGTCTCGACCCTGGTGCGGCGCGAGCCGCACACCCCGACGGAGTTCCGGTGGGCCCCCGGCAGCCGACCGCTCGACCCCGCGATCCTCGACGGCGCCGACGTGGTCGTCAACCTCGCCGGGGCGAACATCGGCAAGCTGCCGTGGACGGACACCTACAAGCAGGAGATCCGGCGCTCCCGGGTCGACGCTACCGACACCCTCGTCGAGGCGATGCGGCACGCCACGACCCCGCCGCGCCTGTTCCTGTCCGGGTCCGCGTCCGGCGTCTACGGCGACCGCCCCTCGGACGTGCTCGGGGACGACGCCGCTGCCGGGACGGGCTTCCTCGCCGAGGTGTGCACCGCGTGGGAGGCCGCCGCGAACCGGGCGCCGGACGGGGTCAGGGTGGTCACGCTGCGGACGGGCATCGTCGTCGGCAAGGGTGGGGGCGCGCTCGCACCGCTCGTCCCGCTGACGAAGGCCGGGCTGGGCGGACGACTCGGCACCGGCGGCCAGCACTGGCCGTGGATCGCGCTCGAGGACGAGGTCGGTGCGATCGTGCACCTCGCGACCTCGTCCTCCGCGGCCGAGGTGTCCGGCCCGGTGAACCTCGCGGGTCCGGAGCCGGCCGTCGCCGACCGGATCACGAAGCGCGTCGCCGAGGACCTGCACCGCCCCTACCTCTTCCGGATCCCGGAGTTCGCGCTGAAGGCACTGCTGCGGGACGCCGCGGACGAGATGCTGCTGTCGAGCCAGCAGATGGTCCCGACGAAACTGCTCGAGTCCGGCTACGCGTTCCGGTACACCCGGGCAGAGGCCGCGGTCGACGCGGCGTTCTAGCGGGAGTGTGGCGGCGTTCTAGCGGGAGTGGGCCAGGGCGGTCCGCATGGCTGCCCTGGCCCGCTTCCGGTCGCCTGCGGCGTCGTAGACGATCCCGAGCCGGAACCAGGCGCGCCAGTCATCAGGAGCGGCCTCGACCGCGGCCTTGTACCGCGGGAAGAGCTCGTCGGCCGCCGCACGATCGGGTCGGCCGGACGGACGCAGCGGGACGACGTCAGCGGGGGTGCCGTGCTCGCGTTCGAGGCGGGCACCGAGCCGCGTGATGCGCAGCCCGAATCGGAACTCCAGCACGAGCAGGAGCGCACCGATGGCCGCCACGACGAAGAGCGCGACGCCGATCGCGATGCCGACGGCGAGCCCCGTCGCGATGAACGCCACGGCGCGCTGCCCGACGAGCACGATGTAGAGCGCGAGGAGCACGGTCATGAGGGCCGCGCCCCAGAACGGCGAGCGGAGCTTCACGTGACGCTCCTAGCCGATGCCGAGCACGGTGCCGAGCCCGACCGACAGCCCGCGGAGGTCGCCGACCGCGTCGAGGGCTGCGCGGATGCCCGGCGCGTAGGCGACGTCGTCGTTCGTGTCGTGCCGGATCGTCAGGGTCTCCCCCGGGCCGCTCAGCACCACGTCCTGCACCGCCTTGGCCCCGGGCAGCCGCAGCGAGTGGATCGGGACGCTCGCGACCTGCTGCCCGCGGGCGCGCTGGTCGACGTGCGGGGCGTCGACCGGGCCGACCGCTCGCCGGGCGTCGGAGATGAGCTCGGCGGTGCGCACGGCGGTCCCGGACGGGGAGTCGATCTTGCCCGCGTGGTGGGTCTCGACGATCTCGATCGCCGGGAACCACGGCGCGGCGATCGTCGCCAGGTGGGTGCCGAGGACCGATCCGATCGAGAAGTTCGGCACCACGAGCGCGCCCTGCTCCGGACGCGCCTCGAGCGAGGTGCGCAGTGTCGCCAGGCGAGCGGCGGACCAGCCGGACGTGCCGACGAGCACGTTGGCGCCGCTCTCCAGCGCGTTCGCCACGATCGCGGGGCTGAGGGCCGGGACGGTGACGTCGACGACGATCCCCGCGCCGTTGAAGACCGACGGCCCGGCTTCGTGCGCGCCGTCCTTCGACGACAGGCTGGCGACGAGCTCGAACCCGGGGAGTTCCTCGACCACGGCGGCCACGAGGCCCCCGAGACGACCGGTGGCGCCGACGACGGCGACGGGAGTGACCATGCGCCCCATCCTAGGATCGACGCATGACCACCGAGCGCACCCGGGTCACCGTCCGCATCGTCCCGGCCGACCTGCCGGAGGTCGACGCACTGCTCGACGCGTACCTCGACGAGCGCGAGGCGACCTTCCCGAGCGCGCAGGGCAGCTACTCGCGGAAGCGGACGCCCGCTCGGGAGTTCACGCCGCCGAACGGGGTGTTCGCGGTCGCCTCCGATGACGCTGGCCGGTCGCTCGGGTGCGGTGGGCTCCGACGCATCGCGGACGAGGGCGACGACGTGCGGTTCGAGGTGAAGCACGTGTTCGTCACGCCGGAGGGCCGCGGGCGGGGCGTGGGCACGGCGATCATGGACGAACTGGAGCGCGCGGCCGCCGGACTCGGTGCGACGTCGATCGTCCTCGACACGAACGACTCGCTCGTCGCGGCCGGCGCGATGTACCGCTCGCGGGGCTACGAGCGCGTCGAGCCGTTCAACGACAACCCGAACGCGACCGCCTGGTACCGCAAGCCGGTGGCCCCGGACGCGCGCTGACGGCCGGCGGGCGCGGCCCGCTCGGCGGCCGCCAGTCCGGATCGCGGGGCGCGACGAGTGCGCGGATGTGGCGACGCGCGGCGGCGGCGGACCGCCGATTCTGCGCACTCGATGGGCGGGGCCCAGCCGGCGAGCCGCCGGACGGGAGGCTCGTGGCGGCCCCGCAACGTGCCTCCAGTCCGGTACCGGCGAGGCGCGACGAGTGCGCGGATGTGGCGACCCGCGGCGGCGGCGGACCGCCGCTTCTGCGCACTCGACGGGGCGGGCGCGGCTCGCGACTAGAGCGGCTGGTCGACCGGCAGGCCGGTCCGGAGCTCGACCGGCAGGTGCGCCGTGTCGTTGAGGGTCACGAGCTCGGCGGGCTTCGCCGACCGGATGCGGATGATCGTCAGCGCCGTGTGAGCGACGTTCGTCCCCATCCAGCGCCACTCGGGGGCCTGGAAGACCTCGCGCACGAACCAGCCGATCACGGCGTTGTGCGTGATGACCAGGTCGTGCCGGTCCTGCATCGCCGGCGTGAACCACTCCGCCACGGCATCGCCCATCTGGGCCTGCCCGGCGATGATCTCCTCCTCGGTGATGCCGCCGTAGAACTTCTTGTACGCGGCGGGCATGTCCGGCGTCGGCCCCGACGGGATGCAGTCGAACAGGAGCGTGGACGGTTCCGGCTGGATCGCGGGCAACCGCTGCGCGAGGAAGGACGCGGTCTCGCTCGGCGCTTCGAGCGGCGAGTGCCAGACGCCGTCGAACGGGACGCCACCGAGCCGATCGGCGACGAGCATCGACTGGCGCTTGCCGCGCTCGGAGAGCTTGCCGTCGCGGAGTCCGTGCTCCGCGTCCTGGTGCTCGCCGTGCCGGACGAGGTAGAGGTAGTGCGACATCTCCGTCATCGACCGCCGATGCCGATCGCGGACTCGAGTGCCGAGCGCTCGACGTCACCGACCACCGACGTGATCTTCGGGCGGGTCAGCAGGTCCCGGGCGAGTTCGAGCACGTCGTCCGTCGTGACCCGGTCGACCCGTTCGAGCGCGGTGTCGAGGTCGGTGAACTCGCCGGTGCCGAGTTCGGCGCGGCCGAGCCGGGTCATCCGCGCGTCGGAGTCCTCCAGGGAGAGCGTCACCGCCCCCTCGATCTGTCCCTTGGCGCGGCGGAGTTCGTCGTCGGTGATGCCGTCGTCGGCCATCCGGGCGAACTCGGCGTCGACGATCTCGATCACGCCGCCGACCTTGTCGGGAGCGCAGCCCGCGTAGACGCCGAACGCGCCGTTGTCGAGGTACGCGGGTGCGAACGACGACACCGCGTACGCGAGACCTCGACGTTCACGGACCTCCTGGAAGAGCCGGGAGCTCATGCCGCCACCGAGGACGGCGTTCAGCACGCTCAGCACAGGGCGGCGGTCGTCGCGGAGGTCCAGGCCCTGCGAACCGCGGAGCATGCTCACCTGCTCGGTGGGACGGTGCACCACCGTGAGCTTCTCGACGGCTGGATCGGCGACGGGCTGCGCCGTCCGCCTGGCGACCGGACGGGCGCGACCGGCGCTCTGGAAGACCTCTTCGACGAGCGCGCAGAAGCGGTCGTGGTCGACGGCCCCGGCCGCGGTGATGACGAGCCCGTTCGGCGCGTAGTGCTCGGCGTAGTGGGACAGGACCTCGTCGCGCTGCACCGCGCGGATGCTCTCCGGCGTGCCACCGATCGGACGGCCGAGCGCGTGTCCCTCGAAGGCCGCGGCGAAGAACGCCTCGCCGGCGACGTCGGCCGGGTCGTCGGCGGCCATCGCGAGCTCTTCGAGGATGACGCCGCGCTCGACGTCGAACGCCTCCGGCTCGAGCACCGAGTTGGTCACCATGTCACCGATCACCCGGACGGCCATCGGCACGTCGGCGTCACGGACGCGGGCGTAGTAGCACGTGTACTCCTTGGCGGTCGCGGCGTTGTGCTCGCCACCGACGGAGTCGAACGCCACGGCGATGTCGAGTGCGCTCCGGGTCGTTGTGCCCTTGAACAGCAGGTGTTCCAGGAAGTGCGTGGAGCCGTACTGGCCGGCTCGTTCGTCTCGGGACCCGACTCCGACCCAGTACCCGATGCTCGTCGAGTGGGACGCCGGAACGGCCTCGGTCAGCACGCGCACGCCCGACGGGAGGACGGTGCGGCGGACGAAGGATCCCCCGGACGTCAGGAACGACGTGTCCGGGGCCTCGAGGGGCAACGGCACTGGGTGGTTCATCGCGGTCGAGCCTACTGACGTTCCCCGGGTGCCGGGCCGAAGTCAGCGTGTGCCTCGAAATGGGGTACACATAGTGAGGACAGACCGACACGTCTGTCTGTCCTCCATGTGCTACAGTTGCGTATGCCGGATCGGTAGCCCCCCTAGATTCCGATCCGGTGGCTCGGGACATCAGTCCTCGGCGGCACGAGTCCCCCCACTCAGCCGCGGAGCCGATGAGTCCCAAGGAGCCACGCTGTGACGGTCGATTCCCCCCAACCGGCCGTCCAGCGTCTCCTTGGGCCGAGCAATCCGAACCTCGCGTCGTCGGACGGGTCGAGCGTCCCCCCGGCTCCCCGCTCCGGCGGCGCGAAGGTCCGCATCCTCGAGACCGCGACGCGACTCTTCTACGAAGAGGGGATCCACAGCGTCGGCGTCGACCGCCTCATCTCCGAGGCGAGTGTCACGAAGGCGACGTTCTACAAGCACTACGGGTCCAAGGACAACCTGATCCTGGCCTACATCCGGACACAGCACGAGCGCGTGCAGGACCGCTTCGAGCGCCTCGTCACCGACGCCGGCGGCGCGCCACAGGCCGTGCGCGCCTGGGTCGACGCCGTCTCCGACGAGGTGAACGAGGCCGAGTTCCGCGGCTGTGCGTTCCTCAACGCAGCCGCCGAGTACCACGACCCGCGCGACCCCATCCGCCAGGTGGTGGCGAGTCACCGCGACTGGTACACCGAACGCCTCGCCGAACTCCTGCAGGCCGCCGGCCATGCACTCCCGGGCGACGGCGCCGACGAGCTCATGCTCGCGCGGGACGGCGCCATGTCCGGTGCCTACGCCGGTGACGCCATCGCGGCGACCGCCGCGCTCGGCCGTGTCGCCGAGCGCGTCCTCGCCGGCTGAGCCGGCCCGCCGCCGCGCGTCCGCCGTTTTCCGCGCACCCCTGGTGACAGCCCCTGTTCGGGGGTAGCTTGACCGCACGGTCGACCAACCCGCCGATCGTGCCCCGGTCGACCCGTTTCCCTGCAGCGTCGGCCAGGGCTCCGTGCTGCCCGCACGTCTCGAGGACAACGATGTTCGACAACCGTTTCATCCGTCACGCCATCGACCGCAGCGCCGAGAACGCGCTCGACCGACGACGCTTCTTCGCAGCCGCCGGTGTCGCCGGCGCCTCAGCCGGCATCGCCGCGCTCGGCTCGTCGGTGCTCACCGCCGCCCCCGCCTCCGCAACCCCAGAGGAGGACGCCGCCGTCTCCGACGCCGCGATCCTCAACTTCGCGCTCAACCTCGAGTACCTCGAGGCCGAGTTCTACCTCCGCGCCGTGTTCGGCACGGGCCTGACCGACAGCATGATCACCGGCATCGACCCCCAGGGGCCGGTCATCGGTGGCAAGAAGGTGCCGTTCAAGACCGCAGCCATCCGCGGGATCGCCACCGAGATCGCCAACGACGAACGCGCGCACGTCGCGTTCCTCCGGAGCGCGCTCGGGGACGCGAAGGTGTCCCGTCCCACGATCGACCTGGTGAGCAGCTTCACGGCGGCCGCCCGAGCCGCCGGGGTCGTCGGGCCCACCGGCACGTTCGACCCGTTCGCCAGCGAGGAGAACTTCCTGCTCGGGGCGTACATCTTCGAGGACGTGGGGGTCACCGCCTACAAGGGCGCTGCTCCCCTGATCTCCAGCAAGACGTACCTCAGCGCCGCTGCCGGCATCCTCGCCGTCGAGGCATACCACGCCGGCATCATCCGGTCGAAGCTCTACGACAAGGGCCTGCAGGTGCCGGCGAACAAGATCTCGGACGCCCGGGACTCGCTCGACGGCCCCACGGACGACGACCAGGGCATCACGACGTCGAGCGGCGCGGTGAACCTCGTGCCGACCGATGCCAACTCGGTCGCCTACGGTCGCACCGCCGAACGGGTGCTCAACGTGGTGTTCCTGACGCCGAACCAGATCGACAAGGGCGGCTTCTTCCCCGAGGGCGTCAACGGACCGATCGTCGCCAGCGGCAACCCGGGGAGCGCGACCGGGCCCGCCTGATCAGTCTGGTCGCCGTGGTCGCGACCACGACCCGGACGGGAGGCACGGTGCCCGCTCGCACCGTGCCTTCCGTCCGTCTCAAGTCGCTTCTCCGGTCGCCTCCATGGCACGGGTGGTTGCCTGGGCGCATGGCAAACGACCCGCTCTGGCGCCTCCCCGAGGTGCCCACCTTCACCCTCACCAGCCCCGACTTCACCGACGGTGGCGAGTTGCCGACGTCCGCGCGCGGCGGCGACGCCGGCGGCGAGGACCGCTCCCCCGCCCTCGAGTGGTCGGGAGCTCCCGAGGACACGCAGAGCTACGTGCTCACCGTGTACGACCCCGATGCACCGACGGGCTCGGGCTTCTGGCACTGGTGTGTGTCGGACATCCCGGCCGATGTCACGTCGCTCGCCGCAGGTGCCGGCACGGACGACGCGCTCCTGCCCGCTGCTGCGCTCCGTCGGCACAACGAGTTCGGGTCGGACACGTTCCTCGGGGCCGCGCCTCCCGCCGGGCACGGGTCGCACCGGTACTTCTTCACGCTGAGCGCGCTCGACGTCCCGCTGCTCGAGGTCCCCGTCGACGCGACCCCCGCGGTCGTCGGGTTCATGTTGCGGGAGCACCTGCTCGCACGTGCCGTGCTGATGGGCACGCAGGAGACCCCCGCGGCCTGACCCGTCGTTCCTTCCCATCGCGCTTGCAGTAGGAAGACGAATCGCGCGTAGGGGGTCGGAATTCCCGGCCTCCTACGCGCGATTCCGCTTCCTACGCGCGATTCGGCCCACCCGGCCCAGGCCCACCCGGCCCGGCCACCCCGCGCACGCGGAACGGCCGCCGTCCCGAGGGACGACGGCCGTTCTGCGTGCGGGAGTGGATCAGACGGTGGCGTCCGAGGACTCCTCGCGTGCACCACTGCCGTCGGTGTCCGACTCCTCGGCCACGACCGGCGCGAGCGAGAGCTTGCCGCGGTCGTCGACCTTGGTGACCTCGACCAGGATCTTCTGGCCGACGCCGAGGACGTCCTCGACGTTCTCGACACGCTTGCCACCGGCGAGCTTGCGCACCTCGGAGACGTGGAGCAGACCGTCGCGACCCGGGAGCAGCGACACGAATGCGCCGAACGTGGCGATCTTCACGACGGTGCCGAGGAACTGGTCCCCGATCTCCGGGTTGGTCGGGTTCGCGATCGCGTTGACCTGGGCGCGAGCGGCCTCGGCCGACGGACCGTCGACGGCGCCGATGTACACGGTGCCGTCGTCCTCGATCGAGATGTCGGCGCCGGTCTCGTCCTGGATCCCGTTGATCGTCTTGCCCTTCGGGCCGATCAGCTCGCCGATCTTGTCGACGGGGATCTGCACGGAGATGACACGCGGTGCGGTGTCCGCCATCTCGTCGGGGGCGTCGATCGCCTCGGACAGCACGCCGAGGATCGCTGAGCGCGCTTCCTTGGCCTGCTTCAGCGCGGCGTCGAGCACCGACGACGGGATGCCGTCGAGCTTGGTGTCGAGCTGGATCGCGGTGACGAACTCCGAGGTACCGGCGACCTTGAAGTCCATGTCGCCGAGGGCGTCCTCGGCACCGAGGATGTCGGTCAGCGCCGCGTAGCGGGTCTGGCCGTCGACGGTGTCGGAGACGAGGCCCATCGCGATGCCCGCGACCGGGGCCTTGAGCGGCACACCGGCGTTGAGGAGCGACAGGGTCGAGGCGCAGACGGAGCCCATCGACGTCGAGCCGTTGGAGCCGAGGGCCTCGGACACCTGACGGATCGCGTAGGGGAACTCCTCGCGCGACGGCAGCACCGGCACGAGGGCGCGCTCGGCGAGGAAGCCGTGCCCGATCTCGCGACGCTTCGGCGACCCCACGCGGCCGGTCTCACCGGTCGAGTAGGGCGGGAAGTTGTAGTGGTGCAGGTAGCGCTTCTTCGTGACGGGCGACAGCGAGTCGATCTGCTGCTCCATCTTGAGCATGTTCAGCGTGGTGACGCCGAGGATCTGCGTCTCGCCGCGCTGGAAGATCGCCGAACCGTGGACGCGTGGGATCACGGCGACCTCGGCGTCGAGCGGACGGATGTCGGCGAGGCCGCGACCGTCCATGCGGACCTGCTCGGTCAGGATGCGGCCGCGGACGACCTTCTTCGTGACCGACTTGTAGGCACCGCTGACCTGGCCGTTGGCCGACTCCGGGAGCTCACCGGCCGTCACCTTGGCTGCGATGGCCTCCTTGACGCGGGCCTTGAGGGCGTCGTCCGCGTCCTGGCGCTCGAGCTTGCCGGCGATCTTGTAGACGTCGCCGAGCTCGGACAGGGCGATGGCCTCGACCGCGTCGTAGACCTCGGGGGCGTACGGCGGGAAGACCGGGTAGTCCTGGATCTCCTTGGCCGACTGTGCGGCCATCTTCGCCTGCGCCTCGACGAGGACCTTGAGGAACGGCTTGGCCGCCTCGAGGCCCTGCGCGACGACGGCCTCGTCCGGCTTGGTGGCGCCGCCCTGGATGAGGTCCCAGCTGTGCTCGGTGGCCTCGGCCTCGACCATCATGATCGCGACGTCCTCGTTGCCCGCCTCGTCCGTGACGACACGGCCGGCGACGGTGAGGTCGAAGACGGCCTCGGCGAGCTGCGACGCCTTCGGGAACGCGACCCACTGGTCGCCGATGAGCGCCAGGCGCACACCCGCGATCGGGCCGGAGAACGGCAGACCGGAGATCTGCGTCGACGCCGATGCCGCGTTGATCGCGAGCGCGTCGTAGAACTCGTCCGGAGCGATGCTCAGGACGGTGATGACGATCTGGACCTCGTTGCGGAGGCCGTCGACGAACGACGGGCGCAGCGGCCGGTCGATCAGACGGCAGACCAGGATCGCCTCGGTCGAGGGGCGACCCTCGCGGCGGAAGAACGAGCCGGGGATCTTGCCGGCGGCGTACGAACGCTCTTCGACGTCGACCGTCAGCGGGAAGAAGTCGAAGCCCTCACGCGGGTGCTTGCCGGCGCTGGTGGCCGAGAGCAGCATGGTCTCTTCGTCCAGGTACGCGGCGACGGCGCCCTGTGCCTGCTGCGCGAGACGGCCGGTCTCGAACCGGACCGTCCTGGTGCCGTAGCGACCGTTGTCGATGATCGCTTCAGCGAACTTGATTTCGGGACCCTCCAAGAGGATGCCTCCTTGCGTCTGTGATGCAGCAGACCCGGCCTCGGGCACACGCGTGCACGTGCGCTCCACGACGCGGAACGCATGCCTGGCCAGCAGTAGAAGCAGTCGGGACGAGGTCGGCCCGCATGCCACCACCGATGACCAGCTTCGTGCCGGTCTGCGTGCGATGTTGTGTGTCGTCACGGGAAACGGTCCCCGGACGCCTCGACTTTAGCAGTCGGCGGTGAATCGACGGCGAGGCTCGTGGCGAACGGGCGTGTCCCCGATAGCCTGCGTCCATGCGTCGATCCCCTGCCAGACGCGTACTCGTCGCGGCCGCCGTGGTCGTCGGTGCGCTCGTCGCCCCTGTCGTGACCGCTGCCCCTGCGAGCGCGACGGACTACCCGACCTGGCAGGACGTGCAGAACGCGAAGGGGAACGCGGACGCCAAGGCGGCCGAGGTCGAGAAGGTCCAGGCGGCGCTGCAGTCCGCCCAGGCCGACGCCGCTGCCAAGTCGCAGACCGCGCTCGACGCGTCCGCGAAGGCGACGAAGGCCGAGGCGGACCTGAGTGAAGCCACCCAGACCGCCACGAGCCTCCAGTCCCAGGCCGACGAGGCGTCGGCGACCGCGACGCGCGCGCAGACGCGGGCGGGCCAGCTCGCCGCGAACCTGTACCGCGACGGTTCCACGAACCAGATGACGACGCGCATCGCGACCGCGAAGAACCCGGACCAGCTGCTCTACCAGCTCGGCGCGATGGACCAACTGTCGAGCACGTGGGCCGGCGTGATGGACGAGGCATCGGTCGCGGCGAAGACCGCGTCGTCGCTGCACGACCAGGCGAAGCGCGCCGAGGACGAGCGCGCGTCGCTCGCACAGGCGGCCGAGGAACGTTCCGCAGCGGCGAAGACCGCCGAGCAGAAGGCGGACGCCGCCGTCGCCTCCACGAAGCACCACAGCAACGAGCTCTACGCGCAGCTCGCATCGCTGAACGACACGACCGCCGCCGTCGAGCAGCAGTACGAGGTCGGCCAGGCCGTCGCCGCCCAGGCAGCGGCGCAGGCGGCCGCAGCGCAGGCCGCCGCCGAGGCCGCGGCCAGCACCCCGTCGTCCGGCACCTCGTATCCGAGCACCGCCGGCGTGACGGTCGATCCCGCGGCCGCGAAGGCCTACGCCAGGAGCGTCCTCGGCAACTACGGCTGGGGCGACGACCAGTACGGCTGCCTCGTCTCCCTGTGGACGCAGGAGTCCGGTTGGCGTGCGAACGCCCTGAACTCGTCGAGCGGCGCGTACGGCATCCCGCAGGCGCTTCCGGCATCGAAGCTCGGTGCCGCCGGTGCCGACTGGCGGACGAACCAGAACACACAGATCAACTGGGGTCTGGCGTACATCAAGTCGAGCTACGGCACCCCGTGCGGTGCGTGGAACCACGAGATGAGCGTCAACCCGCACTGGTACTGACGACGCTCGTACTGACGAGTCGGAGCGCCTGCACCGGGCACATCGCGACGGCGTCCTGTGCCGCAGCGACGTCCGACGGGGCGAGCGGCACGTCGCGGGTCTGGCCGCCGTCACGGACGAGCGGGAAGCCCCACTCGTCGCGGTCCAACCGCTCGGCGAGGAGCTCCGTGCAGAGCCCGCGCCCACGGCATCGGGTCCAGTCCACGTGCAGCGCGGTCGTGCCCACGCGGGGGCTCGCCCCGGCACGGCCGTTCATCGTCGCACCGCGCAGGTCCCGCCGAGGTGTGCCTGCACGTCATCGCGGAACACACTGAGCGCACTCCGCACCATCCGTGCGACACCGTCCGGGTGGTGACACGCACCCCGCCCGTCGACGAGCCCGGTCAGGCGACGCACCTCCCCCTCCAGGTCCGCTCCGCGACGGCCGACGGCCAGCGCCCCGAGCACGTCGGCGAGGCGCGGCAGCCCGTTCACGCACGGCCCGCACCGTCCCGCAGACGCCCCGGCGAGCGCCGCCGCGATCCTGGCCGCCGCCGAGACCGGGCACGTCGCGTCATCGAGCACCGCCACCACGCCGGCACCCGGCGCGGCACCCCACGGCCCCAGTCCGTCCGCATCGAGCGTCGCGTCGAGCGCGGCCGCCGGAACCCACGTCCCGCCCCATCCGCCGACCAGCACGGCTCGCGTCCGCGCGGGGTCGGGGATCGCCCTGGAGGCCCGGATCACCTCCCCGAGCACCGTCCCACCCGCCACCTCGAGCACCACCGCCGTGGCCGGGTCGCGGACGTCGCTGACGGTCACGAGACGGGTCCCGGGTGCCGACGCGGTCCCGATCGAGCGGTTCCACGCCGCGCCCCACCGTGCGACGAGCCCGGCCTGCGCGAGGGTCTCGACGTTCGAGACGATCGTCGGGCGTCCGCTCGGGCCGCGTTCGGCGAGCCGGACGACCCGGTCGGTCGGCTTCCCCGGACCGCCGGCGACGGCGGACGCGAGCGCTGCGGCCTCGCCCGACACGAACGACGTGTGCGGGAGGACCCGGAGCGTGATCGCGACTGCGTCGTGCCGCTCGGCGAGTGCTCGCTGCACGACGTCGGCGTTCGCCGCGCCGGTCGCCAGGACCGCGTCGGTCGCCTCCACGGCGAGCGCCGCGACGACGAGTCCGTCCAGCACGAGGTGCGGGCTCGTCGCGAGCAGGACGGCGTCCTTCCGGCTCGCGGGCTCACCCTCGGCGGCGTTCCCGATCACGAGGGGTGTGCGCCTGCGCGAGTGGACCGAGGCCGCCGTCTCGGTGCGCGCGGCGGCGACGCTCGCAGCGAGCTTGCGCGCGAGCGGGAACCCGGCTCCGCCGCGGCCGTCGATGCCGGCGAGCCCGAGCTCGTCGATGATCCCCGTGCGCACGGACGGCATCGGGCCGTGCGTCCGTACGTGGTCGGCGAGTGCGGGGCCCGGCGCTGCGAGGAGCCTCCGGACGCCGAGTGGTGGAGCGATCGCGGTGGTGGTCGTCATGGTCGGGCCGTCCTCTCGAGGTGGAGCGTGCGGTGTTCGGTGACCCGGTCGGAGCAGCGCCACACGACGGCGGCACCGACCGCAGCGGCACAGACCCCGGCGACGACCAGGAACCACGCCGAGGTCCCGTCCGTCCCGGTGCCGATCGCGTGTGCCATCGCCACCGGCCACATCGCGTACGCCGTCCAGTGCACGACGCGGAACACCCGCGGGCCGATCACCCGCCGGAGCAACGCGGTGACGACGAGGACGACGAGCAGGTCCACCGCGAGCGTCCCGAGCCCGAGCCAGAGCCAGCGGTAGGTGCCGACGAACGGAACGACCGTGTCGACCAGCCGCAGTTCGGCCTCGGTGTCGAGGAGCAGCGTCACCACGTGCACGACGACGAAGAGCGTCGCGGCGAGGGCGACGTCCCGGTGCACGAGCTGGACGGCGAAGCGCGGGAGGCCCCGGAGCGGACGGCCGCCACGCGTGACGATGCCGAGCACGACCGTCAGGGAGAGCAGCACGACGGCCGCCACACCCATCCCCCGCCCGAGGACCCACAGCGCGGTGTCCATCAGGCGACCAGCCGTTCTTCCGGCCATCCCCCGAGGCGCACGACGTCCCCGTCCGCCCCCACCAGTCTCGCTGCGATGCCGTGCGCGCGGAGCATCGCGGGAGCACGGTGACCGCGGACGACCGCTGCGGTGGTCAACGTGTTCGCGAGGACGCACGACGGCGCGACGACCGTCACGCTCCGCCAGACCGGGTCAGCCGGCAGCCCCCACCGCGGGTCCAGGATGTGGTGCCGTGCGTTCCCGTCCTGCTCCCATCGGCGCTTCTGGGTGCTCGACGTGGCGATCGACCACCCGGGCGACAGGGTGACCCGGTCGGACGGGTCGTCGTCGAGGTCCTGCACCAGCACCTGCCATCCGCCGTGCGGCTCCGGGCCAGCGGTGGCGACGTCCCCGCCGAGGGAGACGAGCACGCCGATGCCGAACCGGGCGGTGACGCTCGCGGCCGCCATGTCGGCGGCCGCGGCCTTCGCGGTGGCGCCGAGGTCGAGGACCACCCCGTGCGGGACCCGGAGGAAGGTGCCGGAGAGCAGGACCCGCTTCCAGGCGGGTCGCCCGTCGAGCGCCGCGGCGAGCTCCGTCGGGGTGTCGGTCGGCGGGGCTTCGGCGAAGGCTGCGTCGTACCCGAGTGCGATCATGCGCGCCCCGAGCGTCGGGTCGACGTCGCCGTCCGTGGTCTCGGCGGCGTCGAGCGCCTGGTGGACGAGACTCGCGAGCAGGGGGGAGACGACGGCGCCGCGTTCGAGTTCCGCGGCACGGGAGCGCACCTCGGAGTCGGGGCGGAAGCGGCTGCACGCGTCGTCGACGGCGGCGAGGACCTCGCGCACGCACGACTCCGCTGCGGCGAGGTGACGGCGGTCGCGGTGGTCGAGCACGACCCGGGCGGTCGTGCTCCAGACGTCCCACGTGGTGGCGGCGCGCACGGTCACGACCCCGTCGTCGTCGCGTCGGTGCCGCCGGTGGTGCCCTGGCTGACGCCCGTGTCGGACGACGTCCCGGTGCCGGCGGACGCCCCGGTGTCCGTGGACGTCCCGGTGTCCGTGTCCGTGGAGGTCGACGTCGACGTGCCCGTGTCACCGGTCGTCGCGGCCTCGGTGTGCCCGAGCCACAGCCCGCCGCCGGTGACCAGCGCCACCACGAGCCCGCCGGCACCGACCAGCGCGCTCGTGATCCGTGCGGACCGCTTCCCACTGTCCCTGGTGTCCATCGTTCCTCCTCGCCGTCACCACGAGGCTCGCGGCCGTGACGATGAGGACACCGGGCATCAGCTGCGCCGCTCCCCGAGGAACCCTGTGGTCGACCTAAGAGCCCGGTACGGTGGACGAGTGGACGTCACCGTCGAGCCGCTCCGGCACGAGCACGCCGCCGCGATCGTCGCGGCAGAGGACGACGAGACGATCCGCTGGCTGAGCGGCGGCCGCAGCACGGTCGTCGGCACCGAGGCGTACGTGGACCGGCTCGCCCGCGAGGCAGCAGCCGGCGCTGGGAAACGCGCGTACGCGATCCTCGTCGACGGTGACTGCGTCGGCACCATCGACTACGACCCCGACGTGCACGACGGCCTCGACCCGGGCGACGTCAACATCGCCTACGGCATCGCCCCGTGGATGCGCGGCCGTGGCGTGACGGCGATCGCCGTCGAGCAGATCTGCGAGCGCATCCGTTCCGGAGGTGTCGGGACCCGTGCCGCGATCCGCGCCGACGTCCGCAACACCGCGTCCGCGAAGGTCGCCGAGCGCGCCGGCTTCACCTTCGTCCGCGAGTTCGCGAGCACGACCGACACCGACGCGGAGGGTCGTCCCGTCCGGTTCCGGCTGTTCGTCCGCCCGCTCTAGTGACCGAGCCCGCCGAGCAGGCTCGCGAAGTCCGGCACCTCCGGCAGGGCGTCCGCCTCCTGCGGTGACCGACGGGAGGCCCCGATCGCCCAGGCGAGGTCGGTTCCGGCCCGGCGGATGCGACCGTCCAGGGCTGCCTGGTCACCCTGGGTGCCCCAGTCGTCGGTCGCGGCGAACACCCCGGTCGGCACGACGGCCGCGCGGAGGTACGCGAACACCGGGCGCATCGCGTGCTCCAGTGCCAGGGAGTGCCGTGCCGTGCCGCCGGTCGCCCCGAGCAGGACGGGCATGTCGGCGAGGGCGTCCTTGTCCATGACGTCGAGGAAGGACTTCGCGAGGCCGCTCATGCCCGCGGTGAAGATCGGCGAGACGAAGACGAGCGCGTCGGCCTCGACGACCGCGGCGGTCGCCGCTGCCAGGGCGGGGGCCTGGAAGCCTGTGAGCATCGCGTCGGTGATCTCGTGGGCCAGCGGACGCAGGTCGACGTGCACGACGCGGGTCTCCTCCCTCGCAAGCTCGGTCGGCGTGCCCCGCACGACGCTTCGCGTCGTCGTCGAGCGGGCCACGCCCGTCCGGTCCTGCTCGATGGCGGCGACGGCGGACGCGGCCAGGCGGTCGGCGAGCAGGCGGGTCGACGACGGCTCGGAGAGCCCGGCGGAGACGACGGCGATGGTGGTCATGGTGACTCCCGATCTTCAATGCGTTTGCATGAACATCGTACCCAACCGAACCCGCCACGCTCCCATTCCCGCCTCGCGCCCCCTTCCGGGAGGAATCGAGGGAACAGAAATCGTCGGATACTCGGCGCGCACCCGACGATTTCTGTTCCCTCGATGCTGGGCGCCTCGGGCGCACGGAGAACGCCCCGGGCCTCTCGAGGAGGACCGGGGCGTTCGGTCAAGCGTATGTCGGTCGACGACTAGCGACGCTGACCTTATCGGCGCAGGCCGAGGCGCTCGATGAGCGCACGGTAGCGGGCGATGTCGACGTCGGAGAGGTAACCGAGGAGCCGGCGACGCTGACCGACCATGAGCAGCAGACCACGACGCGAGTGGTGGTCGTGCTTGTGCTCCTTGAGGTGCTCGTTCAGGTCGTTGATACGACGCGTCAGAACGGCGACCTGGACCTCGGGGGATCCGGTGTCGCCCGGGTGGGTCGCGTACTCTTCGATGATCTCCTGCTTGACCTTCGCGTCAAGTGCCATAGGTGATCCCCTTCCTGTCCGTTGCGCGGTGCCCACACCGAATGCGTGAGCGCTCTTTGTCCGCGGCCGTTCGACGGCAACCGCACAAGACTACCAGACGGGCTACGCGGTCCTGGCCCGGAGTCCACGACGACGCGGGGCCGGCATCAGGCTGCGCGCGAGCCCGACGAGCGTCGCGCCGAGCAGCCCGCCCATGCCGTTCGACAGCACGTCGTGCGGGTCGGCCACGCGGTACGGCAGCAGTGCGCCCTGCGCGATCTCGATCCCGGCGGACAGCCCGACCGCCAGCACCGCGGCGACGAACCACCAACGGCGCGGCAACCACATCGCGGCGATCATCCCGACCGGCACGAACATGGCGATGTTCGCGAGGAACTCCGTCCGGTCGTAGGTGAGCCACGCGCCACCCGGGAGCTGCTGCGCCCAGACGATCGCGTGCGAGACGAACGACTGCTGCGCATCCGAGAACACGTGCGGGGTCAACGTCATCCGCCAGATCACGCAGGCGTAGGCCGCCGTCAGGGCGAGCAGGAGGAGTTTCCGGAGCATCCGGACAGTGTGGGTCACCCCGCTGCGCGAGACCTGGAGCGCTCCTGGGCGAGACCCCTGCCGATGCTGAGGGAACGCCTGCCCGTGGTGGTCAGGCGGGCCCTCGGGGTGGAAGCATGGGCACACCGGCGGATCAGGACCACCGGGGAGCAGCGCCCGACGGACAACGGTCAGACCAGGGAGGACCGCCGATGCCGGACCACGAGACGAACCGCCCGCACAGGGCCCGAGTGCCGAGCGCTGCCCGGCAGTGGCTCTGGATCGGCGGTGCCGCGGTCGTGGTGATCGCCGTCGTCGCGGCCGTCGCGCTCTGGCTGCCGAACCGGCCGAACGGCCCGGACGGCCGGCACATCGTCGAACGGAAGAGCGCCGCCCGGGCCTTCCCCGGTGGTCTCGCACGGCAGCCCGCGAACGAGAACCAGCCCGGCATGCGGGAGTCGGCCGCACGGCAGGACGGCGAGCAGGACACCGCCGACCGCATCGCCGTCATCGCGGACCAGCCGATCGCGACGTGGTTGACGAACCCCTCGGTCACCCGGACCCGTGCGACCATCCGCGACGTCGTCGCGAACGCCAGGAAGCAGGACAGGACGCCGGTGTTCGTCCTCTACAACGTGCCCGACCGGGACTGCGGGCACTACTCGAAGGGCGGCACGACCGCGGCCGAGTACGTCCCGTGGGTGCGCTCCGCGGTGCGGGCGATGGCCGGGTCGAAGGCCGTCGTGCTGGTCGAACCCGACGCGATCGCGCAGATCCAGGTGTGCAAGCGGCTGCAGGACTCCCGCCTCCCCCTGCTCAGGAAGGCGGTGGACGCACTCACCGGCCACGGGCTGACGGTCTACCTCGACGGCGGCAACGAGAACCGCGTGCCGACGGCGTCGATGGCGAAGTGGCTCCGCGAGGCCGGGATCGACGAGACGCAGGGGTTCTTCACGAACGTGTCGAACTTCTACCGCGTCGACCAGGAGCGCGCGTACGCCGACCGACTCGCCGATGCCGTCGGTGGTGATCCGCACTTCGTCATCGACGTCTCCCGGAACGGTCAGGGCTGGCGTGGCGACTGGTGCAACCCGAAGGGCGCAGGGCTCGGGCAGGACCCGCACGTGACCGCCGGGTCGAGCCGGCTGGACGCGCTGCTCTGGGTGAAGACGCCGGGGCTGAGCGACGGCACCTGCAACGGTGGCCCGGCAGCCGGCCAGTGGTGGGAGTCGTACGCGCTCGCCCTGGTCGAGAACCGCAAGGGCGACTGACGGGAGGCCCGGCTCGGCTCCGATTGTCGGCCGTCGGGGGTTCCATGGTCACCATGACCTCCGCCCAGCCCCGATCCGACGGCCGCCGATCCGTCGTCCCGCCGTACCTGCTGCGCGCCATCGCGGACGCACCGTCGGACGCCTTCCCCCGCGCGACCCCTGCCGCGCGCACGGCCTTGGCCTCGCTCGCCGTCGTCGAGGCGCCCAAGCGCGAAGCACGACTCGGCATCCGGCACGCCGCCGCGGCTCCCGACCGTTCGCCGCAGCGGAGCATCTTCGACGCGCACGGATCGACCGCGCTCCCCGGCACCCTCGTCCGCAGCGAAGGAGCCCCGGACGCCGGTGACCCGGCCGTGGACGAGGCGTACGCGGGCCTCGGTGCGACCCACGCGTTCTGGCTCGACGTGTTCGGGCGCGTGTCGATCGACGGTGCCGGGCTCCCCCTCGACGCGAGCGTGCACTACGGCACCGACTACGACAACGCCTACTGGGACGGCACGCAGATGGTGTTCGGCGACGGGGACGGCGAGGTCTTCGAGCGCTTCACGATCGCCCTCGACGTCATCGGGCACGAGCTCGCACACGGGGTCACCCAGTACACGGCCGACCTGACCTACCAGGGGCAGTCCGGGGCACTCAACGAGTCGGTGAGCGACGTGTTCGGCTCCCTCGTCGCGCAGTACGCCGCTGGACAGACCGCGGACCAGGCGAGCTGGCTCATCGGGGAGGGCCTCTTCACGCCGGCCGTGCACGGGGTGGCGCTCCGGTCCATGAAGGCACCGGGCACCGCGTACGACGATCCTGTGCTCGGCAAGGACCCGCAGCCGGCGACCATGGCCGGGTACGTCGACACCGAGGACGACTCGGGCGGCGTCCACACGAACTCGGGCATCCCGAACCACGCGTTCTACCTCGCGGCGACGGCGATCGGTGGTCGTGCGTGGGAAGGCGCCGGCGCGGTGTGGTGGGACGCGCTCACCTCGGCGGAGGTGACGGCCTCGATCGACTTCGCCGGCTTCGCCCGGGTCACGGTGTCCGCGGCCGACGCCCGGTTCGGGGCAGGCTCCCGCGAGTCGTCCGCCCTCGCCGAGGCATGGCGCACGGTCGGCGTGCTCGCCTGATCGCCCGGCCGGACCGCGCCGCGCGGGGGTATTTTCGGGACATGCACATCGTCGTCCGCCGGAGTGGTGGGGTCGCCGGCCTCACGCGTGGGTGGCGCGTGGACACGGAGTCCTGCGACGACCCGGACGGCTGGTACGACCTCGTCGACGCCCTCCCCCGCGAGCCGCCGGTCCGACGCCGGGGACGGGTACCGGACGACTTCGAGTGGACGATCACCGTCGCCAGGACCACCGTGCGGATGCCGGGCAGCCAGCTCGACGGCCAGTGGGCCGCGCTCGTGGACCGGGTGCGTGCCGAGGGCGACCCGACCTGACGCACCCGGCCAGGGCCTCCCGTCCGGCGTCCGCCGCCCCGCACCCTTCAGCCCGTCCGCGCCCCGTTACGAACATCGCGCCCCGCCGTGACGGGGCGCGATGTTCGTAACGGGGCGCGATCTGCGAACGACCACGCGCCGGCGCCCGACCGTGGACGGGTCAGCCGACGTCGATGACCGTCAGACGACGCGTCGGACGGGTCATCGCGACGTAGACCGCTGCGGCCGCGCGGGCCGCGTCGTCCCCGACGCCGTCCGGGTCCACGAGCAGCACGCCGTCGAACTCCAGCCCCTTGGCGTCGGCGCCGGTGAGGACCGTGACCGATCCCGGACGCGGTGACCCGAGGCTCCGGACGTCGAGGTCGGACTGCGCGAGACGCTGCCGCACGGCGTCGACCTGGGCGTCCGGCACGATCACGCCCATCGTCCCCGAGCCGATGTGCTCGCGCTCGGACGCCACCGTCGTGCCGATGGTGTCGAGGACCTCGGCGCGGGATGCTCGGAGCCGCACGACGGGATCGCCGTCGCGAACCGCCTGGTTCGCGGTGACCGTGAGCCCGGCGGACGCGGCGAACGCTCCCGCTGCCTCGACGATGGACCGCGGCGTGCGGTAGTTGACCGTGAGTTCCTCGACGCGGTGGTCGAGCGGGACCTGCGGGGCACGACCGCGACGGCGTCGAGCGAGCGCGCCGACGACGTCGTCCCAGGTGCGGGCGGCTCCGGGCGAGGACCCCTGCGCCATGTCGCCGACGATCGTGAACGAGCGCAACGGGTTGCGGCGGGCGAGCACGCGCCACTGCATCGGCGAGAGCTCCTGCGCCTCGTCGACGACGATGTGGCCGTACGTCCACTCCCGGTCCTCGGCCGCGCGCTCCGCGGTGCTCCGCGGGTCGCCGCCCTCGGCGAAGGCTCCGGCGACCTGCTCGGCCGTGACGATGCCCTCGACGCCCATGTTCTCGATGGCCTGCCGGGCGTTCTCGATGTCCCGGTTGCGACTCGCCTTCGCCTGGCGCTTCGCGGCACCGCCCGTCGGGTCGAACGTGCCGAGGAGTTCGGCGGCCTCGTCGAGGAGCGGGACGTCCTCGACCGTGAACGTCGCCCCACGCTCCCGCGCCAGCAGGGCACGACGCTCCGGAGTCCAGTTCGGGGTGAGGGACGCGAGCCAGTTCGGTCGGGCGTAGAGGTCCTCGAGCAGCTTCTCCGCCGGCAGCGGCAGCCACGCGGTGTTCAGCAGCACGCGGGCGTCGTACGACGAGCGGATGTCCTCGCGCAGGACCTTGATGTCCGCGTCGTCGACGGTCGTGCCGCGGTCGCGGAGTTGGTCGGCCAGGAGCTTCGTCATGGCGTCGAGGGCGATCTTGTTGAACGTGACCCTGGCGACGTTGTGGGGCTTCCCACGGTCCTGGGCCCGGCGCATCGCGTCCGCGACGAGCTGCGGCGGGACGACGAGCCGTTCACCCTCGACGTCGAGGGTCACCGACTCCGTGGGTACGACCTGCCGCGAGCGGACCGCGCGGCGGAGCAGGTCGGCGATCTCGGCCGAGCCCTTGACCGCGGCGGTCTCCCGGCGGTCGTGCGTCGTCGCGTGCACACCGGGGTAGAGCGACCCGAGCGAGGCCATCACGACGCCGGTCTCGCCGAGGGACGGCAGCACCTGCTCGATGTAGGTCAGGAACGCCGGGGACGGTCCGACGACGAGCACACCGGAGCCCCGGAGCCGCTCGCGGTAGGAGTACAGCAGGTACGCGGCGCGGTGCAGTGCCACGGCGGTCTTGCCCGTGCCGGGGCCGCCCTGCACGATGAGGACCCCCTCGAGCGGGGAGCGGATGATGCGGTCCTGCTCGCCCTGGATGGTCGCGACGATGTCGGTCATCCGGCCGGTGCGCTCGGCGGTGACGGCGGCGAGCAGGGCACCCTCGCCCTGCAGGTGCGTGCGCTCGTCGTCGTAGAGCGTGGCGTCGAACACCTCGTCCTCGACGCCGACGACCGATCGGCCCTCGAGCGAGAGGTGCCGACGGGCACGCATGCCCATCGGGTGCGCGGCGGTGGCCTGGTAGAAGGCGCTCGCACCGGGGACGCGCCAGTCGAGCAGGAGCGGGCGGTGGTCCCGATCGCGGAGCCCGACGCGGCCGATGTACCGGAACGCGTCCTCGCCCGCGGGAGGATCGGCGACCTCGAGCCGACCGAAGACGAGCCGGTCCCCGACGCGCTCGAGCGTGGCGATGGTGTCCTCGTAGAGCTTGGCGAACGCGTCGCGCTCGCTGCGGCTCTGGTGGTTCCCACCGACCGCCTGACGACGGGTCTCGGTGAGGCGCTGTTCGGCCTCGGCGGTCAGTTCGTCGAGTCGGGCGAAGAGCCCGTCGACGTACGTACTCTCACGGTCGATCTCGGTCGGTTCGGACACACGCCACCCTTCGGGACAGGGGTATCCAGTGTAGTCCCCCTGTCCCGATGGGCCGAGCCGCTCCGTCGCGCTGTTCGGCTCGTCCCGGATGGCGGGCGCGCTACATCTCTTCGTGGGTGTCCGGGTCGCCGTCCCAGAGCCGGCCGCGCTCGAGACCGGAGATCGCCGAGACCTCGTCGTCGGAGAGCGTGAACCCGAACACGTCGAGGTTCTCGCGCTGCCGGTCGGCGTCGCCGGACTTCGGCACCGGGATCGCACCGAGCTGGGTGTGCCAGCGCAGCACGACCTGCCCGGGGGTGACCCCGTGTGCGGCAGCCGCGGCGGTGATCGGTTCCTCGGTGAGGAGCTCGGACCGCTTGGCGAGCGGGCTCCAGCTCTCGGTGACGATCCCGAGGTCCGCGTGCACCGCCCGGAGGTCCGCCTGGGGGAAGTACGGGTGCAGCTCGACCTGGTTCACCGCGGGGGCGACACCGGTCGCGTCGATGATGCGTGCCAGGTGCGCCGGCGTGAAGTTCGAGACGCCGATCGAGCGGACCTTGCCGCTGTCGCGGAGGTCGACGAACGCCTTCCACGTGTCCACGAACTTGTCCACCGACGGGTTCGGCCAGTGGATCAGGTAGAGGTCGACGTAGTCGAGGCCGAGGTTCCCCAGGGTCTCGTCGATCGACTTGTGCGCTTCGCCCCAGCCGTGGTGACGCCCGGGGAGCTTCGACGTGACGAAGAGCTCGTCGCGCGGGACGTCCGACTCGCGCACCGCACGACCGACGGCGTCCTCGTTGCCGTAGTTGAGCGCGGTGTCGAGCAGGCGGTACCCGCTCGCGATGCCGGTGCCGATCGCGGCAGCGCCCTCGTCGCCGTCCAGCGAGTACGTGCCGAGGCCCAGCACGGGCATCTGGTGCCCGTCGTTGAGCTCGACCGTCGGGGCGAGCGGGACGGTCCCCGCCATCAGCGCACCCCGAGCAGGTCGATCACGAAGATCAGGGTCTTGCCGGACAGGAAGTGTCCGCCGCCGGCCGGGCCGTAGGCGAGCTCCGGCGGGACGACGAGCTTGCGACGCCCGCCGACCTTCATGCCGGGGATGCCCTCCTGCCAGCCACGGACGAGCGCCGCGAGCGGGAAGTCGATCGGCTCGCCACGGTTCCACGAGCTGTCGAACTCCTCGCCGGACTCGTACTCGACGCCGGCGTAGTGCACCTTCACGGTCGAGCCGGCGGACGCTTCGTCCCCGGTGCCCTCGACGATGTCGGTGATGACGAGGTCGGTGGGGGCCGGGCCCTCGGGGGCGTCGAACTCGGGCTTGCTGTTCAGGTCAGTCATGCGATCCAGTCAACCAGAGACGACGGACAGCCCCCAGAATGGTTCCACCGTGACACAACCCACTCCAGCACCGCCGCGCCGCCGCGTCTTCGCCGACCTCACCCCGCTCCGCCGCTCCCCCGCGTTCGCCCGACTCTGGGCGGGCACCGCGATCGCCGGCATCGGCACGCAGATGACGACCGTCGCCGTCGGGCTCGAGGTGTACGACATCACGCACTCGACCTTCGCCGTCGCGCTCGTCGGCGTGATCGCGCTCCTGCCGATGATCGTCGCCGGTCTCTACGGCGGGATGCTCGCCGACGCGTTCGATCGGCGCACCGTGGCACTGGTGTCGAGCATCGTGGCCTGGGCCGCGGTCGCGCTCATCGCGACGCACGCGTGGCTCGGCCTGCACAGCGTCGCGCTGCTCTACGTCCTCGCCACCGTGAACGCCGTCGCGGCGACCGTCAGCAACGCCTCCCGCTCCGCGATCGTGCCGAGGCTCGTCGGAACCGACCTGCTCCCGGCGGCGAGCGCCCTCGGCGGCATCGCGTCGGGCTTCCAGGTCACGGTGGGCCCCGCGATCGCCGGGGTCCTCATCGCGTCGGTCGGGTTCGCGCCGACCTACACGATCGACGTCGTGTTGTTCACGTTCGCGTTCGCCGGGGTGTTCACGCTGCCGAGGATGGCCGCCGACCACGGCGCCCTGAAGCCCGGGCTCGGCTCGCTCGTCGAGGGTGCCAGGTTCCTCCGGAAGTCCCGCAACATCACCATGACGTTCGTCCTGGACGTCGTCGCGATGACCTTCGGGCAGCCCCGCGTGCTCTTCCCCGCGATCGGCGCCCTCGTGATCGGCGGCGGCGCCGTCACGGTCGGGACGCTCACCGCCGCCTACGCCGTCGGTGCGTTGCTCTCGAGCGTGTTCTCCGGCCCGCTCGGCCACGTCCGCCGCCAGGGCGAGGCCGTCGGGTGGGCGATCACGGCCTACGGCGCCGCGATCGCCGCGTTCGGCGTGGTCGTCGCCCTCGCGCACGCGCTCGGAGGCCGCGCCGGCGACTCGTTCAGCACCGGGATCCTGCCGGCGCTCGGGTTCGCCGCGCTCTTCCTCGCCCTGGCCGGAGGCGCGGACAACGTCAGCTCGGTGTTCCGGAACACGATCCTGCAGGCAGCGTCGCCCGACGGCATGCGCGGCCGGCTGCAGGGCATCTTCATCGTCGTCGTCACCGGCGGCCCGCGGCTCGGCGACCTGTACGCCGGCCTGGTCGTCGCCGCCGGCATCGCCGTCCCGCCGATCCTCGGCGGCGTCGCGATCATCGGTCTCGTCGCGCTGCTCCTGCGCCTCGTCCCCTCGTTCCGCCGCTACGACGCCCTGCACCCCCACGCCAACTGAGGTCCGGTCGCCCGGACCGGACCGGACCCGACGCGACCAGCAGGCGGACGGGAGGCTCGTGGCGGCCCCGCCACGAGCCTCCCGTCCGGCGGAGCACCGGACCAGGGCGCGTGGCCGGGTAGATTCGTGCACATGCCGGACCCGACTGCGCGCGAACTCCAGCGGACCGGGGTCCGCGCCGTCGTGCGCCGCACCTACCACTCGGTGATCCGGCACCGTGTCGTCGACGCAGCGGCCTCCCTGACGTTCTTCGCGCTGCTCACCGTCTTCCCGGCGACCCTCACGGTCGTCTCGGCACTCGCGATCGTGGACCGCACCGGCGACAGCCTCTCCGACATCATCGAGATCATCGGCTTCATCGTGCGGCCGGAGACCGCCGAGCACCTCGAAGAGCCACTGCGCCAGCTCCTGACGCTCGACAACCCGTGGCTCGGGTTCTCGACCGGCGTCGTGCTGACGCTGTGGTCGCTGTCCGGGTACGCGACCGCGTTCGGCCGCGCCATGAACACCGCGTACGAGGTCGAGGAGGGCCGCCGGATCTGGAAGTTCCGCAGCATGATGCTCCTCGTCACGCTGCTCGTCATGGTCGGCGGCGCGATCGCCATCGTCATCCTGCTCGGGACCCCGACCATCTCGGCCGCGATCGTCCACCAGCTGGGCTGGGCGACGTGGATCGACGACCTCTGGAACGTCGTGAAGTGGCCGGTCCTGGCGGTGGACCTCGTCGTGATGGTCGCGGTGCTCTACTACGCGACCCCGAACGTGAAGACGCCGCAGCTCCGGTGGGTGTCCGCCGGCGCCGCGTTCGCCATCGTGGCGTGGGCGATCGCCACGTTCGGGTTCTCCCTCTACGTGGAGACCGTCGGCGGCGGCAACCGGGCGTACGGCTGGCTCGGCGGCGCGATCCTGCTGCTCGTCTACCTGTACATCTCGAACTTCGTGCTCGTCGTCGGCGGCGAACTCGACTCCGAGGTGATCCGGATGCGGCAGCTCCTCGCCGGGATCGAGGCCGACGAGGCCATCCGGCTCCCGCTCCGTGACGTCACGCGCAACTTCACGCTCGCACGGTGGCGGGACGCCGACATCGCTGCGGCGCACGAGGTCAGGACCGCGGCGGCACGCCTCCCCCAGGCCGAACCCCACGACGAGGAGCAGGAGCGCCTCCGCACGGTCTCCGACCAGGTCAGGGTCGGCGAGCCGCCGATGCCCACGCCCTAGTCGCTACTGCTTGCGGGCGGCTTCTGCGTCCAACATCTCCTCGGTGATGACCGGGATCGCACCGGTGGCGAGCTCGATGCCGGACAGCCGCGCCGGACTGAGCACACGCTGCACCTGGTCCGGCTCCATGAGGCCCGCCGCGACGACGAGGGTGGAGATCGGCGTCGAGGTGGTCAGTGCGGTGTGTGCGATCGACGCCGCCGCCGCGTAGCCGATGTACGGCGTGAGGGCCGTGACGACGCCGACGTTCGTGTCCACCTGGGCCGCGAGCTTCGCCTCGTTCGCCTCGATGCCCGTGACGCAGTGCTCGCGGAGCGTCGCGCACCCGCGGGTCATCCACTGCAGCGACTGCATGATCGAGTGCGCGATGATCGGCTCGAAGGCGTTGAGCTGGAGCTGCCCGCCCTCCGCCGCCATCGTGACCGTGGCGTCCGCTCCGGCGACCGCGAACGCGATCTGGTTGACGACCTCGGGGATCACGGGGTTCACCTTGCCGGGCATGATCGACGAACCCGCCTGTCGAGCCGGCAGCGTGATCTCCCCGAACCCGGCCTGGGGTCCCGACGCCAGCAGCCGCAGGTCGTTGCAGATCTTCGAGAGCTTGATCGCGCTCCGCTTCACCGTGCCGGAGAGGGTCATGAACGCGCCGGCGTCGCTCGTCGCCTCGATGAGGTCGGGAGCGGTCACCACGTCGATGCCGCTCGCGTCCTGCAGCTGACGACGCACCTCGTCGCGGTACAGCGGGTCGGCGGTGATCCCGGTGCCGATCGCGGTCGCGCCGAGGTTCATCTCCGCGAGCAACGGCGTGACCCGGCGGAGCAGGAGGACGTCCTCCTGGATGGTGTGCGAGAAGCCGGTGAACTCCTGGCCGAGGGTCATCGGCACCGCGTCCTGCAGCTGCGTCCGTCCGACCTTGAGCACGTCCGCGAAGGCCGCTCCGCGTTCGGCGAAGGCCTCGGAGAGCTGCTCGAGCTGCTCGACGAGCCGCCGCACGCCGAAGATCATCGCGATCTTCACGCTCGTCGGGTAGGTGTCGTTCGTCGACTGGCTGCGGTTCACGTGGTCGATCGGGTGGAGGTAGGCGTAGTCGCCCTTCTCGCGCCCGAGGAGTTCGAGCGCCCGGTTCGCGAGCACCTCGTTCGTGTTCATGTTCGTCGACGTGCCGGCACCGCCCTGCACGACGTCGACGACGAACTGGTCGCGGAGGGCTCCGTCGCGGACCTCCTGGGCGGCACGGTCGATCGCGTCAGCACGCTCGTCGTCGAGCACGCCGATCGCCTTGTTCGCACGGGCCGCAGCCTGCTTCACCGTCGCGAGCGCCTCGATGAGGTCCGGGTACACCGCGATGGGCACGCTCGTGATCGGGAAGTTCTCCAGCGCCCGCAGCGTGTTGACACCCCAGTACGCATCGGCCGGCACCTCCCTCGAGCCCAGGGAATCGTTCTCGGTGCGGGTACCAACGCTCACGTGCGCCTCCTCGTCGTGGATCACGTCACGAGGGTAGTCCGTCCCGTCCAGCCGGTCCGGTGGGGCGCGCGGCGACCAGGAGACGGACGGGAGGCTCGTGGCGGCCCCGCCACGAGCCTCCCGTCCGTCAGTGGAACTGCGGGACGATCAGGTAGATGCCGTAGAGCACCACGGCTCCGCAGACGACGAAGCAGGCGATGGCCGCTGCGCGCAACCCTCGCACGGCGGCGGTGGCGCCCTGCGGGTTCGGGAACCCGGCGGTCGCGGGACCGATCGTCCCGTCGTCCTTCACGGTGAACTTGCCCTCGCGGGTGTCAGCGGCGCTCCAGAAGCGGAGGCCGACCGAGTACACGGCGACGACGAAGCAGGAGGACACGACGGCGACGAGCGCCACGGTCAGGAATGCAAACCAGTCGATGCCCATCAGCGGCGACCCCCCTTGCGTGCGGCCATGCGGCGGAGCGTGCGCTCACGGCTCAGTTCCTCGCGACGAGCCGCCACGGTCTCCGCGCGCTTCTTGCGCTGCAGGTCGCGGAGCTCCTTGCGGGTGAAGACGGCGTTGGCGGCGACGTCGACCTCGATCGCGGCAGCGGAACCGTGCGGCTTCCGGAGCGACCACAGGTACAGGCCGAGGATGACCGCGGCACCGACCAGCGCGTCGATGACGAGCCCGACGACGCCGAACCGGGCGATCCCGGACGCGACCGCGCCGACCGCTGCCGACGCGGGCAGCGTGATGAACCAGGCGATCACGATCTTGCCGGCGGTGGACCACTGGATCTTCGAGCCGCGACGGCCGAGCCCGGCACCGATGATCGAGCCGGAGGACACCTGCGTCGTCGACAGCGCGAAGCCGAGGTGGCTGGAGGCGAGGATCGTCGCAGCGGTCGAGGCCTCTGCGGCGAAGCCCTGCGTCGCCCGGATCTCCGTGATGCCGGAGCCGAGCGTGCGGATGATCCGCCAGCCGCCGGTGTAGGTGCCGAGGGCGATCGCGAGGGCGCAGGCGACGACCACCCAGAGCTGCACGCCGCTGTCCGACGACTGCGCGCCGGACGCGATGAGCGTGAGCGTGATGACACCCATGGTCTTCTGCGCGTCGTTCGTCCCGTGCGCGAGCGACACCATCGACGAGGTGAAGATCTGCCCGATCCGGAAGCCGCCGCGCTCGTTCGGGAAGACCGGGCGCCGGGTGATCCGGTAGGCGATGCGCGTCGACAGGTACGAGACCAGCGCGGCGATCACCGGCGACAGGAACGCGGGGATGATGACGACGGTCATCAGCGCGAGGTAGTTGACCGACTGGAACCCGGCGCCGACGATCGCAGCGCCGATGAGCCCGCCGAACAGCGCGTGCGAGGACGACGACGGCAGGCCGCGCAGCCACGTGATCATGTTCCAGACCACCGCGCCGATGAGCCCGGCGAAGATCATCTCCGGCGAGATCGCGACGCCGCCGGGACCCTCGTTGATGAGGCCGTGCGAGATCGACGTGGCGACGGCGGTGCTCAGGAACGCACCGACGAGGTTGAGCACCGCAGCGACCGTGACCGCCACCTTGGGCTTCATGGCCCCGGTGGCGATCGGTGTCGCCATCGCGTTGGCGGTGTCGTGAAAACCGTTTGTGAAGTCGAAGAAGAGGGCCAACGCGATGACCAGGACGACTATGAGTGTGATGTCCACCGCGGGCAAGTGTCCCAGTCCCGGGCGTTCCGAGCAAACCCCGATCGGTAACCCGCCGTTCATGTCGACTGCAGACTCGTTCAGGTTCGGAAGCATTCCGATGGGAGAATGGGTCCATGGACACCGTCGAGCTCCTCATCCTGCTGGTCGGATCGCTCGCGGTGACCGGCTTCGCACGGGCGAAGGGGCTCCCCGCTCCTCTGCTCGTCACCGCGGTGGCGCTCGCGGCGTCGTTCCTCCCAGGGCTGCCCCCGATCGAGATCGACTCCGAGGTCATCCTCACGCTCATCCTGCCGCCGCTGCTCTACTCGGCGGCGCTCGACGTCTCGTGGCAGAGCTTCCGGTCGTCGATCAAGCAGATCCGTCGTCTCGGCATCTTCCTGGTCATCGTCACGGCGCTGGCCGTCGGCCTGGCGGCGTACATCATCATCCCGGACATGGACTGGCCGGCGGCCATCCTGCTCGGGGCGATCGTGGCGCCGCCGGACGCGGTGTCCGCGGCGGCGATCGGCCGGAAGCTCGGACTCCCCCGTCGCGTGATGACGGTGCTGTCCGGCGAGAGCCTCATCAACGACGCGGCGTCGCTCACCCTGGTGCGGGTGTTCACCCTCATCGCCGCGGGGACGTCGCTCACGATCTGGCAGGACCTCGGCATCTTCGGGCTCGCCATCGGCGTGGGACTCGCCGTCGGTGGGGTCCTCGGCGTGCTCGTGCACTGGATCCGGCAGCGCATCAACGACCCGGTGGTCGAGACGATCATGAGCATCCTGCTGCCGTTCGTCGCCTACATCCTGGCCGAGGACCTCTCCGGGTCCGGCGTCATCGCGGTCGTCACCGCCGGTCTCTACATCGGCTACAACTCGCCGAAGGAGGGGTACGCCACCCGCCTGCAGGAGCGTCCGCTGTGGACGAGCATCGACGTCATCCTCGAGGGCTTCGTGTTCGCGCTCATCGGGCTGCAGCTCAACACGGTCGTGCAGGACCTCATCAAGAGCGAGCGGAGTCTCGGGCAGACGATCACCGCGGCCGCCGTGGTCCTCGCCGTCGTGATCGTCGTCAGACCGCTCTTCGTCTTCGAGTCCTACGTCCGGAACCGCTTCAACGGCCGGTGGCTGCGGCCTCTTCGGATCCGGCTGTCGCGCGGGCATCCGTCACTGCGATGGATCCGCGGCTCGGCCGAACCGAAGCTGAACTGGCGGGAGCTCACCGTCATCTCGTGGACCGGCATGCGGGGCGTGGTGACGCTCGCCGCAGCCGTCTCGGTGGTGGCGAGCCCGGTCGCGATCAAGGCCCAGGACACCATTTTCGTGATCGCGTTCTTCGTCACGGTCGGCACCCTCCTGTTGCAGGGGCTGTCGCTGCCGTTCGTGATCCGTCGCCTCAAGGTGCAGGACCCGGCGGAGGGCGAGGAGGACATCCGCAGCGAGATGCGCCTTAACCAGCGCACGACCGAGGCGGCGATCCAGCTCCTCGACGACCGGAAGCCCGAGTGGTCCGCGCAGTTCGGCGCCGATGCCGTCGAGGCAGTGGTCTCCCGACTCAAGGCCCGTCTCGAGCGGCAGGCGGAGACCTTCCGTCGCGACGCCGAGGAAGAGGAGTCCGAGGAACGGAACGCCCCCGTGCGGCTCAGCGGCGCGCAGATCCAGGACATCCGCCGCGAGCTGCTCGACCGGCGTCGCGAGATCGTGCTCGAGGAACGCGAGCGCGGCAACCTCGACGAAGAGGTGATGCGCCGGGTGCTCGTGACGCTCGACGCGGAGGAGCTCGCGATGGACTCGGCCCAGGCGTCCCGCAGCCGGTCCTAGGCGGCCAGGCAGCGGCGGCCGGCCGCACCGAGTGCGCAGCAACGGCGCTCCAGGCGTGCCCAGGCCGCCACGTCCGCGCACTCGACCCACCCCGGACCGGAGGCACGACGCGACGCCGCCACCAGCCTCCCGTCCGTCAACCCGCCAGCCGCATGCCGGCGGCCGACGCCCGGCGTCCGGCGCCCGGCCGATCGAGTGCGCAGCAACGGCGATCCACACGCGCCCAAGCCGCCACGTCCGCGCACTCGACCCACCCCGGACTGGAGGCACGACGCGGCCCCGCCACGAACCGCCATATCCGCGCACTCGACCCACCCCGGACTGGAGGCACGGCGCGGCCCCGCCACGGCCTCCCGCCCGCCACCCCACCATCCCGCCAGCCGCATGCCGGCGCCCAGCGGCCGGCGGCCGGCGGCCGGCGGCCGGCGGCCGGCGGCCGGCGGCCGGCGGCCGCTGGCCCGACGGCAGCACCGAGTGCGCAGCAACGGCGCTCCACACGCGCCCAAGCCGCCACGTCCGCGCACTCGCTTCGCCTCGGACTGGAGGCACGGCGCGGCCCCGCCACGAGCCTCCCGTCCGCCGCCCCACCGGCGGCACCGAGTGCGCAGCAACGGCGCTCCAGGCGCGCCCAGGCCGCCACGTCCGCGCACTCGACCCACCCCGGACGGAAGGAATCCTGCCCGGGCCGCGGTCAGCCGTGCGGCGTATCCTGGTTCGACCCGACACGAGAACCAGGAGCACAGAGCCGAGTGAGCACGCCGCGGAACGACGTCCCGAAGAACACCGACACCCCGGACCGTTCCGGCGGGGCGCAGCCCAAGCCCGTTCCGAAGCAGCGGACCACCCGCCCCTCCGCCCGAGGCACGAAGCCGCGTCGGGGTTCGAAGGTCGCCGGCTCCTCGCGTCCGAAGCAGCGTCGTCAGGCCCCGGTCCCGGCACCGCAGAAGATCAGCGCCTACCGCCGCTGGTACGGCACGCTGCACCCGTCGCTCCAGCTCATCGGCCTGCAGCTCTGGATGCCGCTGTTCTTCATCGTCGGCTTCTGCCTCTGCTACGTCTTCGCGTTCCACGCGCCGCACCCGCACGACGTGCCGATCGCCCTCGTCGGCAGCGACCCCGGCTTCGTCGCCGCGGTGCAGAAGGCACTCCCGGGCGAGTACGCCTTCCACACGTACGACTCCCTCGTCGCCGCCAAGCGGGACGTGATCGCCGGGTCGATGGCCGTGGCGTACGACCCTTCGACGAACGAGTTCTTCAAGGCGAGCGCCCACCAGTTCCAGGTCGCGAGCCTGGTGCCGGGGACGCTCTCGGCCGTACTCACCGCGATCGGTGTGGCGACGCCGAAGATCACCGAGCTCGCCGCGCTCCCCGCGTACGACGAGTACGGCACCGTCTCGATGTACGTCATGCTCGCGTGGTGCATCGGCGGCTACATGGTCGCGATGTTCATCGGCATCATGGGCGGCCCGCTGCGCCACCGCACGCGGATGGGCGTCATCGTCATCGGTGGCCTGGTCATCTCCCTGATCACGAACACCCTCGCCGGCCCGGTCGTCGGCGCGATCCACGGCCACTGGATCGAGCTCGTGCTCATCGCGTGGGGATGGATCGTGGCGATCGGCCTCGCGGTGAACGGGCTCAGCTACTTCGTCGGCCGGTTCATCGCGGCACCGGCGATGATCTGCTTCGTCTTCCTGTCGATGCCCTCCTCCGGTGGCGCGTACCCGAAGTGGTTCATGCCGGAGCCCTTCGCCTGGCTCAACAACGTCGTCGTCGGCTCGAGCATGGTCGACATGATCAAGCACCAGATCTACGGGGTCGGCCCGGGTCCCGCCCGCGGCCTCATCACGATGGCCTGCTACGCCGCGGCTGGCCTCGTGCTCATGTACTTCGGGAAGAAGTGGTGGGAGCACCGTCGGATCCGTGCCATCGTCACCGGGCGCACGACGATGTTCATGGACGCCCAGACCGCCAACCGCGAGTTCCTCGGCAAGCAGCGTGACGCCGAACTCGAGCGCCACGGCCTCGCCTCGACCGAGACCGGCACCCTCACCGCGCTCCGCGACGAGGACGTGTGGGAAGACGAACGAGCCGGAGGGGACGTCTTCACCGGCGGGCGCGACGGTCTCGAGAACGAGCCCGCGACGACCAGGAGCATCCCCGTCGTGCGGCAGCAGGTCCGGGACGACGCGGGCGAGCGGCAGCACAGCCGGCACGCCGCGCGCTGAGCGGTATCCTGGGCGGATCATGACCCGTAACGCCTGGCACCGTTCCCTCATCACGCTCGTCGTCGTCTTCCTGGCGCTGACCGTGGTGTTCTACGCAGCGAGCGTCATCCTCGCGCCCGCTGACGGCCGGAACACCGCTGGGCTCTTCGTCGGCTGGGCGATGTTCTCGATGGTCGGGGCGATCGTGTTCGGGATCATCGACTTCTTCGTGCGGCCGCTCGGTGGCCGCAGCGGTGACGCCGACGTGATGGCCGCCGCCGAGGAAGCCCGGACCGGCAGCACCCGCACGCAGCGCTAGGCGTTCGGCGCGTCGACGCCGACCCCGGTGAACCCGGCGACCGTGGCGTTGTCCTCGGCGAACGTGAACCGCGCTGCGACGGTGCCTCCACGCAGCACCTCGGGGAGCCAGTACTTCGCGTCGTCCCACATCGCGTCGTAGGGAACGTCCTCGAGCGGGATCCACCGCGGTTCGAGCTCGTCGCTCGCGACCGGCGTGCCGGACCAGACCCGACAGACGAACACGTCGGAGAGCTGGGACCAGGACGGCCGGAACGGGAACCGGTAGTCCAACGTGCCACGAGCCTCCAGATCGGCCGGGTCGAGCCGCAGGCCGACCTCCTCGGCGACCTCGCGGACGGCGGTCTCGACCGCCGTCTCCCCCGGCTCGCGCTTGCCGCCGGGCCCGACCACGCGGCCGCTCCCGAGCCCGCGGCGCTTCTCACCGAGCAGCACCGACCGCCCGGAACCGTCGTCACGGAGCAGGTACACGACGACGACGCGGGGGTGCTGGTTCTTCGTCTCGTCGCGCTCGGTCACGTGTCCAGTGTGGCCGATGATCTGGCGTACGCTCGTTCCATGGCAGGTGTGCTGCGGGGGCACCATGGCTGAGCACCGGAGATTCGGGCGCAGCCTCGAAGTGCTGCGTGCCGAGGCGGCGGAAGAGATCTCGATGATCGTCGAGCACCGCTCCCGGCAGGGCGACGACCCGTGGGAGTTCATGCCGATGCTGCCCACCGTGGACGAGCAGGTCGTGCTCATCCTCCGCGAGGAGGCGCTCGAGCTCGACGCCGCGATCGGGCAGCGGAGTGCACAGTGGTCGATGCACCCCGCGTCCGGCCAGGGCACCCAGCTCGGCGAGGAGTACCACCGCCTGCGTCGCATCGCGCTGCAGCACCCCGAACTGACCGAGGCGGTCTGGAAGCTGATGGGCGCCCTACCGGAGCAGCGCTGACGTGGGGTTGGATGGCTGCATGACCGCCACCGTGCTCGCCGTCCTCAACCAGCCCTCCCGCGACGCCGCGCCGCACGATCCGTCCGCCGACGCCTTCACGTTCGCGGCTCCGCTCGAGGAACACATCCAGGTGCAGGACCTCGGCATCATCCGTGGCGACGGCGTCTTCGAGACGATCACCGTCGTCGACGGTCGCCCGCAGGCCCTCGAGCCGCACCTCGCCCGCTTCGAGCGGTCCGCCCGCATGCTCGACCTGCCGCTGCCGGACCTCGACGCATGGCGCCGCGCGATCGAGGCCGTCTGCGCCGAGCTCGACCCCGTGCACGAGGCGTTCGCGAAGACCGTCCTCACCCGCGGCGTCGAGGGCTCCGGCCGTCCGACCGGGTGGGTGTACGCCGCCGCGTCGCCGGACTCGACGGCCGACCGGACCGAGGGCATCTCGGTCGTCACGCTCGACCGCGGGTACCGGCACGACGTGGAGCGGACCTCGCCGTGGCTGCTGCAGGGCGCGAAGACGCTGTCCTACGCGGTGAACATGGCCGCGCTCCGCGAGGCCGCCCGCCGCGGGGCCGACGACGCGCTGTTCGTGTCGACGGACGGCTACGTGCTCGAGGGCACGCGCGCGAACCTGATCATGTCCGTGGGTGGTCGGCTCGTGACACCGCGCACCGACATCGGGATCCTCGCCGGCACGACGCAGGCGGATGTCTTCCGCTTCGCCGAGCAGGCCGGGATCGAGACCGCCTACGAGCTCGTCACCATGGACGACCTGCGCGCGGCCGATGCGCTCTGGCTCGTGTCGAGCGTCCGGCAGGCGGCGCCGATCCGGCTGGTGAACGGGGACGAGGTCCCCGTGGACGCCGAGCTCACGACCCGCATCAACGACTTCCTGCTGGCGCGCGAGTCCTGACGCCGCACCGCCGGCGGTCGGACGGGAGGCTCGGATCGCGACGTGCGCGCACGTCGCGATCCGGGCCTCCCGTCCGTCCAGAGCGCTACCAGCGCGGTGTGGTGACGCCGACGCCGTCCGCCCACTCGAAGACCTGGCGGCCCTCGATCCAGACGCGCGTCGCGCGGCTGGTCGCATCGAGCGGATCGCCCGACCAGAGCACGAGGTCGGCGTCGTAGCCGGGCTCGAGCCGCCCGACGCGGTCGCCGAAACCGAGGAACGTCGCCGGGTTCGTGGTCAGTGCCTCCAGCGCCGTCTGGCGCGGAAGTCCGTCCCGGACGGCCATCGTCGCCTGCGTGACGAGCATGTTGATCGGCACCACGGGGGCGTCGGTCGTGATCGCGACGCGGACACCCGCCGCGGCGAGCGCCGCCAGGTGCGGGATGCCGCGGTCGCGGAGCTCGACCTTCGACCGGCTCGTGAAGAGCGGGCCGTAGATGACCGGGATGTCCTTCTCCGCGAGGACGTCGGCGATCTTGTGCGCCTCGGTGCCGTGGTTCACGACGAGTCGGTACCCGAACTCCTCGGCGAGTCGGACGGCGGTCGCGATGTCGTCGTGGCGGTGGGTGTGCTGGTCCCAGGCGAGCTCGCCGTCGAGCACCCGGACGAGGGTCTCCTTCGTGAGGTCGCGCGTGAAGGGCTCGTCCTTCGCGGCAGCGGCGTCCCGGGCGGCGCGGTAGTCCTGTGCCGCGACGAACGCCTCCCTGATGACCTTGGCGACCCCGAGTCGGGTGGACGGGGTCTGGCCCTTGTCGCCGTACACGCGCTTCGGGTTCTCGCCGAGGGCGCTCTTCACGCTCACGGCGTCGGAGATGAGCTGCTCGTCGATGGTCCGGCCACCCCAGGTCTTGATGGCGACGGACTGACCGCCGATCGGGTTGCCGGAGCCGGGCTTGACGACGATCGAGGTGATGCCTCCGGACAGGGCGTCGCGGAAGCCCTCGTCGTCGATGTCGACGGCGTCGATCGCGCGGACGGCGGCCATGTTCGGGCCGGTCAGCTCGTTCGTGTCGTTGCCCGCCGGGCCGTTCGCCTCTTCGTGGATGCCGACGTGGCCGTGCGCCTCGACGAACCCCGGGACGAGCCAGGCACCGGCAGCATCGACGACGGGCATCCCCGGCGGAGGTGTGACGTCGGGACCGAGTGCCGTGATGCGCCCGTCCTCGACGACGACCGCTCCCCCGTCGAACTCGTCCGCCGTGACGGGGACGACGTGGGCACCGGTGATGGCGAAGGCGTTGGTCATGCAGTCCACGGTAGCCGTCGCCGCCGACACGACCGGCGAAGTACGACATACCGATTGCTGGCGCTCGCGGGACGAGCGTGCCTACGGTCGACGGGACGGACGGAGACCACTGTGCACCAGGACACGACGACACGCATCAGCGGGTGGCCGCGCCACGAACGAGCCGAGCGGCCGTGGCGGAGCGGGGTGCGCGGACCGCGGGCCGATCGGCTCTGCACCGCGGTGACGACGTGGATCCCACCACGCATCGCGACCGCCCGGTACCGTCCGGCGCCCGGCGACGATGCACTGCTGGACCGGGCGGTCGGCGCGCTCCGACGACTCGATCGCGAGCACGGCACGCGGATCGGCGCGCTCGGCGGTGTCCTCGCCCGGACCGAGGCAGTGGCGTCCTCCCGCATCGAGGACGAGCACGCCGGCCTCGACGACTACGCCCGCGCCGTCGTGGGGGTCCGTGCGAACGACAGCGCGACGGTGATGGTGGCCGCGACCCGGGCGTTGGACCGCCTGGTCACGGACGCGGCGTCCGGCACGATCACGGCGGACTCCGTCCTTGCCGCGCACCTCGACCTGATGCGGGACGATCCGCTGGACGGACGCGATGCCGGTCGGTACCGGACCGTCCAGAACTGGATCGGCGGCGGCAGCAGCCCGCGGCTCGCGACGTACGTCCCGCCGCCACCCGACCTGGTTCCGGAAGCGATGGCGGACCTCCTGTCGTTCCTCGCGCGCGACGATCTGCACCCCGTCGCCCAGGCCGCGATCGCCCACGCCCAGTTCGAGTCGATCCACCCGTTCACCGACGGCAACGGGCGCATCGGGCGGGCGCTGATCGGCGCGGTCCTGCGACGCCGGGGTGTCAGCACCACCACCGTGCCGATCGCGACCGCGCTCGTCGCCGACCGTTCCCGGTACTTCGACCACCTGGTGCGCTACCGGTTCGGGTCCGTCCACGACTTCGTCGCCGACCTCGCGATCGCGATCGGGACCGCCTGCGACGAAGCGGCGCTGACGGCACTGGTGCTCGACGAGCACGCTGCGGATGCGGCACGGCGACTGCCGTGGGACGTCGGCGCGCTCTTCCACGACCCCGTCCTGACCGAGGACGACCTCGCCGCCCTCGCACCGGACTCGGGCAGGTCGCCGGACGACCTGGCGGACGATCTCGACCGGGCCGGCCTCATCCGGTCCGTGACGTCCCGTCGCCGACGACGGGCCTGGCTCGTGACGGACGTCGCGAACGAGATCGACGCGTTCGCCGAGCGCGTTCGATCGACCGTCGACCGGGACCGCCTGCGCAGGCGTCTCGACGCCGCTGCGGCCTAGGCTGGGTCGGGTGAGCAGCGAGCACGGAGCGACCACCCCGCCCACCGCCGACAAGCGCCCGGTCACCCGGTCGCACCACGGCATCGACTTCGTCGACGACTACGAGTGGCTGCGCGACAAGGAGTCCCCGGACACCGTCGCGTACCTCGAAGCCGAGAACGCGTACACCGCTGCCGCGACGGACCACCTGGCCCCGCTGCGCGACCGGATCTTCGACGAGGTCAAGGGCCGAGTGCAGGAGACCGACCTCTCGGTGCCGGTGCGCATGGGCGGATGGTGGTACTTCACCCGCACGAGCGAGGGCAGCCAGTACGGCGTGCACTGCCGAGCGCCGATCAGCGATCAGGACGACTGGACGCCGCCGTCACTCGACGGTGGCGCCGATGCCCTCCCCGGCGAAGAGGTCGTCCTCGACGGCAACCTCCTCGCGGACGGCCACGACTTCTTCTCGCTCGGCTCGTACGACATCTCCGACGACGGCTCCCGGCTGGTGTACGGCGTCGACGTCGAGGGCGACGAGCGCTACACGCTGCACGTGCGCGACCTGACGACCGGTCAGGACCTCGACGACGTCGTCGAGAACACCGGGTCCGGTGCGACGTTCGACCCGTCGGGTCGCTACGTCTTCTACCCCACGGTTGACGAGTCCTGGCGTCCCGACCGGATCTGGCGCCACACCGTCGGCACCGCCGCGACGGACGACGTCGTGGTCTTCGAAGAGCCGGACGACCGGTACTGGGTGGGTGTCGGGGTCACCCGGTCCTCGCAGTACATCGTCATCGAGCTCGGGTCGAAGATCACCTCGGAAGCCTGGATCCTCGACGCCGCCGACCCGACGGGCGACTTCCACGTGGTGTGGCCGCGTCGGGACGGCGTGGAGTACGAGATCGAGCACGCCATCGTCGGCGGCAGCGACCGGCTCCTCGTCCTGCACAACGACGGCGCCGAGAACTTTGAGCTCGTGGACGTCCCCGCCGACGACCCCACCTCCGAGACCGACCGTCGTGTCGTCGTGGCACACCACGCCGAACGCCGCATCGAGTCCGTCGACGCCTTCGCCGGGCACCTCGCGCTCGAGTACCGCGCCGAAGCGCTGCCGCGTGTCGCGATCATCCCGATCGAGGGCGACGGGTTCGGCGACGCGCACGAGGTCCCCTTCGACGAGGCGCTCTTCTCCGCCGGGCTCGGCGGCAACCCGGAGTGGGACCAGCCGACGCTGCGCATCGGGTTCATGTCGTTCGTCACCCCGTCAGAGGTGAGCGACCTCGACCTGGCGACCGGGCAGGTGACGGTGCTGAAGCGCCAGCCGGTCCTCGGCGGCTACGACCCCGCCGACTACATGCAAGAGCGCGACTGGGCGACGGCCGCCGACGGCACGCGCGTGCCGATCTCGCTCGTGTGGCGTCGTGACGCCGTCGACGCGGGGACGCCGAACCCGCTGCACCTCTACGGGTACGGCTCGTACGAGCACTCCATCGACCCCGGGTTCAGTGTGATGCGGCTGTCGATGCTCGACCGGGGCGTCGTGTTCGCGGTGGCGCACGTGCGCGGCGGTGGCGAGATGGGACGCCACTGGTACGAGAACGGCAAGACCCTCACGAAGAAGAACACCTTCACGGACTTCGTCGCGGTCGCCGACCACCTCATCGAGACCGGTCGCACCACGGCGGGGCAGCTCGTCGCCGAGGGTGGCAGCGCGGGCGGGCTCCTGATGGGCGCCGTCGCGAACATCGCCCCCGATCGCTTCGCCGGCATCCTCGCCGCGGTGCCGTTCGTCGATGCCCTGACCAGCATCCTCGACCCCGACCTGCCGCTCACCGTGATCGAGTGGGACGAGTGGGGCGACCCGCTGCACGACGCCGAGGTCTACCGCTACATGAGCGAGTACACCCCGTACGAGAACGTCCGCGACGACGTGCAGTACCCGGCGATCCTCGCGGTGACGTCGATCAACGACACCCGCGTGCTCTACGTCGAGCCGGCGAAGTGGACGGCCAGGCTGCGGGAGGTCGGCGCTCCGGTGCTCCTCAAGACCGAGATGGCGGCGGGCCACGGTGGCGTGAGCGGGCGGTACGCATCGTGGAAGGAGCGCGCGTTCGAGCTCGCATGGCTCCTCGACACGCTCGGTCTCGCCGAGGTCTCGCCCGCGGCAGCGACGGCAGCACCGGTCGCGTCCGCCTGACGGCCGGCCGGCCGATCGCCGCGCCGACGGTCGGTCGGGCGTGCGGCTGGTCGGTCGGGCGCCGGTCGGCCGCAGCGCGGCAAGGGATCGAGTGAGCAGAAACGGTGACACCGGGGCACCCCAGGGCATCACTTCTGCGCACTCGATTGTGCCGGCGAACAACACCGGCCCCGCGCAGCGCTCACACGCGATTGAGCGCGTGCACCGCCTCGTCGTAGGACTCCTCCGCAAGGCGGACCCGGTCTCCAGCGAGCACGCCGTACCCGAACGTCCCCTCGCCACCGCGCTCGGCGATGCCCGCGTTCGTCCGCAGCGCGTCGAGGGCGTGCAGTGACCGCACGCGCTCCGTGAGGACGTCCGCCGCGGTACCGATGCGCTTCCAGAGTGCGTGCGGGAACGCGTCGTCCCCGAGCACGTCCATCGCCATCCGCGCGCGCATCGTGCCCTGCCACGCCCGCTCGGTGGTCGCCCGGTCGGCTGCTTCACGCTCGGCGGCGGTCTCGGACTCGTCGTCGGCGACCGCCGCGCGCACGAGCTCCCGGACCTCGGGCTTCACCACGGCGGTGACGTCCTGCGCGACGTGCTTCGGGGAACGAAGCGCCCACGGCGTCGGCGCCGGACGCTCCACGGCGTCGTCGAGGGCGTCGAGGAGCTCGAGGAACGGCTCACCGTGCAGGAACGTCACGACGTCGCGAACCGCGTGGTCGCGCCGTTCCCGCGTCGACGCGAGGATCCGCTCGCGCGTCATCGCGTCGACGAGGTCGTCCTGTGCCGGCGTCGACGCCCTGGGCAGCCGGTCGATGAGGTACTCCGCGAGCGCCGCACGCGCCGTCACGTTCGCCAGGCCGTCGGCCGCCGAGGCGGCGCGGTCACCCGCGTCGCCCGGCGCGAACGCGGAACGGTACGTCTCCAGGATCGCGGCGATCTCGAGTGCCGTCCCGGCCGCGTGGCGGAGGTCGGCCGTGTCGCCGGAGCGGAGCCGGGCCTCCTGGCTGAGCAGTGCGGAACGCAGCTTGCGCAGGCGCTTGGTGAGGATGCGTGCGGTCGTGCCCTTCTCCGGCTTGTCCGCGGACTGGAGGCGCGGTGCCGGTGCACCTGCGAGCCCACGTGCCAGCTTGGACGCGACGGCGGCGGGGCCGGCCCCGACGGCGGCGAAGCGGCCGTCGAGCGAACCGAGGAACTCGTGGGCGATCTGCGGGTCGACGCCCTCGACGGTCTCCACCTCGACCTCGCGCCAGGTGCGCGGGTCCGCGGGTGCGTCCGCGTCGAGGCGCTGGGCGCTGACCCGGTCGTCGGCGAGTTCGGCGACCTGGTCACCGTCCTCGTCGAGCAGACGGGTGACGGTCCGGGTGGTGGTGATGCGCACGACGGGGTGCAGTCCACGGCCCCGGCGTTCGGTGAAGAGCGCCGCGAGCACGGCTTCGGGGACGGTGTCGGCGTCGTCGGTGAGGGGGAAGTGCTGCTCGTGTCGCACGGTGTCGGACTCGGCCCGCTTGATGTGCCAGCCGGCGTCGGGCCCCCCGGTGCGACGGCGGACCGTCACGCGTGAGGCGACGAGGTCGTAGCGCTCGGTGTCCCAGTACGTGGCGTCGAGTTCGAACGGGTCCTGGTGGTCGACCTGCAGGATCCCTCCTGCCCCGATGAGGTCGGGGAGCTCGGCTCCGTCTGGCAGGTCGTACGTGCGCTCGATCTCGAGGTGCGTGTCCGTCACACGCTCCTGTCTACCAGCCCGTCCAGGGTGCGGAGGACCACGCGGGTTAGCCTGTGGACATGAGCGAGATGATCACCCGCGACGCGTTCGTGCCCGAAGCCGGCGCGGTCACGATGTGCACCACGACCTGGTGCGGCTACTGCGCACGGCTGAAGAACCAGATGTCGAAGGCGGGTGTGCCGTTCCGCGAGGTCGACATCGAGGCCACCCCGGGCACCGCCGAGCTCGTCGCCGAGGTGAACGGCGGCAACCAGACCGTGCCGACGCTGGTGTTCCCCGACGGCAGCACCGCGACGAACCCGTCCCTGGCCGAGGTGCAGTCCCGCATCTGAGCGGTCCCGGCGAGCCGCAACGCGCGGCCGTTCGCACAACCGAAAGCCGTCCGCACCACGAGTTCACGCGGTGCGGACGGCTTTCGGTTGTGCGGGAGCGAATCGCGCCGCGCGGGTCCGAATCGCGCCGCGCGAGACCCGGCGCCCTAGCCGCCGAGCGCCTCGGTCAGCAGCGCCGCCATCGCGTCGAGTTGGATGTCGCCGGAGTCGACGACCTCCTCGTCGGAGCCGTCGAGCGCCCGCGCCGCCAGGCCCGCCTTGCTGTCGATGAGGTCCGCGATCTTGGTGTCGATCGTCTGCGCCGCGATGATGCGCCACGCGGTGACCGGCTCCTCCTGCCCGATGCGGTGCACGCGGTCGATCGCCTGGGTCTGTTCGGCCGAGGTCCACGAGAGCTCGGCGAGGACGACGTTCGACGCGACCTGCAGGTTGAGCCCCACACCCGCCGCGGTGAGCGAGCAGACGATCACGGCGACGTCGGGGTCGTTCACGAACGAGTCGATCTCCGCCGTGCGCTGCGCCGGCGTCTGGTCGCCGCGGACGGTGGCGGTGCGGAGGCCCCGGCGTGCGAAGACCTCTTCCGCCTGGTCCATCACGTCGAGGTGCTTCGCGAAGAACACGACCTTGCCGACGTTCGACGCCAGCTGCGCCGCGTAGTCCGCTGCCAGCTGCGCCTTCGCGCGGCCGATCCGCCGGACCATCGAGAACACGTTCTCGCCGGTCGACGAGGCGTCCTGGTCCTCGAGCTCCCAGCGGGCGACCTGCCGCACGAGCTTGTGGTCGATGCCGACGACCGGGTCCTGCCCGGTGCGGGCGTCGAGCGCCTGGTGGTACCGGCGGACGAGCTTCGCGGTGAGCTCGCGCTCGGCGTCCCGGATCGACCGACCCTCTTCGCCGTCGAGCTCGACCGGGATGTCCGCGATGCGCCGGGCGGGGATGTCCGCCGCGACGTCGACCTTGCGGCGTCGGACGATGCCCATGTCGATCACGGCGCGACGGGCCTCGCTGAAGAAGCCGGGGTCGGCCGGGGTGAGCCCGATCTCCTCGAGATCGTTCATGAGCTTCGCGCGGGGCTTCTTGTCGTCGATCCAGCCGAGGTACTCCCAGATGGTCCGGAAGTCCTCGACGGAGTTGATGAGCGGCGTCCCCGTCAGGGCCATGAGGAGCGGCGACGAGGTCCTGGAGCGGATCTTCTCGGCGAGCTGCAGCACGAACTTCGACCGCTGCGAGTCCTTGTTCTTGATGAAGTGCGCCTCGTCGACGACCATGCCCTTGAACCCGAAGGCCCCGAGCCAGCCGACGTGCCGGTCGAGGATCTCGTAGTTCACGATGACGATGTCCGCGAACCCGTCGAGGTCGTCGCCGTCACCGTGGATCACCGTGGCGCGACGGTTCGGCACCCAGCGCTCTGCTTCGCGGGCCCAGTTCGTCTTGACGACGTTCGGCACCACGACGAGCAGCGGGAACGCGTTCGCGGCCTCGGCTGCGAGGAGCGACTGCGCCGTCTTCCCGAGACCCGGCTCGTCGGCGAGCAGGAACGTGCGGTGCCCGTCGGCTGCCGCGGCGATGAGCTCGGCCTGGTGCTTCATGAGCGTGGTGCCCGATGCGGAGTGCTGCGTCGGCGGCTCGGGCAGCGGCATCGTCGCCGCTCCCCCGCCGGCGCCGTACTCGAACGACTTGAACAGCGGGCCGAACAGCTCCCAGTTCGCCAGACGTCGCGGGTGCGCGACGGGCTGGTCGGCGAGGGCGAAGTCCGGCGGCAGGAACGGGTTCGCGAGCTGGCGCTGCACGACCGCCTGCGGGACGACGGCGCGTTCCTGCGCGACGGCGACCGAGGCGGGCTCCGCCGCGATGACGAGGTCCTCCGGCTGCATCTCGACGCCGCCGGCGATCATCATGTCCCGCTTCACGGTGCGCGTCGCTTCCGACACCGATGCCTCTTCGGCGAGCAGCTGGATCACGCTGGTGTCCCGTGCTGCGGTCTTCGCGAGGATCTGCGCGACACCGTCGAGGCGCTTCATCTGCTCGGCGCGCTGCGCGTCGGTGAGGGTCGTGTCCGCCTTCACCCGGGCACGTTCCTCGCGCATGAGCAGCGCGACCGCCTGGAACTTCGTGCGGTTCGACGCCTTCAGCGGTCCGCGCTGCGCGGCCGCCTCGACCTCGCGCACGGCGCGGGCGAGCACCGGGATGACACCGTCGTTGTCGAGCGGCCGGGTCCGGCGCGACGCGGTCCGCGTCCCACCGGCTGCACGCCGCGTGCCTGATCGAGCCAAGGCTCCTCCTGTTCCACCCCGAGACCGGGGCGAGCCGCCCGTGCGGGCGGAAGTCTCCTCGGTGCGTCCGTCGCACCGATGCCGGCAACGGGCCACCGTGGCCCGCCGATCCCCGCGACGTGTGTGCGACCGTTCCCGTCGAGGACACCCGGGTGGGAGTCCTCGTCGATGGGACGGTCTGCGCGGAGATCCGGCGCCGTCGCACGCACGCGACGCTGCAGGACTGGGTCGTCCCAGGGCGGTCGCGGACCCGGTGCCCACGTCGGTCAAGTGACCGACTCGTCGTGTCCGGAATCGACCCGACGCGCGGGCACGCGGTGCGTGCGCGCTCAGTTTACTCCCGGACCACCGACGGAGGCGAGTCGGCGCACCCCGCGCGAGTCGCGCCTCCCGTCTGCCCCGCCCCGCCCACCGTGGGACGAAACGCACGTCGGTGGCCGAATCGCGCATAGGTGGCGGTTCTTTTCGGCTGCCAACGCGCGATTCGACCTCCTACTGCGGGCGCGATGGGTCGGAACGCGCGTCTCAGACGCGCGGTGCGGACCGCGGGCGAGCCGCTGGATCGGCCGGGAGGATCGGGGCCGGTTCCGCGAGCGCGGCACGTGTCGCCGCCAGCAGCTGTTCCGCGGTGGCGATGCCGTTCGCGGAGCCCGTGGTCGCCTGCCCTCCGGCATGGGCCAGCAGCTGGGCACCGATGGCCGGTCCCAGCCGCTGGGCGCCTGCCGGGTTGCGGGTCGCCCAGTCGCGGGCGATCGCGTCGGCGAGCCGCTCAGCGGCGGCGCCGCGATCGGCGTCGCCGCGGGAGCGGTGCCAGAGCCCGGTGACGACGAGGTGCGCCACCACGGCGCCGATGTCGCGGACGGGGTGACCCCACCCCGCCGTGTCGATGTCGAGCAGTCCGGAGATCCGCCACGGTTCGGCGTCGTCGACGAACACCTGCTCGAGGTGCAGGTCGCCGTGCACGACCTGCTTGTCGGAGTTGTTCCACCCGATCGACCGGCGGCCGATCGCGTCGTAGAGCTCGTCGATCTGCAGTGCGTCCTGCGGCAGGGCCGCGACCAGGGTCCTGCGGTGCCAGTCCGCGTGGTCCATGGCGTCGGCACGGGCCTGCTGGGTCATCGGCACCGTCGCGATGCGTCCGGTGAGCGCGGCGAGCGACGCGACGAAGCGCGGGTCGTCGGCGATGTCGAGGATCCTGCTGCCCGCCGGCACGCCACGGATCCGCTCGAGCACGAGCAGGCCGTCACCGCGACTCGAGAGCACGCGTGGCACCGGGAGCCCCGCCGCCACGAACTGCTCGTGGGTCTTCACGATCGGCGCGACGCGGTGCGGCCGGACGACCTTGAGGAAGAGCGTGCCCTCCGGCGCGTCGACCCGGACCACGGCGCGCTTGCCGGGACGGTAGGCAGCCACCGTCAGGGTCGGGTTGGTCACCGGCATCCCGAGCGTGGTCAGGAGCTCGGCGACGGCGTCGCGGTAGGTCACCTGCGGCAGGACGGGCAGACCGGGGTCGTTCGGGTACGCCCACACCGAGACCGGTTCACCCGTCGTCGGATCCGTGACGAGCGCGCTGTTCTGGTCGTGCGTCCCGCCGGTGTCCACGTACGTCAGGACGGTCCCGCGCTGGCCGTTCCGGTCGACGGTGTCGACCTCGTAGCCGTAGAGGTACCCGTTCCCGGACGGCTCGACCGAATGGGCGCGTGCGGCCACGACGGTGGTCCCGGAGCCGACGAATGCCTCCGGGATGACTCGCTCGTGATTGGGCCACACGACATCAGTCAACAGGGTCCGCACGGTTTCGTCGCGTTCGTGCACGGCTCGGCGTCGTGCGCGTGGCTACCGTGGTCGTCGTGAACCCCGTCGCGCGCCTCCGCAGCTCGAGTCGCACGCCGTTCCTGCAGGTCGTCAAGACGGCGGTCGCGGTCGTGGCGGCGGTGTTGCTGTGCCAGGTCGTCATCAACGGACCGTTCCCGACCTTCGCGGCGATCGCGGCACTCCTCGTCGTGCAGCCGAGCATCAACCAGTCCTTCGTGAAGGGTCTCGAGCGGAGCGCCGGCGTCGTGCTCGGGGTGCTGCTCGCCACGGGGCTGCACTTCGCACTCGGTGACTCCGTGTGGGTCGTGCTGCTCGTCATCGTGCTCGCGATCCTCATCGCCTGGGCCCTGCGCCTGACCCCGACGTCGGCCACGCAGGTCGCGATCAGCGGCATGCTCGTGCTCACCGCCGGGATCGTCACGCCGAACTACTCCGCCGACCGGATCCTCGAGACCGTGCTCGGTGCCGCGGTCGCGCTCGTCGTGAACGCCGTCATCGTGCCGCCGGTCCTGCTCGGCCCCGCGCACCTGGCCGTCGCCCGGCTCGCCCGCGACACCGCGGTGGCGTTCGAGCGGGTGGCGATCGGACTCACCGAGGACTGGGACCGCGACCGCTGGCACGACGCGCTCCTCCGTGCCCGGTCCCTTCGACAGCAGCACGCCAAGGCCGAGGCGGCCCTGACCTCCGCGCAGGAGTCCCTGACGATGAACCCGCGCGGTGGGCGGCACCGCACCATCCTCGAGCGCGACGTCGTCGTCACGGAGCACCTGCGCGTGCTCGTCACCCGCGTGACCGGGATGACCCGCGCGATCCAGGACAACACCGCGCCGGACCTCCGCGCCGACCCGATGGTGGGGCGGATCGCCACGGAGGTCGCCCGGATCGGGGCCGACGTCCGGGCGCTCGGCGCCCAGGTCGAGTCGGCCGTCGTGGCATCGGCGACCTCGTCGTCGGCGTCGTCGGCCTCCGGGTCCGGCGCCGACGGGTTCGACGACCCCGCCGAACCCGCGCTGACGGCGCCGCTCGAGGTCGTGCGGCCGAATTCCCGGCACTGGATCCTCATCGGGGCGTTGCTCGAGGACATCCGCCGCGTTCGCGAGGAGCTCCTCGGCGAGGACGACTGACCGCCGCCCGGGGTGCGGGGCGTTCCGGGGTGGGGCGATTCGCGCGTAGGAGGTCTTTTCGCGCGGAGGAGGTCGGAAATTCCGACTTCCTACGCGCGATTCAGCTTCCTACGCACGGAACGCCCCACCGCCCGGCCGGCCCGCGGTCAGCGTCAGCGCGCCGCGATCGCCGCCTCTGCCGCGGTGTGCACGATCTGGCCCCAGATCGTGCGCGTCGGCACCGAGGGGTCGGACGCCACCACCTCGGCGTCCGCGAACCGGCAGATCTCGGCGAACACCGCCTCCTGACCGGCCTCGCGCGCCGCCCGACTGGCGACGTCGGGCACGGAGGCGCGCAGCTCGGCGACGATGCGCTCACGGCGACCGTCGTCCATCTGCCCCAGCGCCCCGACCCCCTTCCACGCGGCATCGAGCTCGGTGCGCAGGCGGATGATGGCCGGGTGGTCCGGCTCGTCGTTCATGGCTCCCCCAGAGACAGGACGTTCTGTCGGGTACAGGCGTCCGGTCGGGGAGCCTAGCAAGGACGCAAGCAGTCCTCACGTCCCTCGATCGTGGGCCATGCCCCGTGTTCACTGTGACGAGATTCAGTCGGGATGCACGTCGGTCCGCCCGTGAACGCCGGTTCGATGCCACGATGGGTCCCAGGAGGTCCACTATGCGGTTGTTGGTGGTCGAGGACGACGACGAGATGCGCGCCCTCATGGAACGCGGTCTCGCTGCCGAGGGGTACCGCGTCACCGCGGTCGAGAACGGTGTCGAGGCGCTCATCGCGCTCGGTGAGCAGGCATTCGAGCTCGCGGTCGTCGACGTGATGATGCCCGGCATGTCCGGGTTCGAGCTCGCTCGACGGATCCGGGAACGCGAGGACCCCGTCCGCATCCTGCTCGTCACCGCCCGCGACGCCGTCGACGACCGGGTGTTCGGTCTCGACGCCGGTGCCGACGACTACCTCACGAAGCCGTTCGCCTTCGCCGAGCTCACCGCCCGACTGCGAGCACTCGGGCGGCGCGAGGCCACCGGAGCACCGCGGACGATCGAGGTCGGCGACGTCTCGATCGACTCCGAGGCCCGCCGCGTCTCCATCCAGGGCCAGCGCGTCGCCGTCAGCCCGACCGAGTTCGCGCTCCTGCGTCTGCTCGCGCGTTCCGTCGGCACCGTGGTCGACCGCCCGAAGATCCTCGAAGAGGTCTGGGACGGCTCGCAGCACGTCGACCCGAACGTCGTCGAGCAGTACATCTCGTACCTCAGGAAGAAGCTCACGTCGCACGAGGCGACGGTCGCGATCTCCACCGTGCGTGGCCGCGGCTACCGGCTCGACCTGCTCGGTTCCTGACGGGCCGGCCCGCCACACCGATGCGCTTCGTCAGGCCGCTCCGGCTGCTCTCGCTCCGGTCGCGGATCACGATCGGCTCGACGGCGATCGCCGCGGTCGTCATCGTGCTGCTCGTCCTGGTCATGCGTTTCCAGGTCGTCAGCGTGGTCGCCTCGGCGACCAGGACGTTGCTCGACGCCGACGCCGATCCGTACGTGGCGACGCTCGAGGTCGACAGCAGCCCCGACCTGTCCCCACCGGGCAACCTCCAGCTGGTCGCCGTCGTCTCCCCCGCCGGTGACATCGTGCTCTCCACGATGCCGACCCGCGTCGAGCGGGCGCTCGGCAGCCTGACCGCGACGCGCGCCGGCACGACGGTCATCGACGTCGGCGGCTCCGAGTACCGCGCCGTCGTCGAGCACCCGGTGAACCAGGCCGGACGCTGGACCGTCGTCGCAGCGCGCAACTCGCAGGCCGAGTCGATCGTCGTCGACGACCTCACCACCACCCTGTCGATCACCGGCCTGGCGATCCTCGTCGCGTTCGGTGTCGCGTCGTGGGCGCTCGCCACGGCGGCTCTCCGCCCGGTGAACCGGATGCGCCGCGAGGCCGAGCGCCTCTCCGTCGCCCCCGAACGTGCGGAGCTGCCGGTCGGCCCGGCGCAGGACGAACTGGCATCGCTCGCGACGACCCTGAACGCGTTCCTCGCGCGGACCAGGCAGGCGACCGAGCGCGAGCGCCAGATGGTCTCCGACGCCAGCCACGAACTCCGGACACCCCTCGCGATCCTCACCACCCAGCTCGACCTCGCCTCGCTCGACGCCGACGACGCCCCCGCGCTCGCCGAGCACATCGAGCGGGCGAAGAACAACGTCGCACGGCTGTCCCGCCTGGCCAACGACCTCCTGACGCTGTCGCGCATCGAGGAGTCCGAGCGTCGCTCCGAGGACGGGGACCGCCAGACGCTGACCGCGTGGTCGGACCTCGGCGACGAGGTGATGGCCGCCGTCGACCGCGTCCGGCTGATCGCGGGCACCAAGGACATCACCGTCGACTTCGACCTCGAGGCCCCGGTCTCCGTCGGCGGCTCCGGCCCAGGTATCGGCGGCGGCACGGTGGAGCCCCGGTACCGGCTCGACACCGGCGCGATGGCGCAGCTCGTGACGAACATCGCCGGCAACGCGGTCGCGGCGCTGCCCCGCGGCGGCGGCATCCTGGTGACGTGGCGGAGCACACCGGGCTTCGGCGAGCTCCAGGTCACCGACGACGGGCCAGGGGTCCCCGAGTCCTTCGTCGCCGTCGCGTTCGACCGTTTCACCCGCCCGGACGAGGCCAGGAAGTCCCGCCCGAACCCGGACCCGGCGACGGGCGGCATCCCGCTGCCCGGTGGCTCCGGCCTCGGGCTCGCGATCGTGCGCGCGATCGCGGAACAGGCGGGAGGCACGGCATCCCTCCGCAACGTCCGTTCCGGTGGTCTCGAGGTCACCATCCGCGTCCCCGAGGTGCGCTGACCCGTCGGGTGCGCGACGGCACCTCGCGCCGCCGGCACCCGCGTCGCAGGCCCACCACTCACTGGAAGTCCCGGGAGCGGGTGCGCACCGCGAGCGGCAGGTGCTCGATACGGTCAGCGACCACGTTGACCACGCCGTCCTGCGACCGCTCGAGGATGCCCCGCACGATCACCGCCGGCGACTCACGGGCGACTCGTCGGTAGCGTCCCCACACCCCGACGCTGCAGATCACGTTCACCAGCCCGGTCTCGTCCTCGACGTTCAGGAACGTGATGCCGGACGCCGTCGCCGGGCGCTGCCGGTGCGTGACGATCCCGCCCACCTCGATCCGCCGCCCGGTCTCCGCAGCGGCGAGGTCCCCGACGCTGAGCACCCGTTTCGCCCGCAGCCGGTCGCGGACGTGCCGGACGGGGTGGTCGTCCGTCGTCATGCCCGTCGACCACATGTCCGCGATGAGGACGTCCCCGCTGGTCATCTGCCCGAACAGCGGCGGTTGCACGACGACCTGCGTGTCCGGCAGCTGGTCGGCACGCTCGGCAGCGGCCTGCGCCGCCGACCACATCCCACCCCGGCGGTCGACCCCGAACGGTGCGAACGCGTCCGCGGCGGCGAGCGCCTCGAGCTGCGCGGTGGTCAACCCGACCCGGCGGGCGAGGTCGGACATGTCGACGAACGGTCCGTGTGCATCGCGCTCGGCGACGATCCGCTCGGCGCTCTTCCGTCCGAGCGACGCGACCTCGGCGAGTCCGAGGCGCACGGCGAACGCACCGTCGCGGCGGTGTCTCGCCGTGTCGTCGGGAAGCGCCTTGTCGAACGGCAGCACGGGTGCCTGCTCCGGATCGAGGCACGCGTCGTCGGTCTCCGGCGCCGGCTCCCCCGTCGGCTCCAGCGTCGCGTCGACGCCCGAGCGCAGGATGTCCGGCCGGAGTACCGTCACCCCGTGCCGCCTGGCGTCGGCGACGAGGGTCTGCGGCGAGTAGAACCCCATCGGCTGCGCCCGGAGGAGTGCCGCCAGGAACGCCCCCGGGTAGTGCAGCCGCATCCACGCGCTGGCGTAGACGATGAGCGCAAAGCTGATCGAGTGGCTCTCCGCGAACCCGAAGTTCGCGAACGCCTGGATCTTCGCGTAGATCGCATCGGCGTCGGCGCCGTGGATGCCGTTGTCGGCCATCCCCGCGTAGAGCTTGTCGCGGAGCCGGTCGATCTTCTCGTGCCCGCGCTTGGACCCCATCGCCCGGCGCAGCAGGTCGGCGTCGTCCCCGGAGCAGTTGCCGACCGCGATCGCCATCTGCATGAGCTGCTCCTGGAACAGCGGCACGCCGAGGGTGCGTTCGAGCACGGGTTCGAGTGCCGGATGCAGGTAGGTGATCGGTTCCTCGCCGGTGCGCCGACGGATGTAGGGGTGCACCGCACCGCCCTGGATCGGCCCGGGTCGGACCAGCGCGACCTCGATCACGAGGTCGTAGAACCGTCTCGGGAGCAGCCGGGGCAGCGTGCCCATCTGCGCGCGGGACTCCACCTGGAACACCCCGATCGTGTCCGCGCGGCAGAGCTGGTCGTAGACGCCCTGCTCCTCCTTCGGGATGGAGTGCATCTCCCAGCGCTCCCCGCAGTGCTCGGCAGCCAGGTCGAACGAGTACTGCAGCGCCGCGAGCATGCCGAGCCCGAGCATGTCGAACTTCACGAGGCCCATGTACGCGCAGTCGTCCTTGTCCCACTGCAGGACCGTTCGGCCGTCCATCCTGGCGTGCTCGATCGGCACCACCTCGCCCACGGGACGGTCGGTGAGCACCATCCCGCCCGAGTGGATGCCGAGGTGCCGCGGGAACCCCAGGACCTCGCTCGCCAACCCGACGACCGCCGGGGGGATGTCGTGGTCCTCGCTCTCGGTGACCGATCCCCACCGCTCGACCTGCTTCGACCAGGCGTCCTGCTGGCCGGGGCTGTGCCCGAGTGCCTTCGCCATGTCCCGCACGGCGCCCTTCGGCCGGTAGGTGATCACGTTCGCCACCTGTGCGGCGTTGTACCTGCCGTACTTCTCGTAGACGTACTGGATCACCTCTTCGCGGCGGTCGGAGTCGAAGTCGACGTCGATGTCGGGCTCCTCGTCGCGCATCGCCGACAGGAACCGCTCGAACGGCAGCCCGTACCGGATCGAGTCGACCGCGGTGATCTCGAGCAGGTAGCAGACCGCCGAGTTCGCCGCCGACCCGCGCCCCTGGCAGAGGATCCCCCGTCCGCGGGCGTACTGCACCATGTCGCGGACGATGAGGAAGTACCCGGGGAAGTTCTTGTCCTCGATCACGGACAGCTCGCGTTCGATGCGCTGCCGCTTGTGCGGGTCGACCCCGTCCGCGCTGCCCGGGTACAGCCGTCGAGCCCCGGCCCAGGTGAGTTCCCGCAACCACGACATCGCCGTGTGGCCGTCCGGCACGTCGAGGTCTGGCAGCCCCGGTTTGACGGTCTTCAGCCGGAACCCGAGCTCGTCGGCGAGCGTCACGCTGTACTCGACGGCGCCGGGGTAGCGGGCGAACCGCCTGGCCATCTCGGCGCCGGATCGCAGGTGCGCCGAGTCGGCTGCCGGCAGCCAGCCGTCGATCTCGTCGAGACTGCGCCGGGCCCGGACCGCGGCGAGGGCGGTGGCCACCGGGAAGCGGTCGGGGGTGGCGTAGTGCACGTTGCCGGTGGCCACGACCGGCAGCGCGTACCGGGTGGCGAGTGCGGCGAGGACGTCGTTGCGGGCACTGTCGAGCGGGTCGCCGTGGTCGAGCAGCTCCACCACGACGTTGCCGGTCCCGAAGCGGTCGAGGAGCACGCGGAGCGCCGTCTCCGCCGACGACTCCCCGCCCTGCTCGAGCGCCTGGCGCACGGTCCCCTTCCGGCAGCCGGTGAGCACCCGCCAGTGTCCGTCAGCGCGGGACGCGAGGTCATCGAGGTCGTACCGTGGGCGCCCCTTCTCGGAGCCGGCAGCGAGGTGCGCGCTCGTCACGGCGCCGGCGAGCCGGTGGTAGCCGTCCTGGCCGTCGGCGAGCAGCAGCAGGTGGGAGCCCTCGGGGTCGGGGACGCCGTTCTGCGGTTCGGTGAGCCCGAGGGAGAGCTCGGTGCCGTACACCGTGCCGACGGCCGGGTACGCCTCCGCCACCTCTGCCATCCGGGCGGCGCCGTAGAAGCCGTCGTGGTCGGTGAGCGCGAGGGCGTGCAGGCGCAGCCGGGCGGCCTCTTCGAAGAGGTGCTCCGGCTGGCTCGCGCCGTCGAGGAAGCTGAAGGTCGAGTGCGCGTGCAGTTCGGCGTAGGGCACGGCGGGCGGCCCGTCGGACCGCGCCGGCTCCGCGGGCACGTACGGCGCACGCTTCCTGGACCACGCCGGGCTGTCCCCGCCGTCGCCGGCGTTCGTGGAACCAGGGCTCCGCTTGTCGGACAGGGCACGCTCGAACTCCGACCACGGGATCGGTGGGTTGCTGTAGCCCATCAGGCACCCCCGCTCACGTCGCCACCGCTTCCGCCCACCACCGGTGGTCCGCCAGCACGAGATACCAGGCGCGCCCCTCGGCGTCGACGAGCTGCAGCCGGTGCAGTCGCCGTCCGCCGGCGTCCCACCAGCGCACGACGAGCGGCCATGGCCCCGCCCACGCTGTGACCGGGGCGAACCGGCCACCGCGGTCCGCCTCGGCGCGGAACCGCTCCGGCGCTCCGGAGAGCACCCCGCGGTCGTCGACGTCGACGCTGCCGCCGTCCGACGCCACCACGTCCACCGGACGCGGCCGTTCGAGCACCGTCGCCGGCGGCGGCCCCGGCAGCTTGCCCGGCCAGGGACGGTCGGCGACGGACGCGAGGTCGGCTGCGGGAGCATCGCCCCACGGCACGAGCACGACCCGCTCGGACAGGGTGCGGCCCCCACCGACCCGCGGCGTCACCACACCGTCGTGACCGACCATGCCCTGCACACGGGCGAGGCCGTGGTGCACGCGTTCGTCCGGCCCCGATCCCCACAGCCCGCGCTCGTGGTTCGCCATGTCGTCGACCGCGACCGGCTCGAGCACGACCGAGGTCACGGGGGCTTCGAGCCCGGTCGGGTCGACCCCGCCGGCGAGCTGCCAGCGCACCCGGTCGACCACGTCGGCGGCGTCGAACCAGCGCGGGTGCGCCCACGTGCGGTCGAGCAGGATGTCCCGCTCGTCGACGATGCCGACACGGATGGTCGTCGCGACGAGTCCCGCGGCACGGAGCCGGGCGGCGAAGTCGTCCGCCGTCCGCCGGAACGCGAACGCGATCTGGTCGGCACGGTCGAGCGGCGGCTCGAACGCGGCTTCCACCCGGAGTTCGGGCGGGACCGGCCGCGACGAGATCTCCCGCGGGTCGCGTCCGCCCGCGAGCCGGTGCAGGAACGCGCCGGCGACGCCGAACCGGTCGCGGACCTGCTCGTCGGTGAACGCGGCGAACTCCCCGAGGGTGGCGATGCCGAGCCGCCCGAGCACCATCGCGAGGTCGGCGTCGCCGAGGACACCGAGCGGCAAGTCGGCGAGGAACTCGGCCGAGCCGCCGACGGGCACGATCCGGACGCGCTCCCCCGGGCGGACCGGCCGGGCACGTGCCGCCTGGTCCGCCGCGAACGGTGTGTCCGCCACCCCGGCACGCACCGCGGGGGCACCGTGGTCCGCCGCGATGCCCGCGAGCGTCGCCGCGGCCGCCCGCTCGCCGCCGTAGTAGCGCGCCGGGCCACGGGAGCGCAGCGCGACGGTGCCCGGCCGCAGGACCTCGACCCCGGGGACCGCCGCTTCGACCGCACGGATGACCGGCTCGAACGCACGGTGGTCGAGGCCCTCGTCGTAGGGCTGCACGACGAGTTCCGGGCAGCGCGCCTGTGCTTCGCGCACGCGGAGTCCGCGCACGACGCCGGACTGCCTGGCCGATGCAGAACTCGCGAAGACCTGCCCCTTCGACACCACGGCGAAGGGCTGTTCCGGCGGCACCCCTGCTGCACGGGCCGCGGCGATGACCGGCCAGTCCGGGCACCAGAGCACGATCGTCCTGGTGGGTGGGGGCTCCGGCATCGCGGCGCCCCGGACGAGCGCGTCGGCACGGACCCGACCGCGCCCGATCACGACGCCACCGCCACGGGGCGGAAGCCACGCGTGTCGCCGGGGAGCGCCACCGGTGCCGGGACCGCTGCCCGCACGACGCCGTCCGCCGCCGGGAGCAGCAGCTCGGCGCTGACCGGGCGCACCGCACCGGCACGACCGGTCGCGGTCACGGTGGCACGCCGCTCCGTCAGGTGCCCGTGCCCCTGCCCGATGCCGCTCCACGACGACGAGGTCACCCGGAGCGTGACGTCGGCCCCCGGCCAGGAGCCGAGCGCGACCAGTGCCGCGCCGCGCTGCCGCAGCCGCGCGGAGAGCCGTGCGACGTCACCCGGGACCACCCGTCCGAGCGGGCGGGTGAGCACGATCTGCGCGACGTCGGCCATCGCGGAGGTCACCGCGAGCCACTGGTCGCCGGGGTCGGGGACGAGCACGAGTCGTTCGAGATCGATGCCGGCGGCAGCTGCGGCCTCGACACCGAAGGACGGCACGCCCACGACGGCGCACCACGCCCCCGCGGCCGACGCCGCCTGCAGCATGGTCATCGCGAGCAGGACGGACTCCGGGACCGCGTACGTCCCGCCCACCCGGATCGCCCCGCCGGGCAGCAGCGGCTCGAGCGCCGGGGCGGTGGGGAGCCCAGCGGTGTCGACACGCGTGGCTTCCATGTCGGCGACCCGCGACCGCAGGGACGTGATCCGGTCGAGCGCCGCCCGCGCATCAGCGATGTGGTCAGCCCCACGCACAGCACCGTCCCGCGCAGCACCGTCCCGCCCGGGACGCGCTGTACGAGCCCCGGGCGACCGGAGTGCCGTCGCCGTCTGCATCCCATCATGTTCGAACACGTGTTCGATGATGTCAATCGGGACCGACATTCTGTGGACAACGATTCGAACACGCATTCGAACGCTGCGGGGGGTGGTCACCAGTCGGCGACGACCCCCATGCTGCCGAGCACCGACCGGGTCTTCGTCTCGACCTCGTCCGCCTCGTCACCGGCGACCGAGGACCACGTCACCGCTCCCCCGGCACCGAGCGTCCGCGACCGAACCGCACCCCCGCGCTCGACCACCGTCACCAGTGTGCGGATCACCACCGACAGATCCACCGACCCGCTCGCCGAGAAGTACCCGATCGCCCCGGAGTACACCCCGCGCGGCCCGCCTTCGAGCCGCGATGCGATCGCCATCGCGCTGGTCTTCGGCGCACCGGTCATCGAGCCGGGCGGGAAGGCCGCACGGACCACGTCCGCCCGCGACACGCCCTCCGGCAACACGGCACCGATCGTCGAGACCATCTGGTGGACGCTCGCGTACGTCTCGACCGCGCACAGCCGATCGACGTGCACCGATCCCGGCACCGCCGTCCGGAGCAGGTCGTTCCGCAGCAAGTCGACGATCATCACGTTCTCCGCGCGGTCCTTGACGCTCGCCGCGAGCTCGTCGCGCACCGCGAGATCTGCCGCAGGGTCCGCCTCGGGGGCCGGCAGCCGCCGCCTGGTCCCCTTGATCGGCTCGGCGAGCACCCTGCCGTCCGCGCCGATCCGCAGGAACCGCTCCGGCGACCTGCTGGCCACGCGCAGCGGGCCGAGCCGCAGGTACGCACCGAACGGGACGGGGTCCGCCGCGCGCATCCGCAGGTACTCGACCAGGTGCAGATCCGTACCGGGCCCAGCCAGGGCCTCCCGTCCGGTGCCAGGGACGGAGAAGGCGGTGGTGAGGCAGACCTGGAACGCGTTGCCGTCGCGGATCTCGGCGCGGCACGCGTCGACCGCGGTCTCGTAGGCGGCGCGCGACACGCGGCCGCTCGCCGGACCGGACGGGAGGCTCGGGGGCGCGTCCCCGAGGTCGGCCGCCGGTCCGCCGTCCGCCACCGTCTCGAGCCATGCCCGGTTCGCCGCCGACGCGTCCGGCTCCGCGTCGTCGACGAGCGCGAGCGCCCATGCGGCACCGTCGTCGCGGACGACGACGGCGCGGTCGACGAACCGCAGGTCCGCGTCCGCGTGTCCGTCCGCGGTGCGGTCGGGACCGCCGGACTCCCGACCGAGCTCGTAGCCGAGGAACCCGACCCACCCGAGCGCGAACCCCAGCCCCGGGATCGGTTCGGCGAATCGGGGCGTCAGCGCGAGCAGGTCCGCGAGGACGTCGAAGGCCGGACGGTCCTCGGACCGGGACGCGCCGAACCATGCCAGGAGCGGCATGGACACGTCGAGCTGCGCGCGCCGGTCCTGGTGCCGGAACCGGGCGGTGAACACACCGTCACACGGCGCGAGGACCGACCAGCGTGCCCGGTCCCGCGCGCTGTCCGGCGCCCCGGCGGGCAACGAGGAGTCCAGCCAGACGACGTCTCCCCCGAGCGTGCCGACGAACGACACCGGGTCGACGCCGTCGAGCTGCCGGATCTCGATGCGCGGGGAACCGGCCCCCGGGGTCAGATCGCGGCGATCGTCCATGCGGCGGAGTGTGCGGCGCCGGGATCGAGCACGACGAGCCCGCGCTCGGTGCCCGCGTTGAAGGCGTCGGGCGCACCGGTCATCGGCTCGACGGCGAGACCGGCACGGTGGTACTCGGGGACGACGTGGTCGGCGGTGTGCACCTGGACCCACGGGCACTCCCGGCCGAACGTCACCCGGACGCCGTGTCCGTCCGCGGCGGTCAGCGCGATCGTCGCGGTGCCGTCGGCGTCGCGGTCGAATCCGGTGAAGGCGTGGTCGACGAACCGCGGGCCGATCGCGGTCGGGGTCCTGAGGTCGAACTCGTCGTGCACGGGGACGAGCGCCGTCGGGATCAGCCGGTCCTCGGTGACCTCGAGGGCCTCGGCCGCCGGCAGCGTCAGCGTCCAGTCGTCCACGGTCCCCTCGCCCGCGTGGAGGTACGGGTGCGGACCGGTCCCCCACGGTGCGCGGTCGTCCCCGGTGTTCTTCCCCGTGATCGTCGTGCGCAGTCCCCCGGCGTCGAGCCGGTACTCGACGTGGACCACGACGCGGAACGGGTACCCGGCCTGCGGCGCGATCGTCGTCATCAGGACGACCCGGTCCGGTTCGTGGAGTGCGACGGCGAAGTCGGTCCAGCCGACGAGGCCGTGCAGTGCGTGCCCGCGTGCGGGCTCGGACAGGGCCAGCTCGTGCTCCTGCCCGTCGAAGGTGTAGCGGCCGTCGACGACCCGGTTCGGCCACGGCGCGAGCACGGCGCCACGGAAGACCGGACGGACCTCGTCGGCGGCGAACGGCACGACCAGGTCGCGGCCGCGGTGCTGGAACGAGCGGAGGGTCGCCCCCACCGTCGCGATCTCGGCGGTGTAGCCGGCGGCCGAGATGGTCAGCTGCGAACCGGACAGCGGGGCGTCGTTGCTCATGCGATCAGCGTAGTGGGAGCGCAGAACACAACGAAGAAGCCCCGCTCTCCTGTGGAGAACGGGGCTTCGGTGGTGGATCTGAGGGGACTCGAACCCCTGACCCCCTGCATGCCATGCAGGTGCGCTACCAGCTGCGCCACAGACCCAGATGTGTACTTCCCAGATCGTGTCTCCGACTTCCCGGAGGCACCAGTGAAGCGTACACCATGCGCGACCCGGGGCACGAAATCGGAGCAGGACCCCGGGCGCGTCGGGGTACTACGCCGTGTGCTCGGCCGGGATCTCGAGCGGGATGGTCGGGCAGTCCGACCAGAGGCGCTCGAGCGAGTAGTACTGACGGTCTTCTTCGTGGAAGACGTGCACGACGACGTCCCCGAAGTCGATGAGGACCCAGCGGCCCTCGCTCCGGCCTTCCCGACGCAGGGTCTTCGCGCCGGACTGGAGCATCCGGTCCTCGACCTCGTCCGCGATGGCCATCACGTTGCGCTCGTTGCGCCCGGTGGCCAGGAGGAACACGTCGGTGAGCTGCAGGGGGCCGGTCACGTCGAGCGCGACGAGGTCGTCTGCCTGCTTGGCGTCAGCGGCGCCGGCGGCGATCTGTACGAGTTCCAGTGCGCGAGGAGAGGCGGTCACGGAGTCCTTCCGGTTGTCATCCGACACTTCCGCCGGATGGGACACGATCATAGGTCACACCACCGACGGCGGCGAGGGTGGGTACCCGACGGTGGACGTCAGGACCCGAAGAAGTTCGTCGTCACGAGGGCGACGATGATCACGGCCGCTGCGGCCACGCCGACAGCGCTCACCGTGATGCCGAGGATGAGCGGCGTGCGCGACTCCTTCGGCTTCGCGGCGGCGAGCACCACCTGGCGGGTCGACGTGTGGCTCGACACCGCACGGCTCGCCCGGACGGGGCTGGCGTCGGTCTCGGGCTGCTCGTCGTGCTGGTCGAGCAGGCGGTCGACCTCGGCGCCGTCGATCGGCCGGTGCGACCCGGTCGAGGACAGGGACGCCGGCAGGTCGATCGAGCCGGTGAGGATGACCTCGCCGGTGGCGTTCAGCGCACCGGTCGGGTCCGCGAGGGCCGAGTTCGGCAGGATCAGCGCGTTGGTGCGGGTCTCGGCGACACGGCGGGTGCCGGTCTCCTCGTCGTGCACCTCGGCGTCGTGCGAGTCGTGCGCCTGGGTGGACCAGTGCCCCGTCGGCGCCTCGAACGCGGTGGTGACGGGCTTCGGCTCGACCGGGCGACGGAACGCGGAGCCAGCGGCGGCCGTCGTGGAGACGTCGTCCGAGGGTGATCCGTCCTGCGCCTCGGGCGTCTGGATCGGGACCTCGTTGGTGTCGTCGTCGTCGGCGTCGAGCGAGAGCGGGAAGACGCCGGGGGTCGAGGCAGCCGGCTGCCCGTCCGCCGGAGCGACGACGTCATCGACGGGCTGTTCCCCGGGGACCTCGTCGGCGTCCGCCTGCGGTGCCCACGTCGAGCGGTGGCGCCGGGGCTCCTCGGCGTGCGCCGCGGCCTCCTCGAGGGGTTCGAGGTCGTCGGGCGAACCGTCGGCGGAGGTGGCCTGCTCGACGGCGGCCGGGTCGAGCTGGGTCGGACCGGACGACTCCGGGACGGCCTCGGGCTCGTCGTTCGGGACGGGTGCGACCGGCGCGCTCGACCCGGCGAACCCGGACGGAGCGGTCGGTGCTGCCGCGCGCTCGTCGGGCGACAGGGAACCGACGGTCCCCAAGACGTCCTGCACGGTGCGGTCGGAGGACTGCGGCGTGGGGTTCTGCAGCGGGACGGGACGGACGCCCTGCCCCTCGGCCGCACGCATCTGGCGGATCTGACGACGGGTCAGTCCGCCGGTGCCCGGCACGATCTCCGTCGCGGACGCGGGTGGTGGCGACGGGACCCCGGCTGTCGGCTGCGGCGGGATCGAGGAAGAAGACGGCGCCTGGACGGGTGCGGCGGCCGCGGGTGCGACGTGCGACCCCGGGCGACGACGACCCGCGTCGGCGGACGTCGGCGCGTCCGCGGGAGCGGTCTCCGAGGAGACGGGCTCCGAAGCCACGGTCGGGGGCGGGGTCACGGGCTGCGCGCCGGCGTTCGCCGCGCGCTCACGCTCGCGCGCCTGGCGCCGCGACAGTGGCGGCTGCGCGTCGGACGGACTCATGCAACGCTCCGATACAGATGGTGCTTGGTGATGTACTGGACGACACCGTCGGGGACCAAGTACCACACGGGGTTTCCGCGTCTCACCCGGTCGCGGCAGTCGGTCGACGATATTGCCAGCGCGGGGACTTCGAGCAAGCTTACGTCGCGTTCGGGCAATCCGGTGATGCTCAAGTTGTGCCCCGGGCGGGTCACGGCGACGAAGTGCGCGAGGTCCCAGAGGCCATCATGGTCTTTCCAGTCGACAATCTGCTGGACGGCGTCTGCGCCGGAGATGAAGACGAGCTGTGCATCGGGCCGCTGGTCGTGCAGGTCGCGGAGCGTGTCGACCGTGTAGGTCGGGCCCGGTCGGTCGATGTCCACGCGGCTCACCGTGAACATCGGGTTGGACGCGGTCGCGATGACCGTCATCAGGTACCGGTGTTCGGCGTCGGTCACGCCCGACTTCATGTAGGGCTGTCCCGTGGGGACGAAGACGACCTCGTCGAGGTCGAACGACTTGGCGACCTCGGACGCGGCCACGAGGTGGCCGTGGTGGATGGGGTCGAACGTGCCACCCATCACACCGATGCGGGGCCGCCCCGAGCTCTCGAGCATCGAGCAGCGCGTCAGATCTTGGTGTGGCCGAACTCGTCCACACCGGTCTCGTGCGTGCGGGTGGCCTCGAACTTGTTCGAGTGACGGTACGCGACGTCACGGAAGGACCACGTGACGAACCCGAGGAGCGTGAAGAACGCTGCGGCCACGACCGGGAAGATGAACGCTGGGACCGACGAGGCGTGCTCGGCGGCTTCTGCGAGGAGGGTCATGCTGCGGTGCTCCGATCGGTCGAGGAAGACTGCGGACCAGTCTAGCCGCGGATCTGACCCTGTCCGCGCACGACCCACTTCGTGCTCGTCAGTTCCGGCAGCCCCATCGGCCCGCGGGCGTGCAGCTTCTGCGTCGAGATGCCCACCTCGGCGCCGAAGCCGAACTCCCCGCCGTCGGTGAACCGTGTCGACGCGTTCACCATCACCACGGCGGAGTCGACGGCCGCGATGAACCGCTCGGCGGTGTCGACGTCGTTCGTCACGATCGACTCGGTGTGGTGCGTCGACCACTTCGCGATGTGCGCCATCGCGCCGTCGACGTCGGGCACGACCCGGATCGAGAGGTCGAGGTCCATCGACTCCGTCGCCCAGTCGACGTCCGTCGCCCGGAGCACACCGGGAACGATCGCACGGGTCTCCTCGTCGCCGCGCAGGGTCACCCCCGCCGCGCGCAGCCGGCCCGCGAGGGTCGGCAGGAGGCGTTCCGCCGCACCTCGGTGGACGAGCAGGGTCTCGAGCGCGTTGCACACGCTCGGACGCTGCACCTTGCTGTTGAGGACGATGTCCACCGACCGTTCGAGCGGTGCGGACTCGTCCAGGTAGACGTGCACGACACCGGCACCGGTCTCGATCACCGGCACCTGCGATTCGGTCACGACCGTCTGGATGAGCGAGGCGCTCCCCCGCGGGATGAGGACGTCGACGAGCCCACGGGCGCGCATCAGCTCCGTGGCACCCTGCCGCCCGAACTCGTCGATGGTCTGCACGAGGTCGCGCGGCAACCCGACCGACTCCACGGCGTCCTGGATGCGCGCGACGAGCACGGCGTTGGTGCGCTGCGCCGCGGATCCGCCCCGCAGGACGACGGCGTTGCCGCTCTTCAACGCCAGGCTCGCGATGTCCACGGTGACGTTGGGACGCGCTTCGTAGATCGCGCCGACGACGCCGAACGGCACGCGCACCTGCGTCAGCTGCAGCCCGTTCGGCAGCACCGAGCCCCGGACCGACTGCCCGACCGGGTCGGTGAGTCCGACGACGTGTTCGACCGCCGCCGCGAGGGCCTCGATGCGGGCCGGGTCGAGTCGCAGCCGGTCGAGCAGCCCGCCGGTCAGGCCGGATTCCTCACCGGCGACCAGGTCTCCGTGGTTCGCCGCGACGATCTCGTCGGTCGCGGCACGGACCGCGACGGCGATCGCGCGGAGCGCCGCGTCCTTCACCGCAGTGGTGGCGGTCGCCAGCGACGCCGCCGCTGCGCGGGACGCGACGAGCTTGTCCGAGAGGGTCGGTGCGGGTGCGGTCAACGACATGGCTCGATTGTAGGTCGGGCCCGCGCCCGATGACGGCGGACGGGATGACGGCGGACGCCGGCCGCGATGACGGCGGACGCGAGCCGACGGGACCGGTCGAGCCGAGCCTCCAGTCCGGGTGTCCGGACCGACTCAGGGACGCGGCGCCGCGTGGAACCAGGTGCCCACGTGCTCGCCGGCCAGCGCCTGCGCGACCAGCGCGGTGTCGGTGACCAGGACACTCGTCCCGGCCTCCGCTGCGAGCCGGGCGGCGGCGACCTTCGTCCCCGCTCCCCCGGTGCCGACGCCCGCCGCGCCGACGGACCCGAACGTGACCCCGGCGAGCTCGTCGCCGAAGGGGACCTCGTCGATCCGCTCGGCACCGGGCTGCTCGGGGGGCCGCGTGTACAGCGCCTCGATGTCGGAGAGCAGCACGAGGGCGTCCGCGCCGAGCAGCCGTGCGACGAGGGCTGCGAGACGGTCGTTGTCGCCGAAGCGGATCTCGTGGGTGGCCACGGTGTCGTTCTCGTTGACGATCGGCAGCACCCGGAGCGCCAGCAACCGGTCGATGGCCCGCTGCGCGTTCACACGGTGGGTCGGGTTCTGCAGGTCACCCGCGGTGAGGAGGATCTGCGCCGCGACGACACCGTGCCGGTCGAGCTGCTGCTGGTACCGGAACATGAGCACGTTCTGCCCGGTCGCCGCAGCTGCCTGCTGGGTGGCGAGGTCCTCGGGACGCCCCTCGAGCCCGAGGAACGGGAAGCCCGTCGCGATCGCACCCGATGACACGAGCACCACCTCGGTGCCCCGTCCGTACGCCGCGGCGAGGGCGTCGACGAGCGCACCGATCTGCCCGGTGTTCGGACCGCTGACCGACGACGACCCGACCTTGACCACGATCCGTCGAGCGCGCGGGATGTCCTCGCGCGACGTGACGGGGCCGAAGGCGGTCTGGTCGGTCGTGTCGGTCATGTGCTGGTCAGTCCTCGTCCGCAGGGTCCTCGTCCGCCCACAGCCCGGACTTGCGCTCCGACTCGAGCTCGGCGCGGGCGGCGGCCTTGGCGTCCATGCGCTCGAAGTACTCCTCGCGGCGCTGGTTGCGGGTCGGACGCATGTTCATGTCGACACGGGCATCCGTTCCACGGGCGCTCGTGATGAGCTCGGCGGTCGACGTGAGCGTCGGCTCCCAGTCGAAGATCATCCCGCCCTCGCCACCGATGACGACGGTGGACCCGGCGACGGCTCCGGCCTTGAAGAGGCCGTCTTCGACACCGAGCTTCGCGAGCCGGTCGGCCAGGTAGCCGATCGCCTCTTCGTTGGTGAAGTCGGTCTGCTGGATCCAGCGCTCCGGCTTCGTGCCGCGGACGCGGTAGAAGCGGTGCTCCTCGCCGCCCTCGGCCCGGACGGTGAAGCCACCCTTGGCGTCGACGGCCCTCGGGCGGATGACGATGCGCTCCTGGACCGGCTCGGCCGAGGCGGTGGCCCTGGCCTGCTCGACGATGTCGGCGAGGGCGAACGTCAGCTCGCGGAGACCCTGGTGCGACGCGGTCGAGATCGAGAAGACGCGGTAGCCGCGCGCTTCGAGTTCGGGCGTGACGAATGCAGCGAGCTCCGCGGCGTCGGGCACGTCGACCTTGTTGAGCGCGACGAGCTGGGGGCGTTCGGCGAGCGGGACCTGTCCCTCGGGCACCGGGTAGCGCTCGAGCTCGCCGAGGAGCACGTCGAGGTCGCTGATCGGGTCGCGACCGGGGTCGAGCGTGGCACAGTCGATGACGTGCAGGAGCACCTCGCAGCGCTCCACGTGGCGGAGGAACTCCAGGCCGAGGCCCTTGCCCTCCGACGCGCCTTCGATCAGGCCGGGGACGTCGGCGACGGTGAAGCGGACCTCACCGGACTCGACGACCCCGAGGTTCGGGGTGAGGGTCGTGAACGGGTAGTCCGCGATCTTCGGCTTCGCGGCGGACACCGCGGCGATGAGCGAGGACTTGCCGGCACTCGGGTACCCGACGAGTGCGACGTCGGCGATCGTCTTGAGCTCGAGCCGGACGTCGCAGGACTCCCCCTCGGTCCCGAGGAGCGCGAACCCCGGCGCCTTGCGCTTCGTCGTCGCGAGTGCGGCGTTGCCGAGGCCACCCTGACCGCCCTGGGCCACGACGACGCGCATCCCGGGCTCGGTCATGTCGGCGAGCAGGTCGCCGTTCTCCTCGAAGACGACGGTGCCGACGGGCACGGGCAGCTCGAGGACCTCGCCGGAGATGCCGCTGCGCATGTCGCCCATGCCCGGCTGCCCGTTGCGGCTGGAGCGATGCGGTGAGCGGTGGTACCCGAGCAGCGTCGTCACCTGCGGGTCGGCCACGAGGACGATGTCGCCGCCGTCGCCGCCGTTCCCACCGTCGGGCCCGGCCAGCGGCTTGAACTTCTCGCGACGAACGGACACGCAGCCGTTGCCGCCGTTCCCCGCGCTGAGGTGCAGGATCACGTCGTCGACGAACGTCGCCATCGGTTGTTCACACTTTCGTAGAAATGGGAAGGAGGGGCAGGCACTCGGCCTGCCCCTCCTCCTGAGACTTGCGTCGTCGTCCGCTCACGCGGGGACGATGTCGTCAGCAGCGCTTGTAGTGGGTACTACGCGTTGACGATGTTGATGACCTTGCGGCCACCCTTGGTGCCGAACTCGACCGAGCCGGCGGCCAGGGCGAACAGCGTGTCGTCGCCACCGCGGCCGACGTTGGCGCCCGGGTGGAAGTGCGTGCCGCGCTGGCGGACGATGATCTCGCCGGCGTTGACGACCTCGCCACCGAAGCGCTTCACGCCGAGGCGCTGTGCGTTCGAGTCGCGACCGTTGCGAGTGGAACTCGCACCCTTCTTGTGTGCCATGAGGAGACTCCCTTACGCGATCTTGGTGATCTTGACGCGGGTCAGCTCAGCGCGGAAACCCTGGCGCTTCTTGTACCCGGTCTTGTTCTTGAACTTCTGGATGACGACCTTCTTGCCGCGGAGGTCCTCGAGCACCTCGGCGGTCACGGTCACCTTGGCCAGGTCGGTCGCGGCGGAGGTGATGTTGTCACCGTCCACGAGGAGCACGGGCGCGAGCTCGATGTTGCCCTTGTCATCGGCCTTGGCGCGATCGATGGTGAGGATCGTGCCGACCTCGACCTTCTCCTGACGGCCGCCGGCGCGCACTACTGCGTAAACCACGTGGAAATCCTTACGTAACTCTGCTTGAGGGAAGTCTCGGGTGCCCAGGCGCGATCTGCCCAGTCGGACTGGGGATCGACGACACAGGCAGAACCGCCCGTTGACACCAGGGATCGAGAATACTCGATGGCCATGGGTCCGGTCAAACGGCGACACACGTAGTCTGTCGGAGTGACCGTGTTGATCGACCCACCGACGTGGCCCGCACACGAAACCGTGTGGTCGCACCTCGTCAGTGACCTATCGTACGCGGAACTCCACGAGTTCGCTGCACGGGCAGGTGTTCCGCGGCGTGCGTTCGACCACGACCACTACGACGTGCCGCTCGCGCGGTACGACGAACTCGTGGCGCTCGGAGCGACGCCCGTCACCGGCCGCGAGCTGGTGCTGCGGCTCATCAAGAGCGGGCTGCGGGTCGCGCAGCGGGACAAGCGCGTCTTCTAGACCGCGCTGGCGCGCCGGCCTGGAGGCTCGGTGCGCGTCCGGCGGCTCGGTCGCGTCCGGCGGCTCGGTCGCGCCTGTCCCGTGGTCGCGTCGGCAGCGGTCAGCGTGCGGGCGGTGGGGCCCACGGGTTCGACGGCGGCTGCTGGCCGTACGGCTGCGCTTGCGGGTACGGCTGGCCCTGCTGCGGGGCCGCCTGCTGCGGGGGCTGCGGGGCCGCCTGCTGCGGGGGCCGCGGAGCGAACGACGACGGCTGCGGGGGCTGCACCGTCGCGGGCGGGACCGCGTCCGCAGGGCGCACGGTGCCCGGCATGCCCGCGTGCGGCCCAGGCCGCGCGCCACGCGGACGCCCGAGCCAGAGCCACGCCACGGTCGCCGTCGCGAGGAGCATCGCCGTGAGCGGCACACCGCGCTGCAGCGGCGCCGTGACGACGTCGACGACCAGACGTCCGGGACCGGCGGCGATCGTCCCGTACGCGCCCGTGAAGACGCCGACGAGCGCGAGCGCCACGGTGCCGGCCGCCCCGCCGAGCACGGCACGGAGGAGCACCACGGGCAGCGGACTCCGACGGGTGATCGGGGTGAGGAACGCGAGCCCGAGGAACGCCCCCGCGTAGAACGGGAACGGACTGAGGAACACCCCCGTCGCGAAGCTCAGGATGACGCTCTGCCCGCCGTACGACTGGAACGGGCTGACGGTGATGCTCGTGCCGATCAGGCCGATGAGTCCCGAGATCGCCTGGATCGCGATGAGCCCGACCACCGCGATCGCCGCACCGGCGACCGTGGCCGCCGAGGCACCGGGCGCGAAGGCCCTGGTCGGGTCCCCCGCACGCCGCGGCGGACGCGGCGGTGCGGAGGGCCCCGCACCGTGGAGATGGCCACCAGCGGGCTGCTGGGGTGGCAGCGGCGGCTGGTGCTGCTGCCACCCGGCGCCGTAGTACCCGCGATCGTTCTGCGGACGCTGCTCGGGGTTCGTCACCGTCAGTTCCCCAGGATCACGGTGCCGTCGTCGGTCGTGCCCTCGTCGGCGGTGGCCGGCGCGCTGATGCTGCCCGACGACACCCGACGCGAGCGAGCGCGCCCCTGACCCGGCTGCTTCGGCTCGGGCAGCGCCTGCAGCACCGAATCGAGCAGGGAGTCGGCGTCGGGGGCCTTGCGCGGCTCGCGCTTGGTGACCGCGACGGGGATGTCGAGGATCGCGACGGTGGTGTCCGCCGGCGTCACGGGCGCCGAGGACGACACCCGCCGACGGGTCGGCGCGCTCTCCTTCGGCGCCTCGACGACGGGCGCCACGGGAGCAGCCGGCGCATCAGCGACGGAGGCGGACGGATCGGCCGGAGCGGTCGACCCGGCGGCCGGGATCGTCAGCACGCCGTCGGTGGACGCCGGGGCGGTCTGCTCGGAACTCGCGCGGCCACCACGACGGCGACGACGCTTCGGGCCACCCGAGGACTCACCCTCGGTCGACTCGGCTGCGGGAGCGACGACGGGCGACACCGGTGACTCGGAGGGAGCCGAGGCCGGCGACGTGGGCGAGGCCACGCCGGTGACGGCGGGCTCGTCGTGCGGGATGGTCGACGCGGCGATCCGGGACAGCGCGTTCTTGACGTCGTCGGTGATCTGGTGCGCCTGCGACGACTTCTGGTCGTGCGACCCGTTGCCGTTCGACCCGTTGCCCGACCCGCCGTTGCCGCCGTTGCCGCCGTTGCCCGAGGTGCCACCCGAGCCGCTCCGGCCCTTGCGACGACCCTTCGAGGGACCGGGGTCGGCGTTGTTGTCGTTCACCTGCGCGTTGACCTCGGCGAGGGACTCGCGGAGCCCGACGCCGATCTTCTTGCGGGTCATCTGCACGAGGCCCAGCGAGGTGACCTCGGCGACCTGGTGCTTCGTGCGGTCGCGGCTCAGGCACTCGATGAGTCGACGCAGCACGAGGTCGCGGTTCGACTCGAGCACCATGTCGATGAAGTCGACGACGATGATGCCGCCGATGTCGCGCAGGCGGAGCTGGCGGACGATCTCCTCGGCGGCCTCGAGGTTGTTCTTCGTGACGGTCTCCTCGAGGTTGCCCCCCGAGCCGACGAACTTGCCCGTGTTGACGTCGACGACCGTCATGGCCTCGGTCCGGTCGATGACGAGCGACCCACCGGACGGCAGCCAGACCTTGCGGTCGAGCGCCTTCTCGATCTGCTCGTTGAGACGGTGCTCCTCGAAGGAGTCGGGGCCGTCGTAGAGCTCGACGCGGTCCTTGAGGTCCGGCGCCACGGCGTCGAGGTACTCCTCGATGGTCTCGCGCGCCGAGTCGCCGTCGATGATCAGCTTCGTGAAGTCCTCGTTGAAGACGTCACGCACGATCTTGACGAGCAGGTCCGGCTCCGAGTGCAGCATGACCGGGGCGTGCCCGTTCGCCACCTTCTTCTGGATGGCCTCCCACTGCGCGGTGAGGCGCTGCACGTCGCGGGTGAGCTGCTCCTCGGTGGCGCCCTCGGCAGCGGTCCGGACGATGACGCCCGCGTGCTCCGGCAGCACCTCCTTGAGGATCTTCTTGAGGCGCGCACGCTCGGTGTCCGGGAGCTTCCGCGAGATGCCGTTCATCGAGCCGTTCGGCACGTACACGAGGTAGCGGCCGGGCAGCGAGACCTGGCTCGTCAGACGGGCGCCCTTGTGGCCGACGGGGTCCTTCGTGACCTGCACGAGGACCTTGTCGCCCGGCTTGAGCGCGGCTTCGATGCGCCGGCCGTGGTTGCCGGTCTCGACGGAGTTCCAGTCCACCTCGCCGGCGTAGAGCACGGCGTTGCGTCCACGGCCGATGTCGACGAACGCGGCCTCCATCGAGGGCAGCACGTTCTGGACCTTGCCGAGGTACACGTTGCCGATGAGCGACACGTTGTGCGACTTGGTGACGTAGTGCTCGGCGAGGACGTTGTCCTCGATGACGCCGATCTCGATCTTCTGCGCGGAGGAGCGCACGATCATCTGCCGGTCGACGCTCTCACGGCGGGCGAGGAACTCGTCCTCGGTCACGACCTGACGACGACGTCCGGCATCACGGCCGTCGCGGCGGCGCTGCTTCTTCGCCTCGAGACGGGTGGAGCCCTTCACCTTCTGCGGCTCGGTGATGTACTCGACCTCGCGGCGGCGGGGCTCCTGGTGGTCGCGCGGCTCGCGCGGCTCACGGTCGGCGCTCGAGCCACGACGACGGGTGCGGCGGCGGCTGCCACCGCCCTGCTCGTCGCGGTCGTCCTCGTCGTCCCAGCGGTCGTCCCGCTCGGGGCGCGCCGCTCGCTGCGGGAGCTCCGGCAGGACCGGGGCGTGGAAGATCAGGCTGAGCGTCGACGTCGCCTTCGGCACGACCGGCTCCGCGGCCTGCTCGGCCACCGGTTCCTCCGGCTGCTCGGCGACGACCGCGGACGCGTCCGTGTCGTCGGCGCCGGACTCCGCGACCGCAGCCGCCTCGGCCTCCGCCGCGACCACCGGCAGGTCGCCGGTGAGCGTGCTGACGTCGTGCGCGTCCGTCGTACCGGTGACGACCGAGACCTCGACCGACACCTCGCTGGTGGCGTCCGTCGCAGCGTCGGTCACCTCGGGACGGGAGGCGGTGCTCGCCTCCGTCACGGGCGTCGCGTCCGCCGCGGCGTCCGTCCCGGGACCGGTGCCGGTCTGCGCGACTGGTTCGGTGCCCGAGACGGCGACCGTCTCGACCGCGTCGGTCGACGGCTGGGCGCCACCACGGGCCTCCAGGCTGCCGGCCGACCGTGCGCGGCGGCCGCCGAACAGGCGGCCCCGTCGCTTCGGTGCGCTCTCGTCGTTGTTCGTGTTGTTCTCGTTCTGCTCCACCATGTGCTGGTGCACTCCTCGACCCCGCCCTCACCCCGAGGGGCGGCGGGAATTCTGTAGTTGTGGCGGGCGGCGACCACGCCACCCGCACTCGCTGGGTTCGTGACCGTCCGGCGCCGACATCTTCATGCGGTCCGCGCACGATCCGTGCGGAGCACCCGGCTTCGCACGGCTCGGCGTCGGAGTGACGCGTCGTCCGGTCACGGCACGCTCTCACCGTGCCTGATCGTCCGGGCATGCGCCCGGAAAGCTCTCGTCGTCACGCGGATCGGCCGCGTGACCTCCCCATCATCGCACGCGAGGCCCGGGAAGGCGCAGACCGCCATGTCATGATGTCGGCGTGAGCACGACTGCACCCACCACCCGTCGTCCGGTCGCGATGGCGATCCTGCTGCTCGTCACGGGGGCGGTGGGGCTGTACGGGGCCTTCGCGCTCACGATCGACGAGTTCAAGAAGTACGCGAACCCGGACACGGTCCTGTCGTGTGACGTGAACCCGTTCATCAGCTGCTCCGACGTGATGGCGAGCTGGCAGGGGCACCTCCTCGGGTTCCCGAACCCCCTGCTCGGGCTGATGGGCTTCGTCGCACCGATCGCGGTGGCCGTGGTGATGCTCGCCGGGTTCCGCGGCTCGCGGTGGTTCTGGGTCGCGTTCAACGCCGGGGTGTTCCTGGCCTGGGTCTTCGTCACCTGGCTCTTCACGCAGACGGTGTGGTTCATCGGCGCGCTCTGCCCGTGGTGCATGCTCGTGTGGTCGATGACCATCCCGATGTTCTGGGTCTTCACGATCTGGAACATGTCCCGCGGCACGTTCGGTCCCGGAGCACGCCGCGTCGGCAAGGCGCTGCTGCCCTTCTGCTGGGCGTTCCCACTGGCGAACTACCTGCTCATCGTCGTCGTGATCATCATCAAGTTCCCGACGGTGCTGTCGATCTTCTGATCCCATCGCACTCGGTGACACGTCACCTGATTCCTGGACTCTTCTCAGCCAGGGCGACCCTCGGGCGCGTCGGCAGCCGTTACGCTCGTTCTCGATGAGCGACAACGAGAGCAAGAAGGCTCGCAGGAACGCGGCCCGGGAGCGCGCCGCCGCCCAGCGCGCGAAGGAGAAGGCCCGCAAGCGCCGCAACAAGACGCTGACGATCAGCGGCATCATCGTCGGCTCCCTCGCCGTCATCGCCGTCGTCGTGCTGGTCATCGCCAACTCGATCCAGCCGGCGGGCCCCGGGCCCAAGAACATGGCGAGCGACGGCATCGTGCTGCAGGGGCAGAACGGCAAGATCGTCCCGGTCACCACCAAGGGCATCCCCGAGGGCGGCAAGCCGACGGCCACCAAGCAGGACGACTCGGTCGCGAACATCACCGTGTACGAGGACTACATGTGCCCGATCTGCAACCAGTTCGAGACCGGCAACATGAGCCAGATCAAGCAGTGGGTGAAGAGCGGTTCCGCCACCCTCGAGGTGCACCCGTTCAACCTGCTCGACCGGTCCTCGCTCGGCTCCAAGTACTCCACGCGCTCGGCTGCAGCGGCGGCGTGTGTCGCGAACTACGACCCCGACGCCTTCCTCGACGTGAACACCGCGTTCTACGAGAACCAGCCGTCCGAGGGCACCCGCGGCCTGACGAACGCCAAGCTCGCCGACATCGCGAAGAAGGCCGGCGCGACGAACAAGAACGTCGCCTCCTGCATCACCGACCAGAAGTTCGCCGGGTGGGTCGCCGACGCCACCAACCGTGCCCTGACCCAGCCGCTCGCGAACTCGAGCCTCGACAAGCTCACCGGCACCCCGACGGTGATCGTCAACGGCAAGCAGTACAACGCGACCGGTACGAACGCCTGGACCGACGCCGACGCCTTCGCCGCGTTCGTCGAGCAGAACGGCGGCGCCGTCAAGAACTAGGCGGCACCATGCAGAACGGCCCCGCACTCCCGGAGTGCGGGGCCGTTCTGCATGTGCGGGGCTCCGGCTGCCCGCTCATGGGGCGATCGAGGGAACAGAAAACGTCGGGTGCCCAGGGGCAACCCGACGTTTTCTGTTCCCTCGAAGGAGGGCGCGCGCATGCGCGGAAGGCTCAGGCGAACCAGAGGCCGAGCTCGCGCGCGGCGGACTCGGGGCTGTCCGAGCCGTGCACGAGGTTCTGCTGCACCTTGAGTCCCCAGTCACGACCGAGGTCGCCACGGATGGTGCCCGGCGCAGCCGAGGTCGGGTCGGTGGTGCCGGCGAGCGAGCGGAAGCCCGCGATCGCACCGTTGCCGGCGACGCGCACGGCGACGACGGGCCCGGACTGCATGAACTCCACGAGCGGCTCGAAGAACGGCTTGCCCTGGTGCTCCTCGTAGTGCGCGTCGAGCAGGTCACGCGGCGCCGTCAGCATCTTCAGGTCGACGATCTCGTAGCCCTTGGCCTCGATCCGGCGGAGGATCTCACCGGTGAGCTGGCGGGCGACGCCGTCGGGCTTGACGAGGACGAGGGTCTCTTCGAAGTCGGACACGCAGTACTCCCTGGGGTTCGGGGGTGGATGTGGTCAGTCCTCGGCCGCGGCGCGCCGGGCGGCGTTCATCCGGTCGAGCTGTCCGCCCTTGACGAAGCAGAACACCCACAGGACCAGGAACACCAGGCCCACGACGAACATGAACGGTTCGATGAAGCCGGTGGCGAGGATGGCCGCCTGGAGCAGCCATCCGAACCATACACCGGCACGGGTGCCCGTCATCCGCGACGCGAGCGCCAGGATGATCATCGCGCCGATGCCGCCGCCGAAGGCCCATCCGGCGGGCAGGGTGTGCTTGCCGAAGACGACGAGCATCGGGAAGAAGAACATGATCGCCTCGAGGATCAATGCGATCGAGGTGAGGCTCTCCTGCGCGCCGCGTTCGCGACGCGGTCGCCTGGCCGGCCGGGAGGCTCGGGGCGCGTCCGTCACTTCGCCTCGCTTTCCTGGTGCACCAGGTCCATGACCGCACCCACCATCACGATGGAGCCGGCGACGAGCACCATGGCGTCCTCGGCCTCCGCCTCGTCCGCCAGGTTGCGCGCTTCCTGCAGGGCCTGGGCGAGGGCGGGCTCGACGACCACGCGGTCGTTGCCGACCTCGTCCACGACGACCCGGGCGAACTCGTCGGCGTCGAGCGCCCGCTCCCCCGGCGGCTGCGTGACGACGAAGGCCTGGATCGTGTCCTTGAGCGCCCGGACGAAGCCGCGGGCGTCCTTGTCGGCGAGGATGCCGACGACGCCGACGACGTGCCCGGACGGGAACGCGACGGGCAGCGCCTCGGCCAGCGCCTTGGCGCCGTGCGGGTTGTGCGCCGCGTCGACGACGACGGTCGGGTCCTGGGCGATCGGCTGGAGTCGGCCCGGGCTCGTGGCGCCGGCGAGCCCCTCGGAGAGGACGTCCTCGTCGAGCGGCTGCGAACCGCGGCCGATGAACGACTCGACCGCGGCGATCGCCACGGCGGCGTTGTGCGCCTGGTACCCGCCGAAGAGCGGGACGAACAGGTCGTCGTAGCGCCCGGCGATGCCCTGCACCGTGATGAGCTGGCCGCCGACCGCCGGGGTCACGTCGACGACGCTGAACCCGGTTCCTTCGACGGCGAGCGTGGACTCGGTGAGCTCGGCTGCCCGCTCGAGCTCGGCGAGCGCCTCCGGCACCTGCGCGCTCGACACGACGGCGGAGGACGGCTTGACGATCCCCGACTTCGTGCGGGCGATCTCGGCAACGGTGTTGCCGAGCTGCTTGGCGTGGTCGATCGCGATCGGGGTGAACACCGCGACCTGGCTCTGCACGACGTTCGTGGAGTCCCACTCGCCGCCCATGCCGACCTCGATCACGGCGACGTCGACCGGCGCCTCGGCGAAGCACGCCAGCGCGAGCACGGTCAGCGCCTCGAAGAACGTCAGCGGGAGTTCGCCCTTGTCGGTGAGCTCCTTGTCGGTCATCTCGAGGATGGGCACGATGTCGTCCCAGTTCTCCACGAACCGGTCGGCGGCGATCGGGGCGCCGTCGATGACGATGCGCTCCCGGATCGACACCAGGTGCGGGCTCGTCATGAGCCCGGTGCGGAGTCCGTGCGCGCGGACGATGCTCTCCGTCATCCGAGCCGTCGACGTCTTGCCGTTCGTGCCCGTGATGTGGATGACCGGGTACGCGAGGTGCGGGTCACCGAGGAGCTCGACGGCACGACGGGTCGCGGTGAGTCGGTGCTCGGGCGACTGCTCGCCGATCCGGGCGTACAGGGCGGCCTCGACGCGCTTGACCTCGTCGTCGTCACCCCCGTACGGCACCACCTCGGTGGGATCGGCGTCGCCGGCCGGCCCCACCGGGATCTCGATGCCGTCCGGTGTGGGGCCGCCTGGTTCGAAGTCGTCGTAGTCGCTCATGCGCGTGCCACCTCCACGGACACCTTCGCACCGTCGCCGACCTCGGTGCCCTCGCCCTCGGCGAACGCGGTCTCGGCGAGGTCGACCGTCGTCGCGAGGGTCTCCCCCGCGATGAGGTCCTGGTGGGTCCGCACGGCGTCGGCAGCCACGCCGTCGACACCGAGCGTCAGGACGATGCGGTCACTGACGTCGAGGTCGGCCTCGCGGCGGGCCTGCTGGACGGCACGGACGACGTCGCGGGCCAGTCCCTCGGCCTCGAGCTCCGGGGTGGTCACGGTGTCGAGCACCACGAAGCCGCCCCCGTCGAGGAACGCCACCGCGGTCGACTCGTCGGCCACGGTGAGGTCGAGCGTGTACTCGCCCTCGACCAGGTCGATCCCGCCGACGGTGACGCCGGACTCGGTCGCGACCCAGTCGCCCTTCTTGGCGGCCGGGATGACCTGCTGCACCTGCTTGCCGATGCGGGGACCGGCGGCGCGGGCGTTGACGGTGAGCTTCCGTTCGATGCCGTACTGCGCGAGGGACTCCTCCGCCTGCGGCTCGAGGACGACCCGCTTGACGTTGAGCTCGTCGCGGAGGATGTCCACGAACGGCTCGACGGCAGCGGTGTCCGGCACCACGAGCGTCAGCGTCGCGAGGGGCAGCCGGACGCGCTTGCCGGTGGCCTTGCGGAGCGCCAGGCCCTTCGACGCGACGTCGCGGACGCGGTCCATCGCGGCGACGAGGGCGTCGTCCGCGGGGAACTCGGACGCGTCCGGGAAGTCCGCCAGGTGCACGCTGCGACCACCGGTCAGGCCCTTCCAGACCTCCTCGGTGACGAGGGGTGCGAGCGGGGCGGCGACCCGGGCGAGCGTCTCGAGCACGGTGTACAGCGTGTCGAACGCGGCCTTGGCGGACTCCGACGACTCGGCGCCGAGCCAGAACTTGTCCCGCGAGCGCCGGACGTACCAGTTCGTCAGCACGTCGGCGAAGTCGCGGATGGCCTGCGCCGCGAGCGGGGTGTCGAGCCCGTCGAGGTGCTTCGTGACGTCGGTCACGAGCACCCGGGTCTTCGCGAGCAGGTAGCGGTCGAGCACGTCCGTCGAGTCCGCCCGGCGTGATGCCTGGTAGCCGTCGGTGCCCGACGCGTTCGAGTACAGCGTGAAGAAGTAGTACGTCGACCAGAACGGCAGCAGGAACTCGCGGACCCCCTGGCGAATGCCCTCCTCGGTGACGACGAGGTTGCCGCCGCGGATCACCGACGACGACATCAGGAACCAGCGCATCGCGTCGGCGCCGTCACGGTCGAACACCTCGGAGACGTCCGGGTAGTTCCGGAGCGACTTCGACATCTTCTGCCCGTCGGAGCCGAGGACGATGCCGTGGCTGATCACGTTCGTGAACGCGGGACGGTCGAACAGCGCCGTCGACAGCGCGTGCATGACGTAGAACCAGCCGCGCGTCTGCCCGATGTACTCGACGATGAAGTCCGCCGGGTTGTGGGTGTCGAACCACTCGCGGTTCTCGAACGGGTAGTGCACCTGGGCGTACGGCATCGACCCGGAGTCGAACCACACGTCGAACACGTCGCTGATGCGGCGCATCGTGGACGCACCCGTCGGGTCGTCCGGGTTCGGGCGCGTGAGGTCGTCGATGAACGGGCGGTGCAGGTCGACCTCGCCGTCGCCGTTCACCGGCAGCCGGCCGAAGTCGCGCTCGATCTCCTCGAGCGAGCCGTAGACGTCCTGCCGCGGGTACGCCGGGTCGTCGGAGACCCACACCGGGATCGGTGTGCCGAAGTAGCGGTTGCGGGACACCGACCAGTCGATGGCGTTCCCGACCCACTTGCCGAACTGGCCGTCCTTGATGTTCTCCGGGACCCAGGTGATGTCCTGGTTCAGCTCGCCCATCCGGTCGCGGAACTCGGTGACGCGGACGAACCACGACGAGACGGCCTTGTAGATGAGCGGCTTGCGGCAGCGCCAGCAGTGCGGGTAGCTGTGCTCGTAGGACGCCTGGCGCAGCAGCCGTCCGGCGTCGCGCACGGCCTTCGTCAGCGGCTTGTTCGCGTCCGACCAGAGCTGGCCGGCGACGAGCGGGAACTGGGACGTGAAGACGCCGCCCTCGTCGAGGGACAGCACGACGGGGATGCCGGCAGCGGCGCAGACCACCTGGTCGTCGGCGCCGTACGCGGGGGCCTGGTGCACGATGCCGGTGCCCTCACCGGTCTCGACGTAGTCGGCGACGAGGATCTGCCAGGCGTGCTCCATGCCCTCGGCGTTGGCGAGGTCGTCGAAGAGGCGCTCGTACCGGACGCCGTCGAGCTCGGAGCCCTGCAGCTCGCGCGTGACGGCCGCGACAGCGGCCTCCGGCGACTCGTAGCCGAGGTCCTTCGCGTAGGCGGCCACGGTGTCCGAGGCGAGCATGTACTGGACGGAACCGGCGTCGCTGCCGTCAGCTGAGCCTCCCGGCCCTGCCGGCAGCACCACGTACGTGACCGCAGGCCCGACGGCCAACGCGGCGTTCGTCGGGAGCGTCCACGGGGTCGTCGTCCAGGCGAGGGCGCGGACGCCCGTCAGACCCAGCGAGTCAGCGCGGTCCCCGTGCAACGGGAACGACACCGTGACGGACTGGTCCTGGCGCATCTGGTAGACGTCGTCGTCCATGCGGAGCTCGTGGTTCGACAGCGGCGTCTGGTCGTTCCAGCAGTACGGCAGGACCCGGAAGCCCTCGTACGCGAGTCCTTTGTCCCAGAGCTGCTTCCACGCCCAGAGGACGCTCTCCATGTACGTGACGTCGAGCGTCTTGTAGTCGTCCTCGAAGTCGACCCAGCGCGCCTGACGGGTGACGTACTCCTGCCACTCGTCGGTGTACTGCAGCACGGACTTCCTGGCGGCGGCGTTGAAGACGTCGACGCCCATCTCGTCGATCTCGTGCTTCTCGGTGATGCCGAGCTGGCGCATCGCCTCGAGCTCGGCGGGGAGCCCGTGGGTGTCCCAGCCGAACCGGCGGTGCACCTGCTTGCCGCGCATCGTCTGGTAGCGCGGGAAGACGTCCTTGGCGTACCCGGTCAGCAGGTGCCCGTAGTGCGGCAGGCCGTTGGCGAACGGCGGGCCGTCGTAGAAGACCCACTCGTCGCAGCCGTCGCGCTGGTCGATCGATGCCTGGAAGGTGTCGTCGCCCTTCCAGAAGGCGAGGATGCCCTGCTCGACGGCGGGGAAGCTCGGGGACGGGGTGACGCCGGCGGCGGCGTCCGCATCGCGGTTCAGTGGGTATCGCACCGGTTGCTCCTGTGGGTTCGGTTGCTCTCCACGAGGACGGAGCACGCTCCGCGGTACCACCTCGCTTGCCGTCCGGGACACCGGATCGGCCGCTCGTCGTCGGGGATGGTGACGGTCCCGAACCCGCCCGGCTCTACTGACGGGCCGCAACGTGTGCGTCCCGCGTTCTTCCGGAAGCTCCCCGGTGATGGCCGGATCAACGCCTGTTGGACCCGAGTCTACCCAACGGGAGCATGCTGGACGAATGCCCTCGTCTGATCAGCAGGACCGCCCCGAGTCCCTGCTCACCGTCGTCATCGCGTTCGGCGCGAACCTGCTCGTCGCCATCGCCAAGTCGATCGCCGCACTCCTGTCCGGGTCCGCGTCGATGGTGGCCGAGGCGGCGCACTCGTGGGCCGACACCGGGAACGAGATCTTCCTGCTCATCGCCGAGCGGCGGGGAGCCAAGAAGCGGGACACGGCCCACCCGCTCGGGTACGGGCGCGAGACCTACATCTGGTCGATGTTCGCCGCGTTCGGGCTGTTCACCGCGGGCGCCATCGTGTCGATCTACCACGGCATCTCCGAGCTGGGCGAGACCGGGCCGGCCGAGGACGTCGCCCTGAACTACATCGTGCTGGCCGTGTCGTTCTGCCTCGAGGGCACGAGCTTCCTGCAGGCCTACCGCCAGGCGCACGGTGCCGCGACGAAGCGCCGGGTGCCGGTGCTGCGGCACGTGCTGCAGTCATCGAACCCCACGCTCCGAGCGGTGTTCGCCGAGGACGCCGCCGCGCTCGTCGGCCTCGTCATCGCCTTCCTCGGGGTCTTCCTGCACCAGGTCACCGGGCTGGCGATCTTCGACGCGATCGGCTCGATCGCGGTCGGCATCCTGCTCGGCGTCGTCGCGGTGATCCTCATCGACCGCAACCGCCGGTTCCTGGTCGGGGAGAGCACCTCGCCCGAGCTGGAGAACGCGGTGCTGGTCGAGCTGCTCTCCCGGAAGCAGATCGAACGGGTGACGTACCTGCACCTGGAGTTCGTCGGGCCGTCCCGGGTCTACCTCGTCGCGGCGATCGACCTGACCGGCAACGAAGACGAGTCGCACGTGGCGGTGCGGTTGCGCGACGTCGAGAAGTCACTCGAGGACAGCCAGTACATCGAGGAAGCGGTCCTGACCCTGAGCCTGCCCGGCGACGAGTCCCTGGTGCCGACCGACGCCGAGGTCCCCGACGTCGTGCGTGACGGCACCGCGGAGGACGTCGCGGCCGGCGGCGCTGGCACGCTCCGCACCGACTGACGACCCCGCGGCTGGCTCGACGTTTCGGGCTCAGCGACAGTTCACGCAGCGCCGGGCGCGTGAGTTGTCGCTCAGCGCGAAAGCACGCGACACCGCCGCCGCCCGCTCAGCGCGCGTCGAGGCCAGCCGCGACCGGCGTCAGCGCCGCGCCGACGTACTCCACGAGGGGCCGGCGAGCCACCCCGTCCGCGACCCACACCCCGAAGGCAGCGGCGGCGGCCCCGAGCATCGCGCCGGCGACGGTCTGCGGCCAGAGCGACCCCGCGTACTCCCCCGTGCGCCGGGCGACGAACGCCGCGACGGCCGCGTGCTGCGCCATCACCCGAGCCGCGACGCTGCCGACGAGCTCCGGCCCGATGCCCATCACCTCGGCCTGCGCGATCGCCCACGGCACCCGCTCGGGATCGTGCGCCCGGGCAGCGGCGAGCAACGCGCTCTCCACCGCGCGCACCGGGGACGGGTCGTCCGACGACGCCAGCAACGCGGGCAGCGCCCCGACCGCGGCGTCGAGCTCGAGCCACATCACGTCGGACTTCGCCGGGAAGTAGTTGAAGAACGTCGCGCGGCTCACCCCGGCGCGTGCGGCGATCTGGTCGACGGTGGTCCGGCCGTAGCCCTGCTCCAGGAACAGCTCGGCGGCGGCGTCCGCGAGCACCTCGGCGCTCGAGCGTCGCGGCCGTCCCCCACGGCGGATCGGTTCGTCCATGGGGTCCAGTAAACAACTAGACTCATCGAGCCATGATCTTGGACCCAGTACAGAAAACCCGAAGGATCGGTGCCCTCGCCGGTGCCGCCGCCGTCCTCCTCGCGCTGACCGCCTGCACGGGGTCCGGCACGAGCACCGCGGACGCCACGCCGAAGAACGGCGGCACGCTGACCTACGCCTCCGGCGACGCGGAGCCCACCTGCCTCGACCCGCACGTCGGCGGCAACTACCCGCAGGCGCTGCTGGCGAGCCAGTACATCGAGGAGCTCGTCGGGCTCGACGACGGCAAGCCCACACCGGCCCTCGCGACGAAGTGGACCACGAGCGACGACGGCAAGACCCTGACGTTCACGCTGCGCCAGGGTGTGTCGTTCACCGACGGCACCCCGTTCGACGCGGCCGCCGTGGTGCGGAACATCCAGCACGTGCAGGACCCGACGACGGCGTCGAGCACGGGCTACCTCGCACTGCAGTCCATCCAGAAGGCCACGGCCACCGACGACCACACCGTGACGCTGTCGCTCAGCCGTCCGGACAGCGCGCTGCTCGAGTCCTTCTCGCAGGCGTGGGTCGGCATGGAGTCCCCGAAGGCGCTCGACCGCCCCCAGAAGGAGAACTGCGAGTCCCCCGTCGGCACCGGCCCGTTCGCGATCACGAACTGGAAGCACGGCGACCGCGTGACGTTGGAGCAGAACAAGGACTACTGGGGGACGACCAAGCCCCGCCTCGACGGCATCTCCTGGCGCTTCATCCCGGACTCCACGTCCCGCTACGCGGCGCTGCAGTCCGGCCAGGTCGACGTCATCGACAACGCGCAGCCCGACCAGCTCAAGGCGGCATCGTCGAAGGCCGCCATCCGCGACCTCGACGCACCCCGACCCGGCGCCTCGAACCGACTCGAACTGAACTCGGGCCACGGCGTCTTCCAGGACGAAGCCGTGCGCAAGGCGTTCATCGCCGGTGCCGAGATCGACCCGGGCATCCAGAGCCTGTTCCTCGGCACCGCGAAGCGCTCCTACTCGGTGCTGTCGAGCGTCGAACCGTTCGCCTACTCCGACAAGAGCCTGTTCCGCTACCAGCCCGCGACGGCGAAGCGACTCCTCGACGACGCCGGCTGGAAGGTCGGCTCGGACGGCATCCGCGAGAAGGACGGCAAGCAGCTGACCGTCACGTTCCCGGTGTCGACGAACCAGTCGGTCCCCGCCGAGCGGAGCCTGTTTCAGCAGATCCAGGCGTCGGAGGCGAAGGTCGGCATCAAGGTGCAGCTGCAGGAGCTCGACCTGTCGAGCTGGTACGCAGCGCTCGCGAAAAACCAGTACGACGTGGTCAGCGCCCCGTACACGAAGGTCGGGCCGGACGTCCTGCGGATCCTCTACGACTCCGCGAGCATCACGCCCGCGCCGTCTGGGTACTTCGCGAACCTCGCGCAGCTCGACGAGCCGGAGCTCGACTCGCTGCTCCAGCGAGCCGCCGAGACCTCGGATCAGAGCACCCGCGCGGACCTCTACGAGCAGGCCCAGAAGCGCATCCTCGAGAGCCGCACGGTGCTCCCCCTCTACGACCAGCAGAACCACTTCCTGTACCGCTCGAGCGTCCACGGCATCCGCACCACCCCGGTGTCGACCCCGTGGTTCGGCTCGGCCTGGATCGCGGACTGATCCGGACAGGAGGCACGGCATGCGTCGCGCAGGCCTGATCCGGCCCGGCGGCGGCTCGGCTCCGGCGCGGTGGTCGCGCTGGGTGCTCCGCCGTGCGCTGGGCGGCATCGGCGTGCTCTGGGCCGTCGCGACGATCGTCTTCGTCGCGATCCGGCTCATCCCGGGCGACCCCGCGCTCGCGATCCTCGGTGGTCCCGGGTCGCAGGCATCGGCGGCCGCGGTCGACCAGGTCCGCCACGACTACGGCTTCGACCGACCCGTCATCGTGCAGTACGCGGTGTTCCTCGGGCGCCTGGCGACGGGGCAGCTCGGCGACTCGTACGCGTTCCGCACTCCGGTGGCCACGTTGCTCGGGCAACAGCTCCCCGTGACGCTGACCCTGGCGGTCGCCGGGCTCGTCGTCGCCTGGGCGCTCGCGATCGTCGCCGCGTGGTGGTCGACCCAGCGCGGCCGGTTCGCCGCGGGCCTGACCTCGGCCCTGAGCGTCACCGCCAGCGTGACCCCGCACTTCTGGCTCGGCAGCGTGCTCATCGTCGTCTTCGCCAGCAGCCTCGGGTGGTTCCCGGCGGTGAGCGACGGCACCGTGCGCGGATGGGTGCTGCCCGTCGTCACGGTGGCCGTCCCCGTCGCCGGGTACCTCGCCGAGACCATCCGCGACGGGGTCGTCGACGCCCAGCGGTCGGCGTTCGCGCTCGCCGCACGCGGGCGGGGCGAGACCCGCGCGGGCGTGTTCGGTCGGCACCTGCTCCGGCATGCGGCGCTCCCGGGGATCGCGCTGTCCGCCTGGGCCTTCGGGTCGCTGGTGTCCGGGGCCGTCGTCGTCGAGTCGGTGTTCGCGCTGCCCGGCATCGGGCGAGCCCTGGTGACCGCGGTCACGCAGCGGGACATGCCCCTCGTCGTCGGCATCGCGATGGTCTCGGCGCTGGCGTACGTCGTCGTGCTCGCCGTGGCCGACGTCGTCGAGCGCATCGTCGATCCCCGCGGCGCCTCCGGTCCGCCGAGATCGCACTCCGCGTCGGAACCCCGCGTGGGGAGGCGACACGGAGTGCGATCTCAGCCGCAGGCCGGGACGCACCACGAGGCGGAGGCGCGATGAGCGGGATCGCCGATCCGAGCCTCCAGGCCGACGCGCAGCGGGATGACGCGGCCCCTCGGTCCGAGCGAGTCCGTGGGGGGACGCTCGGGCCGGCGGGGATCCTGGCGGCCGCCGTGGTGGCGCTCGCCGTCGTCGCTTCGGTGTGGCCGGCGCTGCTCGGGGGCGGCGACCCGCTCGCCGTGCACCCCGCACAGGCACTCCAGGCTCCGAGTTGGTCGAGTCCGTTCGGCACCGACGAGTCCGGGCGCGACGTCCTGGCGCGGGTCGTCGCCGGGACCAGGGCGAGCCTCGTGGTCGGGGTCGTCGCCACGCTCGTCGGCGGTGGCCTCGGCGTGGTGCTCGGTGTGGCGGCGGGCCTCGGCGGCCGGGTCGTCGATGCCGTCATCGGGCGGATCACCGAGGTCGCGTTCGCGCTCCCGCTGCTCCTCGTCGCGCTGGTCGTCATCGCCGTGACCGGTCCCGGCCCGGTGCCCGCGATGCTCGCCGTCGGGTTCGCCACGGCACCCGGGTACGCCCGGATCGTCCGAGGCCTGGTCCGATCGGCACGGTCCTCGCAGGTCGTCGAGACCGCCGTGCTGCTCGGGCGCTCCCCCGCGCGCGTGATCGTGCGGCACGTGCTGCCTGCGGCGCTCTGGCCGGTCGTCGCGGTCGGGACGCTCGGCATCGGGCAGGCCATCGTGTGGGCCTCGGCGCTCAGCTACCTCGGCGTCGGCACGCCACCGCCCGCTCCGGAGTGGGGCGCGATGCTCGCCGACGGCCGGACCTACCTGCAGACAGCGCCCTGGATGAGCACCTTCCCCGGCCTCGCGATCGTCGTGCTCGCGACCGCGGTGACGGTGCTCGGCCGGGCCATCCGACGAACGGGAGTGGTGCGATGAGCGTGTTGGGTGTCGACGGACTGTCCGTCTCGATCGGCGGCGCACCGGTCGTCCACGACGTCGCGCTGCAGGTGGACCCCGGCGAGTGCGTCGCGCTGGTCGGCGCGTCCGGCTCCGGCAAGACCGTCACCGTCCGGGCACTGCTCGGCCTGTCCGCTCCGGGCTCCGCCGTCCGCGCGGACCGGCTCGAGGTCGCCGGGTTCGACACCCGCGCGTTCTCGGAACGACGGTGGCGTGCGGTGCGCGGGTCACGGGTCGGCTACGTCGGCCAGGAGGCACTGGGCGCGTTGGACCCGCTGCGTCCCGTCGGACGCGAGGTCGGCGACGCCCTGCGGCTGCACACCGAGATGAGCGCACGCGAGCGGGTGGACGCCGTGCGCTCCGCACTCGACGCGGTGGGGCTCGACCCGGCGATCGCGTCGGAAGGCCGGCTCGCCGGGACCCTGTCCGGCGGGATGCGGCAGCGCGCGCTCATCGCCGCGGCGACCATCGGCTCGCCGGTGCTCGTCGTGGCCGACGAACCGACGACGGCGCTCGACGCAGGCGTGGCCGTCCGCGTGATGGAGCAGCTCCGGGCAGCCCAGCAGCGGGGCGCTGGACTGCTCGTCGTGACGCACGACCTGGGGCTCGTCGCCGGGTGGGCCGACCGTGTCGTGGTGATGGACGGCGGGCGGATCGTCGAGCAGGGGCCGGTGACGCACGTGCTCCGGTCGCCCACCCACCCGGTCACCCGGGCGCTCGTCGCCGCGTCGGCCGCCGGGCGGATGGCGTCACCGCGGCCGGTCGTCCCCGGTGCTGCCGCCGTGCTCGAGACGACGGACCTCCGGAAGTCGTACGACCGGGTGGACGCCGTCACGGGGGTGTCGTTCGGACTCCGTCGTGGCCGGACACTCGGTGTGGTCGGGGCCTCCGGGTCCGGCAAGACCACGCTCGTACGCATGCTGCTCGGGCTCGAGGCGCCGGACACCGGCACGGTGACGCTCGACGGTGCCCCGTGGGCTCCGCTCCCCGAGCGTGACCGACGGGCACGCCGCCACCGGGTGTCCGCCGTCGTGCAGGACCCCGGCGCCACCTTCGACGAGCGGTGGAGCGTCGAGCGGGTGCTGGCCGACGCGATGTCCGGCGGCGACGCACGGCGGGCGTCCGGTTCGCTCGACGCCCGCGTCGACGAGGCCTTGCGGCAGGTCGACCTCGACCCCGCCGTCCGCGGTCGGTCGCCGCTGACGCTGTCCGGCGGGCAACGGCAGCGGCTGGCGATCGCCCGGGCGCTGGCGACCGGGCCGGACGTGCTCGTGCTCGACGAACCCGTCACGGCACTCGATGCCACGGTGCAGGACGCCGTGATGGGGCTCCTCGAACGGCTCCGCGACGAGACCGGTGTCGCGATGGTGTTCGTGTCGCACGACCTCCGTGCGGTGCGGCGCATCGCGGACGACGTCCTGGTGATGCACGACGGTGCCGCGGTGGAGCACGGCCCGGCCGCCGAGGTGTTCGCACGCCCGACGCACGCCGTGACCGCGGGGCTCGTCCGTGCCGCCGAGCGGCTGTCGGCCGGCCCGAGGTCCGCCGCCGCGTAGCCCGGGTCTGGTCGGTGGCTGGCCGGCGGGCGGGTCTGTCCCGCGAAAGCGACAGTGTCCCGGCGGAAACCGCCGGGACACTGTCGCTTTGGCCCACGGGCGGAGAGCCGCCCACACGGATCAGGAGCCGGACGGCGCCTTGTCCGTGTCGGCCGAGATGATCGGGATCTCGCTGGTCGAGAACTCCTTGGCCCAGTCGGACTGCGCGAAGTCGGACGACGGGTCGTTGTACTCGTCGATGACCTGCGCGACCTCCTCCTCCGAGGCCACCGTCGGGCCGGAGCCCATGAGCGGCGTCGACGCGGTCTCCTTCGTGAAGTACACCGCGACCAGGCCGATGACGGCGGCCGCCATCAGGTAGAACGCCGGGATGTCCTCGGCCCAGCCGAAGCCGGCGTCCTTCGCGCTGTTGATGAGCGCGGCGGTCGCGAGCGGGGTGGTGCCACCGAACAGCGAGACGGACACGTTGAAGGCGATCGCCAGCGCGCCGTAGCGGATGATCGTCGGGAAGAGCGCGGGGAGCGTCGAGGGCATCGTCGAGGTGAAGGTCACGAGCACCACGCCGAGGATGAGCAGCCCGAAGAACACGCCGACACCGGTCCCGGACTGCACGAGCTGCAGCGCCGGCCACGAGAACAGGAAGAAGCCGATGCAGCCCGCGGCGAGCACGGGACGACGGCCGAACCGGTCGGACAGGCGACCCCCGAACGTGATGACGACCATCATCAGGATCATCACGATGACGATGAGGATCAGACCGAAGGTGGCGTTCTGGCCGAGGTTCTGCTCGAGGTAGGTCGGCATGTACGACAGCAGCATGTAGTCGGACACGTTGAAGACCAGCACCAGGCCGATGCAGACGATGAGCGCGCGCCAGTTGGTGGCGAAGAGCTTGAGGAACGGCGTCTTCTGCGACTCGCGCTCGGCGGCCTGCTCCTGCTGCTTCTGGAAGGCCGGGGTCTCCTCGAGCTTCAGGCGCAGGTACAGCCCGATCAGGCCGAGCGGGCCGGCGACGATGAACGGGATGCGCCAGCCCCAGCTGAGCAGGGCGTCCTCGGACAGGCCGAACTGCAGGCCGGTCACGATCGAGGCACCGAGCACGTACCCGGCCAGGGTGCCGAACTCCAGCCACGACCCCATGAACCCGCGGCGCTTGTCCGGGGAGTACTCGGCGATGAACGTCGCGGCGCCGCCGTACTCGCCACCGGTCGAGAAGCCCTGCACGAAGCGCGCGACGAGCAGCAGGACGGGCGCCCAGAAGCCGATCGTGTCGTACGACGGGATCAGGCCGATCATCAGCGTGCCCGCGGCCATCAGGATCATCGTCAGGGCGAGGACCTTCTGCCGGCCGATCTTGTCGCCGATCGGGCCGAAGACGGCACCACCGATCGGGCGGACGATGAACGCGGCGGCGAAGAACCCGAAGGTGGCGACGATGTTCGCCGCGGGGTCACCCTGCGGCAGGAAGACATTCGAGATGGTGACGGTGAGGTAGGCGAAGATACCGAAGTCGAACCACTCCATCGCGTTGCCGAGTGCGGCTGCGGCGACGGCGCGCTTGAGGAGCGACTCCTCGACGACGGTGACGTCGTCCGTGGTCAGCTTCCGGCGAGCGCGCTTCGCAGCGCCCTTCGTGCGCAGCGGCCGATCGCCGTGCGACTGGGGTGCGTTGTTCGGTGTCAAGGGTGTTCCTCCGGTGTGCTGAGCGTCCTTCGGGGGTCCGACGGGACGGCGACGTTGCAGCTCCTACGAGCTCGCGCTCGCCGGACAAACCCCGACAGACTAACAGCTTCGGGACTTGTCCGCGAGGGGGCCGCGTGGTAGGCGTGCTGCTCGCTCGCCGGTCCCGGTACGATCGAGGGAACCACGTGCCATGCGTGGACACTCAGGCACCTCATCACGGACTCGGTGCCGCACATACCGATCGAAAGGCGCAGCCATGACCAAGCCCATGCCCGACAAGCCCACGGTGGACGGACTCGAGCAGGTCTGGGGACCGGTCTGGGACGACCAGGGCACGTACCGGTTCGACCGCGACGCCGCCGGGGACCGCAGCACCGTCTACTCGATCGACACCCCGCCGCCGACCGCCTCCGGCTCGCTGCACATCGGTCACGTGTTCTCGTACACGCACACCGACCTCAAGGCCCGGTTCGAGCGCATGCGCGGCAAGCACGTCTTCTACCCGATGGGCTGGGACGACAACGGTCTCCCCACCGAGCGTCGCGTGCAGAACTACTACGGCGTCCGCTGCGACCCGCAGCTCCCCTACGACCCGATGTTCGTCCCGCCGTTCGAGGGCGGCGACAACAAGTCCTCGAAGGCCGCCGACCAGATCCCGGTGTCGCGCCGCAACTTCATCGAGCTGTGCGAACGCCTGACCGTGCAGGACGAGCAGCAGTTCGAGCACCTCTTCCGCACGCTCGGCCTGTCCGTCGACTGGACGCAGTCGTACCGCACGATCGACGACACCTCCCGCGCCAGCGCGCAGCGTGCCTTCCTCCGCAACCTCGAGCGCGGGGAGGCCTACCAGGCCGACGCGCCGACGCTCTGGGACGTCACCTTCCGCACCGCGGTCGCGCAGGCCGAGCTCGAGGACAAGGACATGCCCGGCGCGTACCACGGCATCGCCTTCCACCGCACGGACGGCCAGGGCGACATCGTCATCCAGACGACCCGCCCGGAGCTCCTGCCCGCGTGCGTGGCCCTCGTCGCGCACCCGGACGACGAGCGCTTCCAGGACCTCTTCGGCACGACGGTCCGCTCCCCCCTGTTCGACGTCGAGGTCCCCGTGCTCGCACACCACCTCGCGCAGAAGGACAAGGGCGCCGGCATCGCCATGGTCTGCACCTTCGGTGACACCACCGACGTCGTGTGGTGGCGCGAGCTGCAGCTGCCGAACCGCGCGATCATCGGATTCGACGGCCGCGTGCGCTCCGACGAGCCGGCGTGGATCGAGTCGGCGGGCGGCAAGGCCCTCTACGCCGAGATGGCCGGCAAGACCGTGTTCTCGGCGAAGAAGGTCGTCGTGGACGCCCTGACCGAGTCCGGCGAGCTGGTCGGCGACGTCAAGACCATCCAGCACCCGGTGAAGTTCTTCGAGAAGGGCGACAAGCCCCTCGAGATCGTCTCGACGCGCCAGTGGTACATCGTCAACGGCGCTCGTGACGAGGACCTCAAGGCCACGCTCCGGAAGCGCGGCGAGGAGATCGCCTTCCACCCCGACTTCATGCGCGTCCGCTACGACAACTGGGTCGGCGGCCTCTCCGGCGACTGGCTCATCTCGCGCCAGCGCTTCTTCGGCGTGCCGCTGCCGGTCTGGTACCCGCTCGACGCCGACGGCAACCCGGTGTTCGACCAGCCGATCGTCCCGACCGAGGCGCAGCTGCCCGTCGACCCGGCGTCCGAACCGGCCCCCGGCTACACCGAGGACCAGCGCGGCGTCGCCGGCGGGTTCCAGGGCGAGCTCGACGTCATGGACACCTGGGCGACCTCGTCGCTGACCCCGCAGCTCGCGGGCAAGTGGGAGACCGACCCGGCGCTGTACGACCTCGTGTACCCGTACGACGTCCGCCCGCAAGCGCAGGACATCATCCGCACGTGGCTGTTCACGACGGTGCTCCGCAGCCAGCTCGAGGCCGATGTGGTGCCGTGGAAGAACGCGAGCATCTCGGGCTTCATCGTGGACCCCGACCGCAAGAAGATGTCGAAGTCCAAGGGCAACGTCGTCACCCCGCTCTCGATCCTCGAGCAGCACGGCGCCGACGCGGTCCGCTACTGGGCGGCCTCGTCGAAGCTCGGCACCGACGCGGCGTTCGACGCGCAGAACCCGAAGCAGATCAAGGTCGGTCGCCGTCTGGCGATCAAGGTGCTCAACGCGGCGAAGTTCGTCTACGGCTTCGAGCTGCCGACCGGCGCGCACCAGGTGACCGAGGCGCTCGACGTCGACATGCTCGCCGCGCTCCGCACCACCGTCGAGCAGGCGACCACGGCGTTCGACGGCTTCGACCACGCCCGCGCCCTCGAGGTCACCGAGCGCTTCTTCTGGACGTTCTGCGACGACTACCTCGAGCTCGTCAAGGAGCGCGCGTACGGCACCGCGCCGGACGCGACGCACGAGACCCAGGCGAGCGCCGTCCTGGCGCTCCGCGCCGCCATCGACGTGCAGCTCCGACTGCTCGCACCGTTCCTGCCGTTCGCGACGGAGGAGGTGTGGGCCTGGACCCACGACACCAGCGTGCACCGAGCCTCCTGGCCGACCGCCGCCGACCTGCCGGTCGACGCGGCCGAGACCGGACTGCTCGCCGCCGTCGGGCAGGCGCTCATCGGGATCCGCGGTGCCAAGACGGCTGCCAAGGCGTCCCAGAAGACGCCGGTGACGCGGGCGGTCGTCGCGGCCCCGGCTCAGACCCGGGAGCTCGTCGAGCGTGCAGCCGTCGACCTGGCGGCCGTCGGCCGCATCCAGGACCTGTCGTTCGTGGACGGTCCGGAACTCGCGGTCACCGAGATCGAGCTGGCCGAGCAGCCCGCGTAGGGTCGCGTCCGGCAGTCGTTCACGCAGCACACGGACAGGAGGCCCTGATGCAGTTGGGTACGCGCTGGAACGTGGGTGGGGAGCCACCTGCACGGCTCGTGGAAGCGCTGGTCGTGGCGGTCCGGACCGTCGAGGACGAGCTGGCCTCGGAGGCGGTCGACACCACGGGCTGGGGGTGGACGCTGACCTTCCTGGAGGGCAAGCCGCGCGTCGAGCTCGACGACGGCACGTCGATCCACCTGGACGACGCCGGGCACGCCCAGGTGACGAACCCGGACGACGCTCCCGAAGAGGACTGACGCGCCCGCGCCCTGCGCCCGCGCCCTGCGCCCGCGCCCTGCGCCCGCGTTCGCACAACCAAAAGCACCCCGCGCCACGGGTTTCCGTGGCTCGGGGTGCTTTCGGTTGTGCGGGGCGGTCGGGTCAGGCCTTGGCGAGCCAGCCGAGCAGGACCTCGTTCACCTCGGCGGTGTGCGTGGTGAGGAGGCCGTGCGGGGCACCCTCGATCTCGACGTACTCAGCGTGCGGGAGCGCCTTGGTGAAGCGGCGGCCGGTGGCGTCGATCGGCAGGATGTTGTCCGCCGTGCCGTGCACGATGAGCGCCGGGACGGTGACCTTCGTGATGTCTTGGCGGAAGTCGGTCGGCCAGGTCAGCGGAGCAGCGGCGCTGGCGATCGACCCGGACCCGGCAGCGACGTTCCACGCGTTGCGGACGGCCTCTTCCGAGATGCGCGAGCCGAGGTTCTCCGACAGGTTGAAGAAGTCCTGGTAGAAGTTCGTGAAGTACGCGTACCGGTCCTTCTTCACGTCGGCGGCGATGCCCTCGAAGAACGACATCGGGCCGGCGCCGTCGGGGTTGTCGTCGGTGATGGCGAGGAACGGCTCGAGCGAGGCGAGGAACGCGACCTTGGCGATCCGGTCCTCCCCGTGGCGGCCGATGTAGCGGGCGATCTCGCCAGTGCCCATCGAGAAGCCGACGAGGATGACATCGCGGAGGTCGAGCGTCTCGAGCACGGTGTGCAGGTCGTCGGCGAAGGTGTCGTAGTCGTAGCCGGTGCTCGGCTGGGAGGACTGGCCGAAGCCGCGGCGGTCGTACGTGATCACGCGGTAGCCGGCCTCGAGGAGCGGCGGAACCTGCCCCTCCCAGGAGTTGCCGTCGAGCGGGAAGCCGTGGATCAGCACGATCGGCTGCCCGGTCCCCTTGTCCTCGTAGTGCAGCCGGATGTCGGCGCTGTTCTCGGTCCCGACGGTGATCTCACCCATGGTCGTTCCTTCCGTGACGGACTTGCTGACTTCGCTGCGACCGGAGAACGGTCGTTCTCCGTCGATGTGCCCTACAGTAGAGAACGACCGTTCCCCATGCAACTCGGAGACGGTGAACACACAGCGAACGGGGTACGACATGAGCGCGAACACGATCGAGGCCGACACGAAGGCCCACATCGTCGACGTCGCCGATGCACTCTTCTACGCCCGCGGCATCCAGTCCGTCGGCATGGACGAGATCCGCACGGGCGCCGGCGTCTCCCTGAAGAAGCTCTACGCGGCATTTCCCGGCAAGGACCAGCTCATCGCCGCCGTGCTCGCGGGACGGCACGAGATCTGGGAACACGGCATCGAACAGGCGGTGGACGCCGCGGACTCGCCGCGCGACAAACTCCTGGCGATGTACGACTTCCTCGAGTCCTGGTTCGGGGACGACACCTTCCGCGGCTGCGGGTTCATCAACGCGTTCGGCGAGCTCGGTGCGACCTCTCCGGCCGTCGCCTCGATCGCCCGCCGGCACAAGGAGTCGTTCCAGTCCTTCGTCGCGGCACTCACCACTCGGGCCGTTGCCGACCCGGCTGCCGCCGACGAGCTCGCCGCCCAGCTGGCGTTGCTCGCCGAAGGCGCCCAGACCACCGCGGCGATCGCCGGCGACACCGCACCCGCGCGGCACGCTCGTCGTGCCGCCGCCACCCTGATCGACGCCGCGACCCGTCGCTAGGGTGGGGTGATGACGACGCCGTTCGACGAACCGAGTCCCCTGCCCTACGCACTCCCGCCGTTCGCGGACGTCCAGCCGGAGCACCACCGCCCGGCGTTCGACGCCGGCATGGCCGAACAGCGCAGCGAGGTCGAGGCGATCGCGTCGAACCCGGAGCCGGCGACGTTCGAGAACACGCTCGTTGCGCTCGAGCGCACCGGGCAGCTGCTGTCCCGCGTCAGCTTCGTGTTCTTCACGCTGACGTCCGCCGACTCCACCCCGGAGCTGCACGACATCGAGGCCGAGGTCTCCCCACTGCTCGCAGCACACCGTGACGCCATCACCCTCGACTCGCGGCTGTACGAGCGGGTGCGGGCCGTCCGGGACACCGCCGCTGCCGAGGGCCTCACCGGCGAGGACCTCCGGCTGGTCGAGCGCACCTTCACCGAGATGACCCTCGCCGGCGCCGGGCTCGACGACGCGGGCAAGGAACGCCTGACCGCGATCAACCAGGAGCTCTCGACGCTCACCACGACGTTCGAGCGGAACCTGCTCGAGGACACCAACGACTCCGCGGTCCACGTCACCGCCGAGGACGAGCTCGCGGGACTCGACGACGGCGCGAAGTCGGCCGCTGCCGCAGCCGCAGCCGACCGTGGGCTCGACGGCTGGCTCATCACCCTGCCGCTCTACACCGGGCACCCGTGGCTCGCGTCGCTCACCGACCGCGGGCTGCGCGAGCGCATCATGCGTGCATCCCTCGCCCGAGGTCGTCGCGGGAACGAGCACGACAACCGCGACGTCCTGCTCCGCATCGTCCGGCTCCGGGCCGAGCGCGCCGAACTCCTCGGCTTCCCGGACCACGCGTCGGTCGTCACGGCAGACGAGACGGCCGGCGATCCGGACGCGGTCGCCGGGCTGCTGTCCTCGCTCACACCGGCGGCCGCGCGCAACGCCGAGGACGAGCGCGCGGTCCGGTCACGCACCGTCGGGTTCGACGTCGAGTCGTGGGACTGGGCGTACGCGACCGAGATCCTCCGTGGCGAGCAGTTCGCCGCGGACAGCTCCGCGATGCGCCCGTACCTCGAGGCCGACCGGGTGCTGCACGACGGCGTGTTCTTCGCCGCCAACGCGCTCTACGGCCTGAAGTTCGCCGAGCGCCCCGACCTGCACGGCTACAACGACGACGTCCGCGTGTTCGAGGTCACCGACGAGCACGACGCCCCGGTGGGCCTGTACCTGCTCGACCTCTACACGCGGGACGGCAAGCGGGGCGGCGCGTGGATGAACCCCGTCGTCGAGCAGTCCGCGCTGATGGGCACCCTGCCCGTCGTCGTGAACAACCTCAACGTCGCGAAGCCCGCCGCCGGGTCTCCGACGCTCCTCATCCAGGACGAGGTCGAGACGCTGTTCCACGAGTTCGGGCACGCGCTGCACGGGTTGATCGCACGGACGACGTACCCGCGGTTCTCGGGCACGAACGTCGAGCGGGACTTCGTGGAGTTCCCGAGCCAGGTGAACGAGATGTGGGTCTCCTGGCCAGAGGTCCTCGCGAACTACGCGAAGCACCACGAGACCGGCGAGCCGATGCCGCCGGAGCTCGTCGTCGGGCTGAGCGACTCCGCCGGGTTCAACGAGGGCTTCGGGACGACCGAGTACCTCGCCGCGGCACTCCTCGACCAGGCGTGGCACCGCCTGTCGAAGGCCGAGGCCGACGCGGTCACGGACGTCGAGGCCTTTGAACGCCAGGCCCTGGCGGACGCAGGGGTCGACGTCGCCGCTGTCCCACCGCGGTACTCCTCGACGTACTTCGCCCACACGTTCTCGGGCGGGTACGACGCCGGCTACTACGGGTACATCTGGAGCGAGGTGCTCGACGCCGACACCGTGGAGTGGTTCCGCGACCACGGCGGGCTCGACCGCGCTGCCGGTCGTCGCTTCGCCACGCTGCTGCTCGGGGTCGGCGGGTCGAAGGACCCGATCGAGGCCTTCCGCGAGTTCCGCGGCCGCGACGCCGAGGTCGGTCCCCTGCTGCGCCGCCGCGGCTTGGAGTAGTGCGGGCCCGGCCCGCCCCGCGGTGGGTCGAATCGCGCGTACGAAGCCGAATCGCGCGTAGGAGGTCGGATGTTCCGACCACCTACGCGCGAAAGAGCTTCCTACTGCAGGCACTGTGGGAAAGAACGCGCCACAGGTCGCCCGCGCCACCCCTTACACGCAGAGGGCCCGCCCCGTCGATGACGGTGCGGGCCCTCTGGACGTCCTGTCGCGCTACGCGGACTTCTCGACGCGCTTCGTTCGCGGCCGCGGGACGATCGTCGGCGCCGCGTTCTCGAGCACCGACTCGCGCGTGACGACCACGCGGGCGACGTCGTCATCGGAGGGCACGTCGAACATGATCGGCCCGAGCACTTCTTCCATGATCGCTCGGAGCCCGCGCGCACCGGTCTGGCGGAGCACCGCGAGGTCGGCGATGGCCTCGAGCGCGCCCCGGTCGAACTCGAGCTCGACCCCGTCGATCTGGAACATCCGCTGGTACTGGCGGACGAGCGCGTTCTTCGGCTCCGTCAGGATCTGCATGAGCGCCGACTGGTCCAGCTGCGACACCGTGGTGACGACGGGCAGACGGCCGATGAACTCCGGGATGAGCCCGAACTTGTGCAGGTCTTCCGGCAGGACGTCGGCGAAGAGGTCCTGGTTGTCGAGCGGGCTGTGCAGCGGAGCGCCGAAGCCGATCCCCCGCTTGCCGACGCGGGACGACACGATCTCTTCGAGCCCCGCGAACGCACCGGCGACGATGAACAGCACGTTCGTCGTGTCGATCTGGATGAACTCCTGGTGCGGGTGCTTCCGACCACCCTGCGGCGGGACGGACGCGACCGTCCCCTCGAGGATCTTGAGCAGTGCCTGCTGCACGCCTTCGCCGGAGACGTCACGCGTGATCGACGGGTTCTCGGCCTTGCGGGCGATCTTGTCGACCTCGTCGATGTAGATGATGCCGGTCTCGGCGCGCTTGACGTCGTAGTCAGCGGCCTGGATGAGCTTGAGCAGGATGTTCTCGACGTCTTCGCCGACGTAGCCCGCTTCGGTCAGGGCGGTGGCGTCCGCGACGGCGAACGGCACGTTGAGCCGCTTGGCCAGCGTCTGCGCCAGGTACGTCTTGCCGCAGCCCGTCGGACCGATCAGCAGGATGTTGGACTTGGCGATCTCGACGTCGTCGCGGTCTTCTGCGGCCGTGATCTGCCCCTGCGCGCGGATGCGCTTGTAGTGGTTGTAGACAGCGACCGCCAGCGCACGCTTCGCGGGGTCCTGCCCGATGACGTACTCCTGCAGGAATTCGAAGATCTCGCGCGGCTTCGGGAGCTCGAACTCGCCGCTGCCGGTCTCGTCGCTGGCTTCAGCGAGACGCTCTTCGATGATCTCGTTGCAGAGCTCGACGCATTCGTCGCAGATGTAGACGCCGGGACCGGCGATCAACTGCTGCACCTGCTTCTGGCTCTTGCCACAGAAGGAGCACTTGAGGAGGTCCCCGCTCTCTCCGATGCGTGCCATGCTCCGGCCTTCCCTGGTTGACGTGCGCTGCAGTCGACGTGCACTGCAGTCGACGAGCACCACTGCTCGCGTGCACGAGGTCGTCGTGTTGTCGAGCCTAACCGCATCCGGTGACACTGACGGCGACGCCGTGCGCGTTTCCGGGGCCGCGTTCGCCCAGGGCGTGCAGTGCTGCTACGGTGATGCAGTCTTCTCTACAAGTTGTAGAACACCATCCGGAAGGAACCCCATGCAGAAGCGTCTCGCCGCCGGTGGCGCAGTGACCCTCGGCGTCGCCGCCGCGATCGTCCTCGGCACCGCGGCGTCCGCCAGCGCCCACGTCGAGGCGACGAGCACCTCCTCCGCCGCGGGTTCGTACACGACGGCGACCTTTTCCGTCCCGCACGGCTGCGACGGCTCCCCCACGACGAAGCTGCAGTTCCACGTGCCGTCCTCGGTGATCGAGGTCACACCGACCGTGAACCCGAACTGGGACATCACGAAGGCGACCGAGCCCTACACGAGCCCCTCCGCCTCCGCCGACGACGAGACCGCCGCCGACGCCGGTGAGCGCGTCACGAGCATCACCTACACGGCGAAGACCCCGCTCCCCGCCGACGAGCGCGACACCTTCTCGCTGTCGTTCTCGCTGCCGGACGGCAAGCCGGGCGACGTCGTCGCACTCCCGGTCACCCAGACCTGCGAGCAGGGGTCGACCGAGTGGAACCAGGAGCAGAAGGCGGGCGAGGCCGAGCCCGAGCACCCCGCGCCCTCCATCACGCTGACCGCCGCCTCGACCGGGGACGACGAGCACGACGCTGCTGCCGCCACCGGCGATGACGCCACGGCGAGCACCACGACGACCTCCCAGCCCGATCTCGTCGGCCGGTTCCTCGGCCTCGGCGGACTCGTCGTCGGCGCTGCCGGCCTCGTCGTCGCCGTCGCCGCGACCCGACGCCGCAGCGCCAAGTGACGACCGTCCGTCCGGCACGTGGCCGGTCCCGGGCCTGGAGGCTCGCGGCCGGCACCGCCGCGTCCGTCGCGATCGCGGGCGGCGCGGTCCTCGGGCTCGCCGGCCCGGCGAGCGCGCACAACTACATGATCGCGTCGACGCCGAAGGTCGACGGCACGCTGACGTCCCTGCCGGACGCGTTCGAGATCACCACGAACGACAAGCTGCTCGACATCGGCGGCACCGGGTCGGGCTTCGCCTTCCGGATCGTCGGACCGGACAAGCGCTACTACGAGGACGGCTGCGTCACCGTCGACGGCCCCTCGATGACCACGAAAGCCGCGCTCGGCTCCTCCGGAAAGTACGAGGTCGAGTGGCAGATCGTCTCGGCCGACGGCCACACCGTCTCCGACGAGTACGCCTTCACGTGGAAGGCCCCGTCCGGGTTCACGCCAGCAAAGGGCTCCGCGAAGCCGCCGACCTGCGCGACCGCCGGGTCGTCGAGTTCGTCGGCCACCACGGGCACCGCGTCCGGCACGACGGACTCCCCGATGTCCGACGCGCTCTGGATCGGCGCCGGCGGCCTGGTCCTCGTCGCCGCGGTCGTCGCCGTCCTGCTGCTCCTCCGTCGCCGCCCCGCCCCCACCGACGACGAGGACTGACACGCGAGACCTGACCCGGCGCCCTCGTGAGCCGGTGAGATCGCGCTCCACGTCGGATCAGGCGACCGGATTGCGACACGGATCGCGATCTCACCACCCGGCACCGGGCCTCCAGACCGACCCCGCGCACGCAAGAAGGCCCCCGCACCATCGGTGCGGGGGCCTTCTTCGTTCGCTACTTGACGAGTGCGGGGAGGTTCTTCCGGCTCGTCAGGACCTGGTCGATCAGGCCGTACTCGACGGCCTCGGCCGCGGACATGATCTTGTCGCGCTCGATGTCGCTGTTGACCTGCTCCGTGGTCTTGTTGGAGTGCTTCGACAGCGTCTCCTCGAGCCAGGTGCGCATGCGGAGGATCTCCGCCGCCTGGATCTCGATGTCCGACGCCTGTCCGCCACCCTGCTGGGTCGCGGGCTGGTGGATGAGGACGCGGGCGTTCGGCAGCGCAAGACGCTTGCCGGGGGTACCGGCAGCGAGGAGCACCGACGCCGCCGACGCGGCCTGACCGAGGCAGACCGTCTGGATCTGCGGACGGATGTACTGCATCGTGTCGTAGATCGCCGTCATCGCGGTGAACGAGCCACCGGGCGAGTTGATGTACATCACGATGTCGCGGTCCGGGTCCATCGACTCGAGCACGAGCAGCTGGGCCATGACGTCGTCGGCCGACGCGTCGTCGACCTGGACGCCGAGGAACACGATGCGGTCCTCGAACAGCTTCGCGTACGGGTCCTGCCGCTTGTAGCCGTAGGCCGTGCGCTCTTCGAAGCTCGGGAGGATGTACCGATCAGTGGGAGCCGGGACGTTCTGCGCGCCACCGAGCATGGGGAGATGCATTCTCGTTTCCTTTTCTTCGGTGGGGATCAGGACTGGGCGTCGGGGTCGGCTGCCGCGGTGGGGGTCTCGCCGTCGCTGACGGTCCCGCCGCCGCCGATGACCTCGGCGCTGGACGCGCGGAGGTGGTCGACGAAGCCGTAGTCGAGCGCTTCCTGCGCCGTGAACCAGTTGTCGCGGTCGTTGTCCTTGAGGACCTGCTCGACCGTCTTGCCGGTCTGCTCGGCGGTCAGCTCGGCCATCCGCTGCTTCATGTCGAGGATGACCTTCGCCTGCGTCTGGATGTCCGCGGCGGTACCGCCGAAGCCACCGGACGGCTGGTGGAGCAGCACGCGCGCGTTCGGGGTGATGTAGCGCTTGCCGGGCGTGCCCGACGAGAGCAGGAACTGCCCCATCGAGGCGGCGAGGCCGATGCCCACCGTGACGATGTCGTTCGGCACGAACTGCATCGTGTCGTAGATCGCCATGCCGGCGGTGATCGAACCACCGGGCGAGTTGATGTAGAGGTAGATGTCCTTCTCAGGGTCCTCGGCGGCGAGCAGCAGCAGCTTGGCTGCGATCTCGTTCGAGTTGTCGTCGCGGACCTCGGAGCCGAGCCACACGATCCGGTCTCTCAGAAGGCGGTCAAAAACACTGGGGTTCAGTGTCGCTTCGGCCATGGAAAAGCTCCCGTTCAGTTGTCGCTTGATGTCGAACTTATCGGTTGCAACGCATCAGTTCGCGCCTGTTCGCTGTCGGCAATGCGGGTGGCCGGAAAAGCGGACGGGAGGCACGGTGCCAGCTGGCACCGTGCCTCCCGTCCGGTGGGTGGTGACTAGTCGGCGTCGGCCGTGGCCGGCTCCTGCGCGACACCCGCGGTGAACGCGGAGAGGTCGACGTCGTTGCCCTCGGTGTCCTTGACGGTCACCTTGGAGAGGACCGTCGCGACGGCCTTCGAGCGTGCGACCTCGCCGACCATGCCCGGGATCTGCCCGTTCTGGTCGATGACCTTGATGAACTCGCCCGGCTCCATGCCGTACTGCGCTGCGGCCTGGATCAGGTACTGCGTGAGTTCTTCCTGCGAGACCTGGATCGACTCCTTCTCGGCGATGGAGTCGAGGAGGATCTGCGAGCGGAAGGCGGTCTCGCTGGACTCGGCGACCTCCTTGCGGTGCTCGTCGTCCTCGAGACGGTTCTCCTGCTCGAGGTGACGGTGGACCTCGTCCTCGATGAGCTTCTCCGAGATCGGGATCTCCACGTCCTCGAGGAGCTTCTCGACGAGCTTGTCGCGAGCCGCTGCGCCCTGACCGAAGGTCTTGGACTTCGCGATCTGCTCCTTGAGGTCGCCCTTGAGCTCCTCGATGGTGTCGAACTGCGACGCGATCTGCGCGAACTCGTCGTCGGCCTCGGGGAGCTCGCGCTCCTTGACGGCGGTGACGGTCACGGCGATCTGTGCGGTCTCGCCCTCGCGGTCGCCACCGACGAGCGTGGACTCGAACGTGGTGGACTCACCGGCGGTGAGGGACTCGAGCGCCTCGTCGATGCCCTCGAGCAGGTCGCCCGAGCCGAGCTCGTAGGAGACGCCCGTGGCCGAGTCGACCTCGTCGTCGCCGATGGTCGCGGTCAGGTCGATCTGGGCGAAGTCGCCCTTGGTCGCCGGACGGTCGACGGTGACGAGCGTGCCGAAGCGGGTGCGCAGGTTCTGCAGCTCCTCTTCGATCTCGTCGTCGGAGACCTCGACCGCGTCGACCGTCAGCTCGTAGGAGCTGTAGTCGGGGAGGTCGAACTCGGGACGCACGTCCACCTCGAAGGTGAGGACGAGGTCGCCGCTGAAGTCCTTGACGTTCGGGAGCTCGGACACGTCCGCCTCGGCACGGCCGAGGATGCGGAGCTCCTGCTCTTCGACCGCCTGGCGGTAGAAGGTGTCGATCGCGTCGCCGACGGCGTGGTTCAGGACCTCGCCGCGGCCGACACGCTGGTCGACGATCGCCGGCGGGACCTTGCCCTTGCGGAAGCCGGGGATGTTGATCTGCTCGGCGATGTGCTTGTACGCGTGGTCGATGCTCGGCTTGAGCTCTTCCGGCGTCACGTTCACCGTGAGCTTGACGCGGGTCTCGCTCACCTTGTCGACGGTGCTGTTGGCCAAGGGGGGTTCTCCTGATGGTTGGCGGTGGTGTGTCCTGGTCGGGGCGACAGGATTCGAACCTGCGACCTCCCGCTCCCAAAGCGGGCGCTCTACCAAGCTGAGCTACGCCCCGTTTGTCTGAGCCAGGGTTCTCGCGCACGCCGAAAGGGCGCACGCGACGCCGATGAGTCTAGCGGGGATGTGGTCCGCGGTTCCCGGGAGCTTGGGAGTCTGTGCGCAGACTCCGTCGCCAGCGCACGCCGACGAGGACCTGTACCCCGAGTGCGGCGACGGCCAGCACGATGCCGAGGACGATCCGCCAGACGTGCAGGAGCGCGTGCGCCGGCTGGGTCTGGGGGTCGCCGAACAGGTCCGGGCGGAGCGACAGGACCGCCGCGGCGAGGGCCACCAGGACGTAGGAGAGCACCCGCGAACGCTTGATCGTGCGCTGGGACGACTCGTCGGGTGGCAAGAGGACCATGAGGGGTGTGTTCGTCCGCTACAGTGGTGGGGCTGCACTTCGTGCGCAGGCGCGGGGATGTAGCTCAATGGTAGAGCCCCAGTCTTCCAAACTGGCTACGCGGGTTCGATTCCCGTCATCCCCTCCACGAACCGAACCGAACCGAACCGAACCGGCACTGCGCCGAATCTCGATTCCCGTCATCCCCTCCACATACAGACAGGCACAGCCTCGCTTCCCGTTGTCCCGACCGGCGTGCGAACAGGCCGACCGCTAAGCGTGGATGTGCCCCCGGGAGTCCGACTCGATCTCCTGGCGCAGCATCCGGTAATGGTCTTCCCAGCCCGGGGTTCCACCACCCGCAGCGTGGAGCGCCGTTCGAACAGCACTGATCGCGGTCTCGAGCGCACGGACTTCGCTCGATGACGTGACGCCGAGCGAGAAGGTCAGGGTCTTCCGCGCCAGGTCCGCCTCGACGTCCTGGTCGAAGACGCCGTCCATCTCGTACAGGGCTTCGGCAGATGCTTCGAAGTCGGCCCGGACCTGCTCGGCATCAGCGCCGAGTGCTTCGCACTCAAGACGCAGGAAGTAGCTCGTCATCATGGCCTCCAGTCACCAGCAGTCTAGGCGGGTCGTTCGGTGCTTCAGGTTTGCGAGGTATCGCGAACTCGAGGGCGTGAGGTGGACGGTGTGCAGGTGCGCACCGCAACCGCAGTAGCCCTTGTAGTACTTCTTCCCCCTCACGAATCGCCATCCGTGTGATTCCGCGATCTGCATGAAGCGCTCGATCTCCTTCTTCGGATGCCGCGGTCGGTCGACCATGCCCCACCTCTCCTCCGCGCTTGACGGTACGGAGCGACGCGGCACGGATCGCCGTCCGTGCGCCGATCTGTGGAGAACTCGTCAGTGGTCACCGTCGTCGAGGGTCAGGAGCCACTGGCGCGGGGCATCGCGGTACTCGTCGGGCATCGCGTCGCCGGCGGCATCGATCGCGCGCTGCCAGCTCAGGGCCCGCGGCACGACACCGACCGTCTTCGCCAGCGCCACGATGTGCTGCACATCGGGATCGTCGGCGACCCCGGGCTCGCCGAAGAACGTCTCGAGGTACGCGTCGACGGCTCCGGGAACGTCCTCCTGCCCGGCGACGAGCAGGCTGAGGAACGGGTGCGACACGCAGGCGTCACCCCAGTCGAACGGCACGGCGTCCCGCACGAACGCGTTGCCGTCGTGCAGGTCGCTGTGCTCGATCGTGGCCATCGGCAGCAGCTCGTCGAGCTCGGCCGCCGCGTCGCGGAGTCGTCCGAGCACGGCCGGGCGCTCCGGTGCCCAGCGGTCGACCACCGCGGCTGCGACGTCGGGGAGCACCGGGAGCCGGAGGTCGGGCACGCCGGCGCGCACCAGCTCCTCGGCTGCCGCGGGCTCGGTCGCCCACTGCAGCTCGGCGTAGTGCCGCATCACCTCACGCCACACGGTCTCGCGGTCATCGGCATCGCGGACGATCGGGCCGCCGTCCGGCAGCAGGACGAAGGCGCCCTCGACGGCGACGGGACGCTGCACGTGCGGGACCCCGTGCAGCGCGAGCACGTCGAGGAGCGCCGGCTCGGGTGAGACGCCCGCCGTCGCGGACTTCAGGAACAGGTCGCCGTCGCCGGTGGTCACGCGCCAGACGGTGCTCCACGCGCGTCGGTGCACCTCCTCGACCCCGAGCACGTCGGTACCGTGCTCGGCGAGCGTCGCGCGCGCCCAGTCGACCGCGTCAGTGCTGGTTTCCATGCCAGAACGCTACGGGAGAGCGACAGTGTCCGACGGGAGTGCCGCCGCACACTGTCGCTTTCGCGGAACGAGCCCGCGGGACTCGCCCCTACCGGTAGACCGCGGACTGGCCGTAGAGGACGTTCGTGAACGACGACACGTACGAGCTCTCGTCCCCGCCCGGCAGGTTGTACGTCATGAAGACGCCGTACCCGTCGGCCTTCGTGCGCTGTGCGAGCGACACCGCGGTGGACTGGGGCGTGTTCTGGATGTCGACCGCAGCGGCCGAGAGCGAGCTCTTGCCGAGGCCGGGGATCGAGGGCGCCGAGTACGTGCCGTAGTACGGGTTCCACGCGTAGTTCAGCTTCGACCCGATGGTGCTGCTCGCCTTCGACAGCGACGACGACGCCGGGCCGATGTCGTAGAACGAGATCAGCTTGCCGGGCATGTCAGCGCGCAACGCGGTGATGAGCCACCCGATGGACTGGTCGTTCGGCTGCGGGGTGCCGTTCGTACCGTAGTCGGAGTACTCGTCGTCGAGGTCGACCCCGTCGAGCCCGTACTTCGTGACCGTGGCGGCGACCTGGGACGCGAAGTCCTGCGCTGCTGCCTGCGAGGGGAAGTTCGCGATCCCGGCTCCCTGGTGGTTGCCGAGGATCGACAGCGAGACCTTGATGCCCTTCGCCTGCAGCGGCTTGATCTGCGTCGCGGCGGCGTCGAGCGTCGCCTGCACCTTGTCGTTGTTGTACAGCACGGCCTTCGAGCCGTTCCAGTTGATGTTCGCGGCGAAGATGATCGCCACGTCGAACGCGTTCGCCCCGTTGGACAGCGTGTACCGCCCGACGTTCGACAGCTGGTCGTTGTTGACCTCGACGTAGGCGATGCTCGTCGGCCCCGTCTTCGTGGCGGCCGCAGCGGCAGGCGCCGCCGTTGCTGCGGTCGGCACGAGCGGTGCCGCCACCATCGCGGCGAGCGCCGCCACGATCCCGAACTTCATCGACTTCTTCATGTCACTCCTCTTCGAGTGTCGCGACGGCGGTCGCCGCCGACGTTGTTCAGCTCCGCGCGAAGCGGAACGTGCGCACCTCGAACGCATCCACGGCGAACGCCGTGTCGGTCGAGGACGTGTGTGCGGAGCCCTCCGGCAGTGGCTCCTCGAGCAGCGACACCTCGACGGGGTCGCCGAAGGGCCCGTCCACCGCGATCGAACCGGTCCCCCGGCGGCCCGCGGGCTCGTACACCCGCACGACGAGGTCGCCGGAGCGGTCGTCGGCGAGCTTCACGCTCGACACCACGACGTCGCCGGACACCTGCACGAGTGGCGCGAAGCCACGGTCGCCCGTGACGGTCCGCGACGCCGTGTTCATGAGCGCCCCGGCGGTCGTGGCTCCCGCGATGTCGGTCCCGATGACCAGCCCGAACCGGTGCGTCTGCACACCCTGGTCGGTCTCCGGGTCGGGGAAGCGCGGCGCGCGGAGGAGCGAGAGCCGGACCGTCGTGGTGACGTGCCCGTCGACGGCGTCGCGGGTGGTGTCGAACCCGTGGATCGAGTCGTTGACCAGGGCGACCCCGAACCCCGGCTCCTCGACGAGCACGTAGCGGTGCATCGAGGTCTCGAACTTCGCGGCCTCCCACGAGGTGTTCGTGTGCGTCGCCCGCTTCTGCGCGCCGAACTGGGTCTCGGCGACGGTGTGCTCGGCGCGGACGTCGAGCGGGAAGGCGACCTTGAGGAACTTCTCGGTCTCGTGCCAGTCGGTCGTCTGGTCGATCTCCAACGTGCGCGATCCCGGCGCGAGGGTGATCTCCTGCGTCAGCGTCGATGCGCTGAACGCCCGCGACACCACGACCCGGGCGGTGCCGTCCGCGTCGACCGAGCCGGTCAGCCCGGTCACCTCGTCGAGGTCCTCGACCCGGTTCCGGTAGTACCGGTCGACGTCCCACGCGTCCCACATGTTCGGGAAGTCCTGGTGGAGCTGGAGCAGGTTCGCCGCCTGTCCCGACGCGATCGCCTCTCGTCCGGTGCTGCGGTCGACCGCGCTGGTGACGAGTCCCCTGGCGTCGACGACGACGCGAACCAGGTCGTTCGTGAGCACGAACCTGCCGTCGACCGCGTCGAGGGCGACTGCGGCCGCGACGGTGACGTCCGCGGCGAGCGTCGCGCCGAGCGCGGGGGCGCCGGACTGGAGGCTCGGGGCCGGGTTGGCCACGACGGTCCGGTTTCCGGCACCGACGAGCGCCGACAGGGCGGAGGCGATGAGGGCCTCCAGGCGGTCCGCGACCTCTGCGTACTTCGCCACCGCCTCGCGGTGGACCCACGCGATCGACGTGCCGGGGAGGATGTCGTGGAACTGCTGGAGGAGCACCTGCTGCCAGAGCGCGTCCAACCCGTCGTACGGGTAGACGAAGTCGGTCCGGGCGGCCGCGGTCGCGGCCCACAGCTCGGCCTCGACGAGCAGGTGCTCGCTCCGGCGGTTGCCCTGCTTGGTCTGGTGCTGGCTGGTCAGCGTGGCACGGTGCAGCTCGAGGTAGAGCTCCCCCACCCACACCGGCGGGTCGGGCAGCTCGGCCTTCGCCCGGTCGAAGAACACGTCGGGGTGCTCCCACGTCACGCGAGCGCTCCCCTCGAGGTCGGCCAGCCGCGCGGCGGTACCGGTCATCTCACGCGTGGTGCCACCGCCGCCGTCGCCCCAGCCGACCGGGGCGATCGACCCCGACGCCAGCCGGTTCTCACGGAACTGCCGCGATGCCTTGGCGACCTCGGATCCGGAGAGGCGCGAGTTGTACGTGTCCATCGACGGGAAGTGCGAGAACACCCGCGATCCGTCGATGCCCTCCCACAGGAACGTGTGGTGCGGGAACTTGTTCACCTGGTTCCACGAGATCTTCTGCGTGAAGAACCACTCGAAGCCCGCGCGGCGCATCAGCTGCGGCAGGGCCGGCGAGTACCCGAAGCTGTCCGGCAGCCACACGCCCTTCGGCCGGATCCCGAACTCGCGCTCGAAGAACCGCTGTCCCTGCGAGAACTGCCGGACGATGCTCTCGCCGGTCGGCATCACGGTGTCGGATTCGACCCACATCCCGCCGAGGGGCAGGAAGCGTCCGGCGGCGACGGCGTCCTTGACCCTGGCGTAGACCTCGGGCCGGTGTTCCTTGATCCACGCGTACTGCTGCGCGCTGGACATGCCGTAGAGGAAGTCGTCGGTCTGGTCGATGAGCTCCGTCATCGTGGACGAGGTCCGCGCGACCTTCCGGATGGTCTCCCGCACCGGCCAGAGCCACGCGGAGTCGATGTGCGCGTGCCCGACGGCGGAGATCCGGTGCGCCGATGCCTCTGCGGGCGCCGCGAGTACGTCGGCGAGCGCCGCACGGGCATCGGGCGCCGTCGCCGCGATGTGCTGCAGGTCGAGGGCGTCGAGCGCGTCGTCGAGCGCCTGCAGGATGCGCATGCGCCGCGGGCCCTCCGGCAGCTCCGCCTGGAGTTCGAGCAGCACGTCGATGTCGAGCGCGAGCTCGTGTACCTCGGACTCGAAGACGGCGAGGTCCATCCGGCGGCTCGTGTACAGCCGCTTCGACGACGAGGTCTGGATGTCGCCCTCGTGCGTGACGAGGAAGGGGTGGTAGTCGAGCAGCACCGGGTTCGACGCCGCCTCGACGAAGAACTCGACGGTCTCGCCGCCCACTGCTTCCTCCGCGACGAGCACCCACTGGTTCCTCGGGTTGATCGACTTCACCGGGGTCCCGTCGGCGAGGTACACGAGCCCCTCGCACTGGAACCCCGGCATGTTGATGTCGAAGCCGAGGTCGATCACGGCCTCCACCCGTCGACCGGCCCACTCGACCGGCACCCTCCCGGACAGCCGGAACCACGTCGTCCCCCACGCGGCACCCCACGTCGTCCCGACCTCGTACGGCTCGAACGTCAGCGCGAGCCCCTCCGCCGGCGGGATCGGCTCGCCGGGCAGTTCGTGCCACGCGGTCTCGAGCGGCGTCGCCGTGGCGTGCACCGCCGGTCGGATCCGCTCGTCGAGGACGCGTCGGGCTCGGCCGGTGGTGAGGGGGATGTCGTCGTGCATGGTGCCTTCCGGGGACGGGGGTGGGTCAGGGCATCGTCGCGGGGTGCGCGACCGCGAGCGGGGTGGAGGTGCCGGTGTCGGACGGGACGTCGACGCAGGTGGTGATGCCGCGGGCGGTGAGCAGCGCGGTGTCGCCGAGCCGCGAGCGCAGGACGACCTGTGGGCCGCGGCCGTGCTCCTCGGCGAGCGCCAGCCACGCGGCGGCGAACCGGCCGCCCGGCGCGCTGTCGGCCCGGGTCATCGGGAGCGGCGCTCCGGCGGTGTCGACGTCGTCGAGCACCAGTCCGACCCCCGAGCCGGTGGACGCGGGGCGTCGGGTGTCGTCGGAGGCGGTGGCCACCTCGCGGAAGCGCTCCCCCGTCGGCTTCACCCGGCCGTCGTTCGTGAGCAGTCCGAGGTCGTACTCGAGCTCCGGGAAGTCGGCGAGCGAGCGGGACACGTCGTGCGAGCACCACCACGTCACGCCGAGCAGGTGCTGCACGTCGAGAGCGTGCCGGATGGTCTGCTCGGTGAAGGACCCGGCGTCGGCGACGTCCACGACGTTCGTCGGCGCGCCGACTTCCTGCAGCCAGTTCGGTCTGTCCGCGTCACGGTTCCACGCCGCCGCGAGCTGCAGCAGGTACTCGCCGTGCCGGACCGAACCGGCTCCGAGGGCGCCGTGCACCGCGGCCGAGCCGTTGAACACCCACGAGTGCGTGACGGTTGCGTCGCCGTGGTCGGCCGCGTGCTCGGGCCCGAACGGCTGCGCGTCGTCGTACCAGGCGGCGTCGTACTGTGCCAACGTGACCAGTGGTGCCGGGGCCGACCCTCTGCCGGAGGCGAGCGACGCGTCGGACGGGTGCCGAGCCTCCAGGCCGGACGCGCCGGACGACAGGCCGGACCGCGCCGCGGCGACCATCCGTGCCGCCCACGCGTGCCCCTCGGCCGCCGTGATGTCGTGCGGCGACGGGTGTGGCGCGTGCGCGAACTGGTTGACCTCGTTGCCGATCGTGATGCCGAGCAGGTTCGGCCGGTCACCCACGGCGGCGGCGAGGGCGTGCACGTACGCGGCCGTCGAGTCGACGACGTCCGGGTCGGTGAACATGTTCCGACGGTGCCACGAGTCGAGCCACGACGGCAGGAAGTCGAAGCTCGACAGGTGCCCCTGCAGCGCGTCGACGTTGACGTCGAGCCCGAACGACGCCGCGATGTCGACGACGCGGGCGACGTCCTCGAGCGCCGAGGCCCTGATCAGCGTCCGGTTCGGCTGCATGACGGGCCAGAGCGGGAAGATCCGCACGTGGTCGGCGCCGAGGGACGCGATCGCCTCGAGGTCGCGCGCCGTCTCGGAGCACGAGAAGTCGAGCCACGAGTGGAACCACCCCACCGACGGCGTGTAGTTGACCCCGAATCGCATCAGCCCTTCACACCGCCCTCTTCCACGCCCTTGAAGAAGAAGCGCTGCAGGACGGCGAAGATCACGGCGATCGGGATGAACGCGATCATGGTGCCGGCCGCGATGAGCCGTTGGTCGGTGCCGAACGTGCCGCGCAGGTACTCGAGCCCGACGGTCAGCGTCAGCTTCTCCGGGGACTGCAGGACGATGAGCGGCCAGAGGAAGTCGTCCCACGCGCCGATGAACGAGAAGATCGCGATGACGGCGATCGTGCCCTGGACGGCCGGGAGCGAGATGTACCGCAACCGCTGCCATGCGTTCGCGCCGTCCATCACCGCGGCCTGGTCGATCTCGTCCGGGATCTGCCGGAACGCGTTGAACATGAGCAGCACGTTGAGGGCGGCGATCATGCCCGGGAGGGCGACGCCGACCAGGTTGTCGGCGAGGCCGAGGTCCTTCACGGTGACGAACTGGGAGATGATCGTCGCCTCTCCCGGCAGGACGAGCGTCGCGAGGAACAGTCCGAGGACGGCCTTGCGGAAGCGCCACTGCAGGCGGGCGAGGGCGAAGCCGGCGAAGGTCGCGAACACGATGTTCCCGAGGACGTCGATCGCGGCGACGACGAGCGAGTTGCCGATGTACCCGAACACCGGGATCGCGTCGCCGACCCGCAGGTAGTTGCCGATCGTGGGCTGCGTCGGGATGAACGACGGGTTCGCCGTGTAGATGTCCTCGCCGGCGCCCTTCAGCGACGTCGAGAGCTGCCAGAGGAACGGCCCGATGGTGATGAAGAGCACCACGACGAGGAGGACGTAGCGGATCGCCTTCTCGCGGGTGGACATGACGCCCCAGGCGGCCCGGCGGCGGCGCGGACGGGAGGCTCGTCCTCCGCCCGTCGCGCCGGCCACGTCCGGCGTCGGGCTGGCCGCGCCCTGTGCCCCGCCGAGGGCGGGTTCGCTGGTGGTGGTCGTGTTGGTCATCGGTCCGCCCTGCTGTTGATCCGCGCGAGGGCGAGCATCGGGATGAGCGTCACGGCGAAGAGCAGCAGGCTCAGCGCCGACGCGTACCCGAGGTTGCCGGTGAAGCCCCGCGCGTACTGCTGGATGAGCATGACGATCGAGTTGTCCTGGCCGCCGGGGCCACCCGTCCCGTTCGTCAGGATGTAGAGCTCGCTGAACACCCGGAGCGCACTCACGCACACCAGGATCCCGACGAGGGTCATCGTGCCGCGGACGCCGGGCATCGTGACCGACCAGAACCGACGGACCGCACCGGCGCCGTCGAGCGCTGCGGCCTCGTGCAGCTCCTTGCCGACGTTCCCGAGGGCCGCGAGGAAGATGATCATGTAGTACCCGAGGCCCTTCCAGACGGTCAGGCTGATCGCGCTGAACAGGAGGAGCCACCGGTCCGTGAGGAACGGGATGCTCCCCTGCACGATCCCGAGCGACTGCGCCATCTCGTTGATGACACCGCGGTCGTCGAGGATCCAGTTCCAGATCAGCCCGACGACCACGGCGCTGGCGATCACCGGCGTGTAGTACGCCGTCCGGAAGAAGGCGATGCCGGGCAGCTTCTGCTGGACGAGCACGGCCATGAGGAGCGGGAGGACCGTCAGGAGCGGCAGGCAGATCGCCATGTAGACGACGCTGTTGAGCAGCGCCTCCCACACCTGCGGGTCGGCGAGCAGTGTCTGGAAGTTCTGCAGACCGACCCAGCGGCTGACCCCACCGAGCGGGCTGGCGTTCGTGAACGACAGCCGGACGGTGTTGATCGACGGCCAGAGGCTGAACGCGACGAGCCAGACGAGTGCCGGCAGGACGAGCAGCCAGGGGGTGAACCAACGATTCGCGCGCATGGCGATCCTCCCTCTCTCTCTTCTTCGGGGCCGGATCAGCCGTTGGCGAGCAGGGTGTTCATCTTGGTCTGCGCCGTCTCGAGCGCCTGCTTCGCGGTCACCTGGCCCTTCATCGCGAGGGCGATCTGCTGGTCGAGGAAGTCCGTCATCGCGGAGTTCGCCTGGACCGGGTTGAGGTTCTTCGCGGTCTTCAGGGCCTCGTTCGCGAGCACGCGGGCCTTGCCGTTCACGGTGCCGTCGTCCTTCGAGAAGAACGGGTCGGACTGCGAGGACTTCGTCGACGGGAAGATGTTGACCTTGTGGGCGAAGGCCTCTTGGTTGTCGGCGTTCGTCATGTACTGCGCGAAGGCCTCGGCCGTGGCGAGGTGCTTCGACTTGCTCGACACCGACAGGCCCTGCACGTACAGCGGTGGGGTGTCGAGCGCCGGGGAGACCGTGACCTTGCCCTTCAGCGACGGGTTGTTCTTCTCGATGTCGCTGAGCGCGGTGGCGCCACCGGTCGTCCATGCGACCTTGCCCTGCGTGAACAGGGTGGAGTTGCCGAGGTAGTCGCTGTTCAGGACCGTGGAGGGCATGAGGCCGTCCTGGTAGGCCTTGGCGTAGCGGTCGATGAGGTCGGCCGCCTTGGTCGAGTCCGCGAAGGTGAACTTCGTGCCGTCGGCGTTGATGATCTTCACGCCGGCGAGCGAGAAGTCGCTGAGGCCCGGCTTGCGGCTCATCAGGTAGTCGTCGGGGCAGGCCTTGTGCATCGTCTCGGCCTGCGTGAAGAGGTCGTCGACGGTCTTCGGCGGGTTGTCCGCGTCGAGCCCGCACTTGGCGAACATCTCGGAGTTCCAGTAGTCGACGTCGGTGTTGAGGTACCACGGGTAGCCGTACGTGCCGTCGACCCCCTTGTACTCGTACGCATCGAGCGCGCCGGCGACGTAGGTGCTCGAGAGCTTGCTGTCGTCCTTCGACACGTCCTGCAGGAAGCCGCGCTTGGCCAGCGGCAGCGCGATGTCCGGCGGCAGGTTGATGACGTCGGGGAGCGAGTTGCTCGACGCCTGGCTGAGGACCTTGTCCGCGTAGCCGTCGCCGGGCTGGTCCTGGAGCTTGACCTTCGCGTCGGGGTGCTTCTTCTCGAAGCCGGCGATCACGCTGTCGAGGTAGTCGGTGTACGTCGGCGTGAGTGCCCAGGTCTGGAGCGTGATCGTGCCGGAGACCGAGCCGTCGCCGCCGTTCGACGTGCCGCCGCCGGTGGAGCAGCCGGCGAGGACGAGTGCCGTGGCAGCGGCCCCGGCGAGGAGGGCGATGGCGCGCCCGGTGGTGTGTGTGGTCGTTCTCATCGCGTCGGACTCCCTTGTTCGTGGCGACTGAACCGGTTCAGTCCTGGTCGCCGAACCGGTGGATGTGCACGACTATGAAGAACTAAAACGCTATAGTCAAGCCCATGGCCAGCAAGCGACGAACGACGATCGCGGACATCGCCGCGAAGGCCGGCGTGTCGATCAGCGCCGTGTCGTTCGCGCTGAACGACCGCCCCGGGGTGTCCGACGCGACCCGCGCCAGGGTCCGAGCGGTTGCGCGCGAGCTCGACTGGCAGCCGCACACCGCGGCACGGGCGCTCGGGGGCGCACGGGCCGGATCGATCGGGTTCGTGCTGAACCGGCCGGCTCGCACGCTCGGCACGGAGTCCTTCTTCGGCGACCTGATCTCGGGTATCCAACTCGGTCTCGCGGGGTCGCACGTCGGGATGAACCTGCTCGTCGCCCGCGATGCCGAGGAGGAGCTCCAGACCTACCGCGACTGGTGGAGCGGACACCGCGTGGACGGTGTCGTGCTCATCGACCCGCGGCGCGACGATCCGCGACTCCGGCTGCTCGCCGACCTCGGCATGCCGACCGTCGTCGTCGGATCGCACCCGTCCCCCGACGGCGCAGCCCCGAGCGTGTGGATCGACGACTCCGAGGCGGCGGACACCGTGTTCCGCTACCTGCACGCTCTCGGGCACCGTCGGATCGCGCACGTCGCCGGGCGCCCGGAGTTCGAGCACACCGCGATGCGGATCGACCGACTCCGCTCGTTCTCGTCGACGCACGGCCTCACCGAGACCGTCTCGATCCCCACCGACTACTCGGCCGAGAGCGGCGCCGCCGCGACCAGGGACCTCCTCTCCCGCGCGGCACCGCCGACGGCGATCGTGTACGACAACGACGTGCTCGCCGTCGCCGGCCTCGGCGTCGCGAGCGAGATGCGCCGGTCGGTCCCGGGTGCCGTGTCCATCGTGTCGTTCGACGACTCGGCGATGATCCAGCTCGTCCGACCCGCGATCACCTCCCTGACGCGTGACACCGTCGAGCTCGGGCAGCGCGCGGCGACCCTGCTCCGTCGGCAGATCGACCTCGAGACCGTGCTGCCGTCCGAGCCAGGACCACTCCTGACCCTCAGCGTGCGCGAGTCGACCGGCCCGGCACCGGCCTGACGACATGCCCGCAGCACGATCGCGCGCGGGCCGTTCGGCGCGCACGACTTGACGACCGTTCGAACACACGTTCGAATACCGTCGTGGGACGGCGTCGCGAGAACCGGTGGCAGCCCCCGGAACACCCGGAGGTCGAACGTCCGCGCGCCTACTCCCTGTCCGACGACGCCCGCGGCCCGGACGCGTGCCACGCCGTCACGCCGGTGCCGGTGTGGGCGTGGATCCAGTTCCCCACCTTCCACGTGCGGGTCAAGGCGTTCGCGAAGAGCTGGACCCGCGATGCCGTGCTCGTCGAGTGGGCGCAGTTCGGGCAACAGGCCGAGGCGTGGGTCTGGCGATCAGCCGTCAAACACCGGACACTCAGGGCCGATCAGGGACGGAACGAGCGCTGAGAGTCCGTATGACGCACTCGATTGACACAGCACACCGCGAGCGAGATCGTTTACGGAGTGCGGGGACGCAAAGAATCTCGATCATCGAGATTTCTGGCTCGGAACGCACGACCGGAAGGAGGCACGATGAAGCGCAGCGAGGTGCCGTCCTGGGTCGCACACGTGCTCACGCCGCCCGAGGTCATCGCCGCCTACGTCGACCGCCGCGTGAACGATCCGGCGCTCCTCTCGGGTGAGCAGCACGAACCGACCTACGCCGACTTCCTCCGCGAGGAGTAGACGGTCACGCCGACGCTCGCCGCGGTGACGCACGCGAGCGCCAAGAGCTCCACGAGTGACAACGCCTCGTGGAGCACGAGGAGTCCGGCGAGCGCGGCGACCGCGGGGCCGAGACTCTGCAGGATGCCGAACACGCGCGTCGGCATCCGCCGGAGCGCGAGCATCTCCAACGCGTAGGGCAGCACGCTCGACAGCACCGCGACCGCGCCGAAGACGACGAGCAGCGTCGGGTCGGCGACGATGCCCGTCACGGCGGTGCGGAGTCCGAACGGCAGGGACACGAGCATCGCGACGAGCATCGACACCGCGAGTCCGTCGACGCCGGGGATGATCGATCCGACGTGCCGGTTCATCACGATGTAGCCGGCCCAGCACACCGCGGCGGCCACGGCGAACGCGATGCCGCCGAGTTGCGTGACCGCGGACGGCCCGACACCGAGCAGGACGACGCCGGCGAGCGCCAGGACCGCCCAGAGCACGTCGCGCCACCGTCGGGTGTGCACGAGCGACAGTGCGAGTGGGCCGAGGAACTCGATCGTCACGGCGACCCCGATGGGGATGCTCGCGAAGGCCAGGTAGATGAACACGTTCATGCCGCCGAGCGCCAGACCGAGGCCGATCGCGCCGAGCCACTGCGCCCGGTTCCAGTGGCGGACACGGGGACGGACGACGAGCGCGAGCACGACCGCACCGATCACGAGCCGGAGCGTGGCCGCGCCGACGGAGCCGACCTCGTCGAAGCGGGTCTTCGCGATGGCGGCGCCGAGCTGCACGGAGACGATCGCGGCGAGCGCCAGCAGCGGAGCGGGCACACGGGTCATCCGAGCGGACCCCGTTTCATCCCAGGTAGGCGAGCACGGCGAGGACGCGGCGGTGGTCCTCGCCGGTGTCCTCGAGCGCGAGCTTGGCGAAGATGCTCGACACGTGCTTCTCGACGGCCCCGGTGCCGATGACGAGCGCCCGGGCGATCGCGGCGTTGGTCCGGCCCTCTGCCATCAGCCCGAGCACCTCGCGCTCGCGCGGCGTGAGCGCCTCGAGTGGGTCGCGGCGGCGGCTCATGAGCTGGGTGACGACCTCGGGGTCGAGGACGGTGCCGCCGGAGGCGATCCGTCGGACGGCGTCGTCGATCTCCTCGAGCCGCGTGACACGGTCCTTGAGCAGGTAGCCGATGCCGGACGAGCCCGACGCGAGGACGTCCTCGGCGTAGGTGGCCTCGACGTACTGCGACAGGAGCAGCACCCCGGTGGACGGTGCGAGTCGGCGGGTCTCGACGGCGGCGCGGACGCCTTCGTCGGTGAAGGTCGGCGGCATCCGGACGTCCATGATGACGACATCCGGGGCGCCATCGGGCAGCGTCGCGAGGAACGAGACGGCGTCGGCGTACTGGCCGACGACCTCGATGCCGGCTTCGTCGAGGACGCGGGACAGCCCCTCGCGGAGCAGGACCGCGTCGTCGACGACGACGGCCCGGATGCGTGCTGCATCCGGGCCGTCGGTCATGCCCCAACCCTACCGGGAGACGGGGACCCTAGCGGGCGGTCGGCACCCCGTTCAGTGCGCCGAGCGGGATCCGCGCGGTGGCCTCGGTCGGACCACCCTCGGGGCTCGACACCGTCAGCTCGCCGTCGAGGGCTCGCATGCGCCCCATGAGCCCCTCGATGCCGTGGCCCTCCTGCACGCTCGCTCCCCCGACGCCGTCGTCCGTGACGCTCACCGTGAGGTACCAGACCGACGAGGCGTCCACCACGAGCCCCAGGTACACGCCTGCCGTCGACGCTCCGGCGTGCTTCGTCGTGTTCGTCAGGAGCTCGGACACCGTGAAGTACACGTTCCGCTGGATCTCCGTCGCGAGCTCGAGCCCGTCGGGCAGGCGGACGTCGAGTCCGACGGGGATCGGGGTGCGTGCGACGAGGGCCTCGAGCGCTGCGACCAGCCCGCGGTCGAGCAGGATCGGCGGCGCGAACCCGCGGGAGAGTGCGCGGAGCTCGTCGAGCGCGTCCTTCGCGTGCTCCGACGCCTCGCCGATGAGCTGCTTCGCCTTGTCGGGGTCCTTGTCGAAGGCACGCTCCGCGGCCGAGAGGTCCATCCGGAGCCGCACGAGCCGCTGCTGCGGGCCGTCGTGCAGGTCACGCTCGATCTGTCGGAGCGCCTGTCCCTCGGCCGTCACCGCACCGGCGCGGGAGGCCTGCAGACCGGCGACCCGACGCTCGAGCACCTCGGCACGGAACCCGCCGAGCAGCCCGAAGTCGACCCAGTAGTGCGCGAGCACCGAGCCGCGCGCCCAGAGCGGGAACAGCACGACCGATGCCGAGACGCTCACCGCGCAGGCCAGCGCCCCGAGGATCCACGCCCAGCTCTGGTCGAAGCTGTTCTGCATCAGGAAGACGTTGATGTCCCAGCCGTAGCGCAGCGCGGTGAACCCGGCGACGAACGGCCCGAAGAACCCGACGACGAGCAGCGCACCGGCGCCCACCGTGACGAGCGCGGTGAGCGGGTAGACGACCGCGGCGTGCAGCAGGTACAGCCAGTAGTGCGGGTTCGCGACCGCCGAGCCCGTCCGCGTCCACCAGTTCTGCTGCCAGCGCGGCGTCCAGTCCACCGGGCGGATCGGCCGGGGGTCCGCCCACGAGATGCGGAGCCGCTCGAATTGCCCGAGCCACCGCGCCACGAACAGCGCGATGAAGAACATCAGCAGAACGAACGGGTTGAAGAGGTCACGGAATCCGCCACCGAGGACCGCTGCGGGGAAGACGAAGTAGAGCGTGCAGAGGAGCACCGCCGTCAGCGCCATGTAGCCGAAGTCGCGCGGGAGCCGCTTCCATGCCTCGCGGTAGAACGAGCCGGCGGTGGGCTGCGGGGGCATGGGCGGTGTGGCTCCTGGCGGTGCGGGGATGGCGTCGTCCAGCGGCACGGTGATTGCCTGGTCGAGACGGTCGGTGTCGGTCATGGGTCAAGCCTCGCGAACGTGGGCTTCCCGCCCCATCCTGCCCCCTCCCGGATCCGGGGTGGGGATAACCCCACCCCGCTCGGACCGCCCATAGTATGTTGCATCCATGGACGCAGCTGTCAGGGACCGATGGATCGCCCTCGCCGCGGTGGTCGCCGCGCTCGCACCCGCGCTGAGCGGTTTCGCGGGCCTGGTGACCCTGACGCAGTGGGACCCCGGGACGATCGCCCTGCGCGTCGGCGCCGTCGTCGGCGGGCTCGCGGCGGTCGTCGTGGGGTGGGTCGCGTGGCGTCGGAGCGACCGGACAACACTCGGGTTCGCACTGGCGGTGCTCTGCTTCGCGCTGAGCTGGGTCCCGCTGGGCGCGCTGTCGTTCCCCGTCTCGACGATCCTGTCGATCGCGTCGGAGGCCCTGCTCATCGCGTTCGGCGTCGTGGTGCTCCGGCGCAGCACCGGCGCGACGCGGATCGCCGGCTGGGTGATCGCCGTCGCCGCCGCGGTGTGGCTGCTCGGCGGCCTCGCGATCTGGCTCGGCACCCTTCCCCAGGCGACGCAGACCATGCTCACCATCCTCTTCACGACCCCGGCGGTCGCCCAGATCGTCGCGTTCCTCGCCGCCGCCGCGCTCTTCGTCGGCCCGCTCCTCCGTCCGGTCCGTGCCGGAGCGCGGTACCTCTGGACCACGGCCGACGTGCGCTGACACATGGCCGACGCGCTCCGCGCGCTGGTGGATGCGGTCGGACTGCAGGTCGCGTACAGCGACGAACTGGAGGCTGACCCCGGCTCCGCCTGGACCCATCACTTCCCGGATGAGCGGCCTGGCCACCTGTGGATCGCCACGCAGTCCGACCAGATCTGGGTGGGCCGCGGCGAGGACGAGGAGATGCTCGAACGCGGCAAAGCGGCCTTCCTGTCTCCCGGTGCGCCGGCATGGGTGGGGACGGATCCGGCCGGGAACCCGCCTCCACGCGTCTCCAATCCGGACGCCGACTTCGGCCTCCCGTTCCAGATGACCGGAGTGCACCACGGCATCGCGACGTTCGGCCCGTTGATGCCCGAGGCGCTCGCACTCCCCGACTTCTCCACGACCGCAGGGCACCCCTTCGCGGACACCGACGTCGCGGTGACGCTGCGGCACATCGTCGAGCAGGGCGCGGAGCGGTGGCCGGGTCCGCGGCGCGACGCCCTCGCACGGGTCCTGGTCGTCGCGCTCGTCGCAGCATGGCGCCCGCCGGTTCTCCGAGACAACAGCCTCACGCGCTGCATCGACGCCATCGCGGAACCCGGGCCGTCGCCGACGGTGCCGGAGCTCGCCGCGCTCGCGAACGTCTCACCGTCCACGCTCCTCCGTCGCTTTCGTGCCCAGACCGGCCTGACACCCGACGAGTTCTCCAGGTGGCTCCGGACACTCGAGGTCAGGACGGCACTGCGCCTCGGCGCCGAGCCCACCGACGCCGCACGACGGTTCGGGTTCCGGTCCGCGAAGGCGCTCCGCCGGACGCTCGCACGGGTCGACGCGAGCGCGGACGACATCGTTCGGGCCGGACCAGGACTTTGGATTCGGTGATGACGGATCCGGTTCCCGATCCCCGGGGTTCGGGGACCGGATCCGTCATCGGGAAAAGGGAAAACCTGCGCGCAGGATCGGGGGGGCCGCTTGGGGTGAGGTCAGGCGCGCGGTGGGAAAGCGGGCGCGCGCGAGTGCGCGCGAGTGGGCGAGCAGGCGCGGGTCAGGAGGCCGCGGTGGCCAGACGGGTCGCGCGGCGGGCGGCCTGTTCCTCGGGGTCGGGGACCGGGGCTGCCTGGATGAGTCGGCGGGTGTACGGGTCCTGTGGGTCGCGGAGGATGTCGTCGCACGTGCCCTGCTCGGCGACACGGCCCTGGTGCAGCACGACGACGCGGTCGCACAGGGTGTCGACGACGGCGAGGTCGTGGGTCACGAACAGGCATGCGAACCCGAGGCGCTCCTGGAGCTCGCGGAACACGTCCAGCACGCGCGCCTGGACCGACACGTCGAGCGCACTCGTCGGCTCGTCGGCGATGAGCAGCGCCGGGTCGAGGGCCACGGCGCGGGCGATGGCGACGCGTTGCCGTTGTCCTCCCGAGAGCTCGTGCGGGAACCGCTCGCGGAACCCGCCGTCGAGCCCGACGTCGGACAGGAGCCGTTCGACGCGTTCCTCGGTCTCCCGCGCGGACAGCCGGAGGATCTGCCGCAGCGGCTCCGCCACCGTCTGGCCGACCGAGTAGCGGGGGTTGAGCGACCGGAGCGGGTTCTGGAAGACGACACCGACACGCTGCCGCATCGTGCGACGCGCAGCACGGCTCGCTCCGGCGACGTCCGTGCCGTCCACTGAGATCGTGCCGCCGGTGATCGGCGCGAGGCCGACCGCAGCCCGCCCGATGGTCGTCTTGCCGCTGCCGGACTCGCCGACCAGACCGACGATCTCCCCGCGCCCGACGGTGAACGAAACGTCGTCGACGGCTCGGAAGCGCCGTCGCAACCCGCCGCCGTACTCGACGACGAGACCTCGGACGTCCAGGACGGTCGTCGGGACCGGCGTGGCGGGTTCGACCCGGTCCTCCCGCGCGTGCAGCGCCATGCGGGGGACGGCGGCCAACAGGTCACGGGTGTAGTCGGCGGCGGGGGCCGCGAAGACGGCGCTCGCCGTCCCGGTCTCGACGACCTGGCCACGACGCATCACGACGACGCGGTCGGCGATGTCGGCGACGACGCCCATGTCGTGCGTGATGAGGAGGATCGCGGTGCCGGTGCGATCCCGGAGCCGTCGGAGCACGTCGAGGACCTCGGCCTGGACGGTGACGTCGAGCGCGGTCGTCGGCTCGTCCGCGATGAGGAGTTCTGGGTCGGCGGCGAGCGCCATCGCGATCATCACGCGTTGGCACTGTCCTCCCGACAGTTCATGCGGGTACTGCCGCAGCCGGCGCTCGGGTTCCGGGACCTCGACCACGCGCAGCAGCTCGAGGGACCGCTCGCGCGCACCGGCCCGGTCGAGCGACGGATCGGCGCGGCGGACCGCTTCCGCGATCTGGAACCCGATGGTGAACACCGGGTTGAGCGCGGCCGACGGGTCCTGGAAGATCATCGACACGCGGCGGCCACGGACCTCGCGGAGGTGCTGCTCGCTCGCGGTCAGGACCTCGACACCACCGAGCACGATCGAACCGGACGCGCGTGCCCCGTCCGGCGCGATGCCCATGGCCGTCATCGCGGTCATGCTCTTCCCGGAGCCGGACTCACCGACGACCGCGACCACCTCGCCGCGTGCGACCGTGAAGGACGCGTCGTCGACGGCGACGACGCGCTCGCCGTCGATGTCGAACACGACGGTGAGGTGGTCGATCTCGAGCACGTGGTCGGTCATGGCGATCCCGTTCCTGGTGCGTCGTCGCCCGTGTCCCGCGCGGCCTTGAAGGCCTCCCAGTCCTCGAGCATCTTGTGGTGGTGGCCGTTCAGCCACTGCATGTAGTCGCGGCCGTTGCGGAGTCGCTCGCGCACGGGAGCGTCGACGTCCCCCGCCGCGGTGTGGCCGTCCTGCTCGACCACGGCGAGCCCGCGGGCGATGATGTCGCGCTGCCGGTCGAGGTACTTCCGCTCCCCGGCGAGCCAGCTGCCCCACACGTCGGTCTCGGCGCGGAAGAAGTGGCTCCGCTCCCCCGGCACCGTGTGACGCTTCACGAACCCCGAGTCGGCGAGCCGCCTCGTGGCCATCGAAACAGATCCCGAGCTGGCGCCGAGTGCTGCCTGCAGGTCCGCGGAGGACGAGTACGGGGCTCGCGTCATGATGAGGTAGCCGAGCACCCTCGCATCGGTGAGCGGCATGCCGGCGCCGTCCGCGAGCATGATCGCGAACTCCTCGACGAACGCCTGGCGCTCGGGTTCGAGGTGCAGGTGGTCGGCCCGGTCCCCCTCGGTGCCGTTGCTCACGCCAGGCCCGCCGCGACCGTCGGGGTCTCCTCGGGGACGGACCACGGCTCTTCGCTCATGCCGCCACTGCCGCGGATGCCGGTCACCGCGCCGTCGGCGTCGCGGGTGAACACGATGTCCTCGTCGACGGAGCCGAAGCGGTTGCCGTGGGTCATCCGGAGGGTGTCGGCGTCGACGACCTCCAGGCGCGTCGGCGACTCGAGGGGGTCGGGGCCGGACGGGTCGATCGCGAGCAGGCGGTCCCCGACCCGCGCGACGTCGGTGACGCCCCACGGGTTCGCGTACCGGCCGGTGTAGCTCGCGGCGACGGCGTCGTCGGTGACCGCAGCTCCGGGTGCGCCGGCGTCTGCGGCGGCGTCGAGCAGGTGCACGATCCCGGTCGCGAGGAGCGTCGCGGGGCCGGCCGCGGCGCTGGTCATCACCGAGACGACGAGCGAGGACGCGGGATCGAAGAGCGACTGCGTGATGTGCCCCGGGAAGCCACCGGAGTGGCCGCGGATCTCACGACCCCCGATACGGTCGACGATGAACCCGGCACCGTAGCCGCGGGCGCTCGGATCGTCGTCGGATGCGCTCCACGACTTCCGCTGCGCCAGACGCTTCGAGTGGTCACTCAGCAGGTCGCCCTGGCCGAGGACGTGTGCGGAGAAGTAGCGGACCAGGTCCGAGGCGGTGCCGTGGAACCCGGTCGCCGCGGCCATCGCCCGGGTGTCGACGTGGGCGATGCGCTGCCGCGTGCGCGCGACGTGGAAGCCGGAGTAGCCGACGACGAACTCGTCCTCGCGGGCGGGGTCGTAGTCGGGGCCGGTGTTCCGCAGGCCCAGGGGTTCGACGACGGCCTCACGGACGAAGTCGTTGTAGGACTTCCCCGACACCGCGGCGATGACCAGCCCGAGCAACGAGTACCCGAGGTTGGAGTAGTTGAACGACGACCCGGCCGGGACCTTCTGTCCACGGTCGAGCACGAGCGCCAGGAGCTCGGACTCGTCCGGGAACGCGCGCTGCAGCGACCAGTAGTCGCCGTCGTGCCCGTCGCGGATGACGCCTGCGCCCATCTCCATGAGCTCCCGGATCGTGGCGTCCGCGATGGGCGACCCGCCGTCGACCAGCGCCGGGACGTACGTGCCGACGGTGTCGTCGAGTCGGAGGGACCCGCGCTCCGCGAGCAGCAGGAGCGCGGTCGCGGTGAACGTCTTCGAGTGCGACGCGATCCGGAAGATGTCCTCCGTGGTCAGGCGGCGGCCGGCCTCGACGTCCGCGTACCCCCAGGCGTCGGAGAAGAGCTCCTGGCCCTGGAACCCGATCGCGACCTGCACGCCGGGCACACGGAGCTGCCAGACCTTGTACGCCACCCACTCGCGGATGTAGGGCAGGGTCTTCCGGTACGCGTCCAGCGTGACGGCGGTGTCGGTCATGGTGTCCTCTCGAGGTCTGGTCACTTGGGTCAAGACTGGCCTGTTCAACGCCGTCGGGGGTCGAGCGCCGCGCGCAGCGTGTCGCCGAGCGCGATCACGGCGAGCACGGTGACCGCGAGGAAGGTGGCGGGAGCGATGAGCATGTGCGGGGCGCGGAGGAACTGGCTCGTGGCAGCGGAGAGCTGCAGCCCCCAGGAGATCGCCGGGCTCTCCAGGCCGATGCCGAGGTAGGTCAGGGTCGACTCGGACACGATCACCCCGCCGATCGTGATCGTCGCGAGGACGAGCAGCGGCGAGATCGACGACGGCAGCACGTACCTGGTCGTGATGCGCCACGTGGAGAGTCCCATCGTGCGGGCGGCGAGCACGAACTCGGCGTTCCGGACGCCGCGGACGCTCGAACGGACGAGTCGGGCCATGGTCGGCCAGCCGAAGAGCGCGAGCACGAGCGACACGGTCAGGACCGAGCGCTCGCCGACGCTGTTCAGCACGACGACGGCACCGAGCAGGAACGGGAAGCCGAGGAACACGTCCGTCAGGCGCGCGAGGACCGCGTCCACCCATCCGCCGACCATGCCCGCGACGGTACCGACGACGACCGCGACCATGCCGGCGAGCACGGTGGTCAGCACGGCGACGGAGATCGACGACCGGGTGCCGTAGACCACGTTCGCGTACACGTCGCACCCCTGCAGGTCGAACCCGAACGGGTGCCCGGCCGTCGGGGACGCACCGCTCCGCCCGAGCTGGCAGACGCGGGGGTCCCCGTGGCCGAAGAGCCCGGCGAACAGCTGCGGGAAGGCCGCGATGAGCAGGATGATCGCGAGCACTGCTGCGGGTACCCAGAACCCCGGGGTCCGGACTGCCGCGACGAGGGGCCGGCGTCGAGCGGCGACGACCGGTTCGACCGTCGCGCCGATGGCTGATGTGGTCATGCGGCGGCTCCCGTCCGGACGCGCGGGTCGAGGGCGGCGTGCAGCAGGTCGACGAGCACGCTCGTGACCAGGAAGACGAGGATGAGCGCCGTCGAGATCCCGACGACCACCGCGCCCTCGTGCGACCGGATCCCCTGGAACAGCAGGTTCCCGACGCCTGGGAGGTTGAAGATGCCCTCGATGATCACGGTGCCGCCCATCAGGTACCCGAGGTCCGTCGCCAGGTAGGTCGCCGTCGGGATGAGCGAGTTCCGCATCACGTGCACCCCGACGATCCGCCCCGGCGTGAGTCCCTTCGCGCGGGCCGTCCGGACGTAGTCGGCGTCGAGCGTCTCGATCATCGACGTCCTGGTGAGCCGGGACACCGCCGCGAGGCCGAACAGCGCGATGACGAACGCCGGCAGGACGTAAGCGGTCGGCCAGCCGGCGGTCGCCCCGGCGACCGGGAACCAGTGCAGCCGCACCGAGAACACGAGCTGCAGCGCGACGCCGAGGACGAACACCGGGATCGCGCCGACGACGATCGTGCCGACGAGCACCGTCCTGTCGAGCGCCGTCCCGCGCTTGAGGGCCGACAGCACACCGAGCCCGATGCCGAGGACGATCTCGAGCGCCCACGCGGTGAGCGCCAGCGTGATCGTGACCGGCCAGCGGGAGGCCATCTGCTCCCCGACCGACTGGCCGTTGAAGTCGGTGCCGAAGTCCCCACGGAACAGCCCGCCGAGGTACTGCACGTACTGCAGCCAGAGCGGCTGGTCGAGGTGGTACTCCGCTCGCAGCGCCCGGACGACCGAGTCGCTGAGCGGTCGGTCGCCGCCGAGCGCCCGGATCGGGTCACCCGGCAGGGCGAAGGTCATCGCGTAGATGAGGAACGTCACCCCGAGGAACACGATCACCAGGCCGCCGAGGCGGCGGCCGACGGTGAGCGTCGGACGCATCACGAGCCTCCCGGGATGGACGCGGACACCGGACTGGGCCCACGGCTCGGCTCCACCACGTGACTCGCGCAGGCGAGGATCGCCCCGAACTGCACCCCCACGAGCTTGCCCACCGGGATCGGCGCCGCGCCGGTCACCGCGTCCGCCTGCCAGAGCGCGTAGCGCTCGGCGAGCCGGTCCCGGAGCCGCCGGAGCGGCGCCGACGCCGTGCCGGCGGTCGTCTCCGCCTCGAGCGCCCGCAGCAGCATGCCGCCGTAACGGAGGCGGAAGCAGCGGACCAGGTCCTCGCAGCCGAACCGCTCGGCAACGGTTGCCATCCGGTCGGCCGGCTCACGATCGGCCCGGGCACGGTCGGTCTCCGGGCCGGAGAGGAGCATCGGGATGAACGCCCGCGACCCCTCGAGGAACGGCGTCTCGATCGTGGTCATCGGCGACGCCAGGTCGAGGATCTCCTGCAGCTCCGTCCCCGACGCACCGAGCTCGTCAGCGCAGCGTCGGAGCAGGTCGGCGTACGACTCGTCCGTCGGCGTCTGGTCGTCGGCGTCGGGGTGGCTCCAGTACGGCAGTTCCGCGACCATGCACAACGCGCCGTGCCGCATCGCCCACGACGCGCTCGACGCCCCGTGGATGTGCTCGCCCGGGTCGACGCCGAGCCCTTCGAGGTAGTCGTACGCCGTCTCGATCCCGTCCATCGCGAACACCGCCGGGGCGAGTTCGCGGAGGAACGGCGACTCGGGCTCCCCGGTGTCGAGCGGCAGCCCGAGCGACTCCGGGACGGCGTGCAGCACGTCGATCACACCGGGGAGGTCCTCGGACAGGTAGTAGTAGACGCCGCCCATCTCGCCGTTGTGCAGTGACACGAGCAGGTCGGGCTCCGTGTCGTCGATGAGGCGCATGAACGCGAGCGTCTCGGGCAGCACCTGGTCGAAGTACACCGACTTGTAGCTGTTCGGGAACGTCCACTCCACCTGGCTGTCCGGAGCCGGCCGGTAGAAGTGCCGCGAGTAGAACACCCGGTCGTGCGGGTCGTGGAACCACGCCTCGTTGAGCCGCATCCCGTCCGGGTCGATCGTCGGGACGATGTGCCAGGTGACGTCGAGCGCGGCCGCCGCCACCGGGTCCTCGAGCATCGTCGACGCCAGATGCAGGGCGGTCCACGAGCCGATCGGTTCGTTCGGGTGCACGCCGCCGACGATGACGGCGGCGTGCGACCCGGAACCGATGCGGTAGCTGTGGAGCGGCTCACCGAGCCGGCTCGTCCCGATGCGGGTGACCGTGACCTGGTCCGGGTGGGCCGCGGCGAGCGCGTCGAACCGGGCGTGCAGGTCGTCGACGAGCGGGAAGCCGTCGTGGTCGGGGACCTCGGAGACGAGGCGGAGGATGGTGTCGCGGTCCATGTGGCGCCCTACTTCACGGCGATCTGCGCGATGACCGGGCTGCCGGCCACCGCGGGGAGCTTCGCGATCTTGTCGCTGGTGACGTACGAGTACTTGTCGAAGAAGGTCGGCACGATCGGGAAGTCCCGCAGCACCGCCTGTTGCGTCTGCGTGTAGTACTCGTTCGCCTCGGCCTGCGATCCGGCGGAGTCCGCCTTCGCGAGCAGCGAGTCGACCTCGTCGCTCTGGTAGTACCCGGTGCAGGGCGAGCAGCCGCCCGCGGTCGTGAACAGCGCCCGGAGGGTGTTCTGCTGGCTGATGTAGAGCGCACCCCAGTGTCCGAAGTGCGGGCCCTCGATCTTCTTGTCGGTGAGCTCGGAGTAGTACGACGCCCAGTCGGTGGTGGCCTTTGCCTCGGTGTCGACGCCGAGGTTCTGGCGGATCTGGTTCGCGTACGCCTGGTACAGCGAGTCGAGGCCGTTGCCGCCCGGGTAGACGAGCGTGATCGTGCCGTCGAAGCCCCCGGCCGAGGCCAGGAGCTTCTTGGCGGCCGCCGGGTCGAACTCGCAGGCGTCCCCGCAGATGCCCTCCTCGGTGCCGGACATCGACGGCGGGGTGAGCGCCGTGGCGGGGTCGTACAGGCCGCCGTAGATCGCCTTGTTGACCTGCTCGCGGTTGATCGACATCGAGATCGCGCGGCGGACGTCTGGGTTCGAGTACCGCTCGTCCCAGAGCGGGAAGCCGAGGTAGTCGATGCCGGGTGCGTCGAACGAGTGCAGCTTGTCGCCGAAGTCGGCCTTCGCGCTCGTCATCTTGTCGGTCGGCAGGAACAGCACGTCGGCGTTCCCGGCGAGCACGTCGGTGTAGGCGGTGTTCATGTCCGAGTAGCTGCGGAAGGTGACGTTCGCGGTGGTGGGCTTCGTGCCCTCGTAGCCCTTCCACGCGGAGACGGTGAACTCCTGGTCCGCCTTCCACGCCTTCGTCATCTCGTAGGGACCGTTGCCGATGGGCTTCTTGTCGTACGCCTTCATGTCGTCGTAGGCGGCGTCGGGCATCGGGTAGAACGCCGTCTGCGCCTGGCTGAGCTGCAGCGGGAACTGGCTGTCCGCGTGGGTCAGGGTCACCGTGAAGGTGTCGTCGCCCGTGACCTTCAGGCCCGACATCTCCTTGGTCTTCGGCGTCCCGGAGGCCGGGTTCAGGTCGGTGTAGCCGACGATCGAGGCGAGCTGCCCGCTGTTCTCCCACGCGTTCGGGCCGTAGGCGACGTAGTTCCACGCCTTGACGTAGCTCTCGGGCGTGACCGTCTCGCCGTTCTGGAACTTCCAGCCGTCGCGGAGGGTGATCGTCCACGTGGTGGCGTCGTCGCTCTCGACGCTCTTCGCGGCGACGTCGTGGAGCTTGCCCTTCGCGTCGGTCTGCGTCAGCGGGGCGAACAAGCTCATCACCTGGTCGAAGGCGACGGTCTGTCGCCCGGGGGTCAGGTGGTCGGGCTCGCCCGTCGCGTACACCAGGGAGCCGCCCGAGCCGGAGCCCGAGTCGGCGGTGCCGCTTGTCGAACAGCCGGTCGCCACCAGTGCCACCGTGGCCGCCGCGGCCAGCGCGGCGATCGTCCTGCGTCGCATGAAGTTCTCCTCGGGTCGTCGTTGATGAGTGAAGCTAGGCCCGCTGTCGACCCCGAAGCAATGCTTCTTTCAATGAACTCTGAAACTTTTACCGTTCTGAAACACTCGGGAAACGACACCTGTCGCGCTGATGGGGGCTCCTGTGCAACGCTGGCGAGCATGCGACACACGCCCCACTTCCTGATGACCGACGTCGACGAGGTCAAGCGGCTCGTCCGCGGGAACCCGTGGGCGACGATCGTGTCCCACACCGCCGCGGGGCTCGTCGCGTCGCACTACCCGTTCCTGCTCGAAGAGGCGTCGGACGACGAGATCGTCCTCGTGTCGCACGTGGGCCGCCCCGACGAGCAGGCCCACGAACTCGGCGAGCACGAGGTCCTCGTCGTCGTGCAGGGTCCGCACGGCTACGTCTCCCCCGCCTGGTACCCCGCCGACCAGTTCGTGCCGACCTGGAACCACGTCACGGCGCACCTCTGGGGCACGCCGGAGATCCTGTCCGACGAGGAGAACTTCCGCGTCCTCGGCGAACTCGTCGACCACTTCGAGCGCGAGATGCCGGAGCCGGTGTCGCTCGACGTCGACGAGGAGACCGCCAGGCGCATCGCGAAGGGCACCGTGGGCATCCGCATCCGCGTCGCCCGGTTCGACGCCCGCGCGAAGCTGTCCCAGAACAAGGCACCAGAGGTCGTCGACGACGTCATCGCCGGGCTCCGCGGCGACGGCCCCTACGCCTCACCGGCGCTCGCCGACGAGATGGAGCGGGTCCGGGGCGGTGAGCAGGCATGACCGAGGTCCTGCTCCGCACGGTCCGCCGCATCGGCACGGCGGGGGCGCCGGCGGACGTGCTGGTCCGCGACGGCGTCGTCGTCACCGTCGCACCTGCCGGCACCGTCGACCCGTCCGGCCCGGACACCGACGTCGTCGAGGCCGACGGCGCCTGGCTCGGCCCCGGCCTCCGCGACCACCACACGCACTTCGACCAGTGGGCGCTCGTCCGTCGGCGCGTCGACGTCTCGGCGTGCGCCAGCGCCGAGGCCACGGCAGACCTGCTCGCTGAGGTCGCGCGGACCGGTGTCTCGGACCCGGTCCTCATCGGCCACGGCTACCGCGACGGGATGTGGCCCCGCCCTGCCCGACGCGCGCTGCTCGACCAGGCGGCACCGAGCCTCCCGGCCGTCGTCGTCAGCGGTGACCTGCACGCGGTCTGGTGCAACGCGCTCGCCCTCGCCCACTTCGCGGAGGCCCTCGGTCGGCCGCTCGCGGCCGGCGAGGACGGGGTGCTCCGCGAACAGGACGCGTTCGACGTGACCGGTGCGTTGTCGCAGGTGCCGGACGCCGTGCTCGACGGGTACGTCGCCGACGCGGTCGAGGCCGGCGCGGCACGAGGGCTGACGAGCATCGTCGACCTCGAGATGCGCTTCGGGTTCGACCGCTGGGTCCGCCGGATCCACGGCGGTACCGACGCGCTGCGGGTGTCGTCCGGTGTCTACCCAGCCGAACTCGACGACGTGATCGCCAGGGGGCTGCGCACCGGCGACGTCGCCCCGGGGACCAGGGGCCTGCTCACGATGGGGCCCTTCAAGGTCGTGACGGACGGGTCGCTCGGCACCAGGACCGCGGCGATGGCGACCGGCGAGGGGGTGCTCGCGTGGGAGTTCGAGGAGCTCGTGGCGATCACCCGGCGGGCCGTGTCCGCCGGACTCGTGCCGGCGATCCACGCGATCGGCGACCGGGCGAACACCCTCGCGCTCGACGTGTTCGAGGCGGTCGGCGCCCGTGGGACGATCGAGCACGCACAACTGCTCGCGGACACGGACGTCGACCGGTTCGCCCGGCTCGGGGTCGCCGCGTCCGTGCAGCCGGAGCACGCCATGGACGACCGGGACATCGCTGACCGCTACTGGGCGGGCTCGACCGACCGCGCGTTCGCGTTCGCGTCGCTCGCCCGGGCCGGTGCCCGGGTGCTGCTCGGGTCCGACGCCCCGGTGGCGCCCCTCGACCCGTGGGTGTCGCTCGCCGCCGCCGTGGGTCGCGACCGGGACGGACGAGAACCGTGGCACCCGTCTGAGCGGATGTCGGCCCTGGCCGCCTGGACCGGTTCGACCGACGGTCGTGTCGGGGTGTCGGTCGGGGACGTCGCCGACCTCGTGCTCGTCGCGGCCGACCCGCTCGCGTCGTCCTCGGCGGAGCTCCGGGAGATGCCCGTCCTCGCCACTGCCGTGGCTGAACGCTGGACGCACCGCGACCTGTGACCGAGGGCTACTTCTGGTCCTTGGGGCACCAGTAGAGCTTCCGACCGGCCATCTCGGCCATCCGGATCTCGGTGCCGCACACCCGGCAGGGCTCGCCCTGGCGGTGGTAGACCCAGTGCCGGTCCTTCCGGGAGCGCCGCGCCTTCTTGAGCTCCGCGTCGGACAGGCCGTCCATCGTCATCATGAGGCCGTCGCGGACGCCCTCGTGCAACAGCGTCGACCAGTCCGCCCAGAGTGCCTTCGCCTGCTTGACGGTGATCTGCTTGCCGGGCTTGTACGGGTCGATGCGCTGCCGGAACAGCAGCTCGGCGCGGTAGATGTTGCCGATGCCGCTCACCACGGCCTGGTCCATGAGCAGCTGCCCGATCGCGACGTTCCGCTTCCGGACGTTCTCGACGAAGGTCTTCTCCGCCTCGGGGCCGTCGTCGTTGATCGGGTCGGGGCCGAGCTTGTCGAGCGCCTTCTGGACCTCGGCAGGGGTCTCCACGACGCAGGCGGTGGGTCCGCGGAGGTCGGCGACGGTGTCCTCGGTGAGGAGCCGCACGCGGACCTGCCCGACGGGGTCCGGCGGGAAGGACTCGATCGGGTCCTCGACCTTCTCCTGCTCGGCCATCCGGTAGCGGGCGAGTCGCGGCGCACCGATCGACGCGAGCGACTCCTCGCCGTCGCCGTCCTCGGACAGCTGCTCGGCGGAGGACACCATGCCCGCGAAGTCCCACGCCCCGTACAGGCCGAGGTGGACGCGGAGGAACAGGTCGTCCTCGAACTCGAGGAACATCTGCTTGCCGACGGCCCGGGCAGCGACCATGCGCTTGCCGTCGAGCTTCGCGGCCCCGGCGGCGAACCGCCCCTGCGGACTCGACACCTCGCAGCGCTTGCCGACGAAGTGCCGGGTGAACTGGTTGGCGATGCGGTGGACGGAGTGACCCTCGGGCATGGTCCCTGTCTACTCGGCCGCGCCGTCGATCTGCTTACCGGCGATGTGCCCCGTCTGCTCGTACTCGGCGAGCTGCGCGATGCGGCGGGCGTGGCGCTCTTCGCCGGAGAACGGCTCCGCGATGAACAGGTCGACGAAGTCGATGACCTCGGCCTCGGAGTGCTGACGGGCACCGATCGAGATGACGTTCGCGTCGTTGTGCTGCCGGGCGAGGAGCGCGGTGGACTCGTTCCACACCAGCGCTGCGCGGACGCCCGTGACCTTGTTCGCGGCGATCTGCTCGCCGTTGCCGGAGCCGCCGAACACGACGCCGAGCGCCTGGACGCCGGCCATCTGGTCCTGCACGACCGCGTGCGCGGCGTTGATGCAGAACGAGGGGTAGTCGTCGAGCGCGTCGTACTCGGTCGGGCCGTGGTCCACGACCTCGTGACCCGCCTCGGCGAGGTGGTCGGCGAGGGTCTTCGAGAACTCGAGGCCGGCGTGGTCCGTTCCGAGGTGGATGCGCATGATCCGATCCTATTCCCGGCTGCGAGCGCCCCTCGCCACCACCACGAGGTACCGGCACTCGTCCTCGGTGTCGTTCCGGTAGGTCACCTCGGCCGGGTCGCCCAGCTCGATCCGGTCACCCGCCGCGAGGGTCGTCGACTCACCGCCGACGACGAGCCCGAGCTCACCGTCGACGACCCAGATGCAGTGCCGCAGGAACGCGTACGCGGACGCCGGGTAGGTCACGGACGCACCGGCTGGGAGGCGCACCTCGGTGACGTCCACGGGGAACTCCCCGCTCGACACGGGACGGCGGCGGTACCCGGTCTCGGGGTCGGTCCAGTGGGCGGCGGTCGCGCCGCGCTGGACGCCGGTCGCGTCCTCGGGGCTGCCCGGGTCCGGCGCCTCGTGCGCCGATCCGTCGTGTGCTGGCCGCTCGTCGAGCAGCTGCGAGATGGTCAGGCCGAACGCTCCCGACAGCCGGCCCAGGATCGTCGCCGTCGGACTGGACACCCCACGCTCGACGCGGTTGATCATCGCGCGGGAGACGCCGGACTCCTCGGCGAGCTCCGTCAGGCTCCAGCGGCGCTCGTCGCGGAGTGCGCGGAGCCGTTCGCCGAGCAGTCGATCGTCGTCTACCATCTGAGACATGGCGACAGCATATGCGACGAACGGTGGGTCCTCGGCGTCGGACGTGCTCGTCCGCCACTGCGAGCCCCGCGACCTGGACGTCGTCCACGCGCTGCACGTCGACGCCGTGCTGCACACGACGGCGATCTGGCAGGACGCGCCGCACCCGCGGTCGTGGTTCGACACGTGGCTGTCCGACCGCCGTGCCGCCGGGTTGCCGGTGTTCGTGGCCGAGGTGGACGGCGTCGTCGCCGGCTACGTGACGTACGGGCCGTTCCGCCCGCACGACGGGTACCGGCACACCGTCGAGCACAGCGTCTACGTGCTGCCGGCGTTCCGAGGCCGTGGCATCGCGTCCGTGCTCATGCGCGCCCTCGTCGCCCACGCCCGGCAGCAGGACCTGCACGTGATGATGGCCGGCATCTGCAGCGAGAACACCGGGTCGATCGCCCTGCACGAGCGCCTCGGGTTCGAGGTCGTGGCGGTGCTGCCGGAGGTCGGCCGCAAGTTCGACCGCTGGCTCGACCTGACGCTGATGCGGCTCCCGCTGTCCTGAGGGCGGGGCGTTCAGTGGCCCGGATGCTCGGTCGCCCGGATGCTCAGTCGACGGTGTCGAAGATCGGGCCGACGGTGCGGGAGCGCTTCAGCTCGAAGAAGCCCGGGTACCGGGCGGCCGCGACGACCCCGTCCCAGAGGTCGAGCGCCTGCTGCCCCTTCGGCGCCGGGGAGATGACCGGGCCGAAGAACGCGGTGCCCTCGACGGCGATGACCGGCGTCCCGACGTCCTGGCCGACGCGCTCGATGCCGTCGCGGTGGCTCTCCCGCGTCGCGGCGTCGACCTCGTCGCTCCAGGCGTACTCGGCGAGGTCGGCGTCGAGGCCGAGCTCTTCGAGGACCGCGGGGACGACCACTGCGGGGTCCTGCTCCTGACGGTGGTGGATGTGCTCGCCGAGCGCGTCGTAGAGCGGCTTCACGATGTCGTCGCCGAGCCGAAGCCGCGCGGCGGTCACGAGTCGGGGGTACACCTGCCCGCGCTCGAGCCGCTGCTTGTAGTCGTCGGGTACGTCCTGGTGCTCGTTGAGGACGTACAGGCTCATCACGTGCCACGACACGTCGAGCGGACGCTGCCCCTCGACCTCGCCCACCCAGCGGCTCGTCATCCACGCCCAGGGGCAGTTCGGGTCGAACCAGAAGTCCACAGCGGTCGGCGTCGTCGGGGTGTTGTCCACAGTCGTGTCGGTCACGGGTGCGAGCGTACGCGTGCTCGCTAGGCTGGCTCCGACATGTTCCGCCGGTGCACGACGCCGGGCGGGGCCACCGATGCGCGGACATCGATCGTCCGCGCCGCAGCGAAGTTGGAGCGTCCGTGCCCGGAGAGAACCTCACCAGAATCGAAGCCCAGGAACGTGCGGCGATCGTCGACGTCCAGTCGTACGACGTCGAGCTCGACCTGACGCGCGGCGCCGAGAGCTTCGGCAGCACCACCCGCGTGCGCTTCACCGCGACGCCCGGTGCGTCGACATTCATCGACGCGATCACCAAGACCGTGCACTCGATCACCCTGAACGGCACCGTGCTCGACGTCGCGGCCGTGAACGACGGCGTGCGGATCCAGCTCGCCGACCTGCGGGAGCAGAACGAGCTCGTCGTCGTCGCCGACGCGCTGTACACGAACACCGGCGAAGGCCTGCACCGCTTCGTGGACCCCGTCGACGACGAGGTCTACCTGTACTCCCAGTTCGAGGTGCCCGACTCCCGCCGGATGTTCGCGGTGTTCGAGCAGCCCGACCTCAAGGCCGAGTTCACCTTCACCGTGACGGCGCCGTCCCGCTGGCAGGTCGTCTCGAACTCCCCCACGCCGGAACCGCGCGTCGACGGCGACATCGCCACGTGGGCGTTCCCGGCGACCACCCGGATCTCGAGCTACATCACGGCGCTCATCGCCGGCCCGTACGAGGTCGTCCGGAGCGAGCTGACCTCGAGCGACGGTCGCACCATCCCGCTCGGTGTCTTCGCCCGCAAGTCCCTCGCGGAGTACCTCGACGCCGACTACGTCTTCGAGACCACCCGCAAGGGCTTCACGTACTACGAAGAGAAGTTCGACGTCCCCTACCCCTTCGAGAAGTACGACCAGCTCTTCGTCCCCGAGTTCAACGCGGGCGCGATGGAGAACGCCGGCGCGGTCACCTTCACCGAGACGTACGTCTTCCGCTCGAAGGTCACCGACGCCATAAAGGAGCGCCGGGTCGTCACGATCCTGCACGAGCTCGCACACATGTGGTTCGGCGACCTCGTGACCATGAAGTGGTGGAACGACCTCTGGCTGAACGAGTCGTTCGCCGAGTGGGCCTCCACCATCGCCACCGCAGAGGCCACCGAGTGGACCGAGGCTTGGACGACGTTCCAGGCGATGGAGAAGTCCTGGGCCTACCGCCAGGACCAGCTCCCCTCGACGCACCCGATCGTCGCGACGATCAACGACCTCGAAGACGTCCAGGTCAACTTCGACGGCATCACGTACGCCAAGGGCGGCTCGGTCCTCAAGCAGCTCGTCGCGTGGGTCGGCATCGACGCGTTCTTCGCCGGTGTCTCCGCGTACTTCAAGAAGCACCACCACTCCAACACGGAGCTGAAGGACCTGCTCGTCGAGCTCGAGGCCACGAGCGGCCGCGAACTCGGCGAGTGGTCGAAGCTCTGGCTCGAGACCGCAGGCGTCAACACGCTGCGCCCGGAGATCGAGGTCGACGACGACGGTGTGATCACGTCCTTCGCGGTGCTGCAGGAAGCCCCGGCGGACCACCCGACGCTCCGCCCGCACCGTCTGGCCATCGGCCTGTACGCGTTCGGGACTGACGGCGCGGCACCGTTCGGCGCGGACACCGCATCCTCCGGTGGCAAGCTCGAGCGCACCCACCGCGTCGAGATCGACGTCGACGGCGCCCGCACGGACGTCCCCGAGCTCGTCGGCCAGCACCGCGGCGACCTCGTGCTGCTCAACGACGACGACCTGGCGTACGCCAAGATCCGTCTGGACGAGCAGTCCCGACGCACCGCGATCGAGCACCTCGCCGCGATCGCGAACCCCCTCGCCCGCTCCATCGTCTGGGGCGCGATGTGGGACGCCACGCGCGATGCCGAGTCGCCCGCCAGCGACTACGTCCGGCTCGTGCTCGGCAACATCGCGACGGAGACCGAGTCGACGACGATCCGCACGACGCTGTCGCAGCTGCTCCTGACGACGCGGAACTACGTCGCGCCGGCCAAGGTCGACGCCACGGTCCGCACCGTCGGCGACACGCTGTGGAACCTGGCGTCCTCGGCAGAGGCCGGATCGGACGCCCAGTTCCAGTTCGCGAAGTTCTTCGCGCAGATCGCCTCGACGCCGGAGCACGTCGCGACGCTGACGGGGCTGCGCGACGGCTCGGTCACGCTGAACGGGCTCGAGATCGACACCGACCTCCGCTGGGAGCTGCTCGAGGGCCTCGTGCTCGCGGGTGCCGCCGGGGACGCCGAGGTCGACGCCGAGCTCGCCGCCGACAAGACCGCGTCTGGCGAGCAGGCAGCCGCACGGGCCCGTGCGACGATCCCCACCGCCGAGGGCAAGCTGGCGGCATTCTCGTCGCTCGTCGACTCCGACGCGCTGCCGAACGCCATCGTGCGCCAGACGACGATCGGGTTCCAGCACGCCAACTCCCCCGTCGTGCTCGAAGGCCTCGTCCCGAAGTACTTCGACGTGCTCACCCGCATCTGGGCCGAGCGGAGCTACCACATCGCCGACACGATCGTCACCGGGCTCTACCCGGCGCCGCTCGCCTCGGTGGAGCTCCGTGACGCCGCGACCGCGTGGCTCGAGGCACACCCGGAGACCCCGGCGCTGCGTCGCATCGTGACCGAGAACCTCGCGGGCACCGAGCGCGCGCTGCGGGTCCAGGCAGCCGACGCCTGAGTCCGGTTGCCAGGCGGGGTGTGGCGTTCCTCCAGGGACGCCACACCCCGCCCCTCTAGCATCGAGCGGATATGAACCTGGCTGCAGACGACACCTCGAAGCTCATCTCCAACGCCTTCACCCAGTTCGTGGAGACCTGGCACGTCCCGATCGTGATCGTCATCACGATCCTCGCGGCGATCATCGTGCGGCTCATCCTCAGGCGCTCGATCAACGGCGTGGTGGACCGCGTCGTCAACGGGGCGAAGAAGCGCCAGGGCACCACCGACACCCAGGCGCTCATCGCCTCACCGATCCAGACCGCACGCGTCGTCCAGCGCACCAGGACGCTCGGCAGCGTGCTCAAGAACCTGGCGACCGTCGCCGTCGTGATCATCGCACTCGCAGTGATCATCCCGCAGGTGCTCCCGAACGCCGCCGTCGGGATCGTGGGTGGGGCGTCCCTCGTCGCAGCAGGCCTCGCCGTCGGTGCCCAGTCGATCGTCAAGGACCTGTTGTCCGGCGTGTTCATGATCCTCGAGGACCAGGCGGGCGTCGGTGACGTCGTCGACACCGGGCAGGCCACCGGTGTCGTCGAGAACGTGGGCTTGCGGGTCATGCAGATCCGCGACGTCAACGGCATCCTGTGGTTCGTGCCGAACGGACAGATCCTGCGCGTCGGCAACCTGTCGCAGGGCTGGTCGCGCGTGCTCGTCGACATCACCGTCCCCTACGAGACCGACATCGACGCCGTCCAGGACGCCCTGCTCGCCGCCGCCGTGCGGATGTCGCAGGAGCCCCGCTGGCGGCAGCGCATCATCGAGAAGCCGGAGATCTGGGGCCTGCAGTCGATCACCGACACGGGCATGGTGTTCCGGCTCGTGGTGAAGACCCGCGCGTCCGAGCTCGACGTCGTCGGGCGTGAACTCCGCATCCGGCTGAAGCACGCCGTCGACGAGCTCGGCGTGACGCTGCCCGCGATGGCGATGATCATGCCGGAGGGTTGGGAGAACGCGACCTCGATCAACGGGCTCCGCACCGTCCGGACCCAGCCGACGCCCGCCCCGACGAAGCCCCGGCGCGGCCGCAAGACCAACCAGTACGGGCAGCCGATCGAGACCGACGGCCCCGACTCCGGAAGGAACAACGACCGATGACCGACATCCCCACACCAGGCGCCTCCGGTGCGTCCGGCGGTGCGCCTGCGCAGCCGATCACGTTGCGGGTCGGCCTCGGCGGGACGTCCGCGACCGGGTCACTGTTCGACCGGATCGGCGGCGCACCGACGTTCGACCGCCTCGTGCGGCGCTTCTACGACGGCGTCCAGCAGGACGACGTCATCTGGCCGATGTACCCGCAGGACGACCTCGAGGGCGCGATCTCGCGGCTCTCGCTCTTCCTGCAGCAGTACTGGGGCGGCCCCGGCACCTACAGCGAGCAGCGCGGGCACCCGCGACTCCGCATGCGGCACAACCCCTTCCGGATCAACTCCGAGGCCCGTGAGCGCTGGCTGCACCACATGCGTGGAGCAGTCGAGTCGCTCGGGCTCGCGCCCCTCGACGAGGCCGAGCTGTGGGCGTACCTCGACCGTGCCGCACACGCGATGACGAACACCTTCGACTGACCTCTTGACGCTCCGGTCGAACTGGTCATAACCTCTCCACACCATTCCGCAATGACCTTGCGGAATGGTGTGGCTCGGGCACGGCGCCCACTCCCGAGGGCCGCGACGCCTCATGAGGAGAACCATGAAGGTCGTTCCGAAACTCGCAGCCGTCGGCGCAGGGGCCGCCCTGACCGCGGCGGTCATGCTGCCGAACACCGCCGACGCGGCTGGCGGCAACCTCGTGTCGAACCCCGGATTCGAAGCGGGGACCACCAGCGGGTGGGTCTGCTCCGGCGCATCCGTGGTCAGCACGCCGGTCCACTCCGGCTTGAAGGCCCTCTCCGGCACGCCGACGTCGTCGGACACCGCACAGTGCTCGCAGACGATCGCCGTGCAGCCGAGCACGTCGTACACCCTGTCCGGATGGGTCTCCGGCAGCTACGTGTACCTCGGCGAGAGCGGATCCGGCGCGAGCACGTGGACCTCTGCAGCGGGCTACCAGCAGCTGACCACCACGTTCACCACCGGGGCGTCGCAGAAGACCGCGACGGTGTACGTGCACGGCTGGTACGGACAGGGCACCTACCTCGCCGATGACATCGTGCTGAGCGGCCCCGGCGGCGCAGGCGCCACCCCGACGCCGACCTCGACGCCGACGTCCACACCGACCTCGACGCCCACCCCGACACCGACACCGACACCCACCCCGGGCACCGGCCCGGCCGCGCAGCTGCCGAAGCACACGCTCACCGGCTACTGGCAGGACTTCGACAACGGCGCGAAGGCACTGCGACTCGCCGACGTCCCGACGTCGTACGACCTCGTCGCCGTCGCGTTCGCGAACGCCGACGCGTCGAAGCCCGGCGCGGTGACGTACGCCGTCGACTCCGGCCTCTCCACGAAGCTCGGCGGGTACACGGATGCGCAGTTCCGGTCGGACGTGCAGACGGTCCACGCTCGCGGGCAGAAGGTCATCGTGTCGGTCGGCGGCCAGAACGGCACGATCTCCGTCGCCGACAGCGCGTCCGCGGCGAACTTCGCCGCGAGCGTCGACTCGCTGATGAACTCGTTCGGGTTCGACGGCGTGGACATCGACCTGGAGAACGGCGTGAATCCGACGTACATGGCGCAGGCGCTGCACACCGTCGCGGCGAAGCACCCCGGCATGATCATCACGATGGCACCGCAGACGATCGACATGCTCAGCACATCGTCGGACTACTTCGCCCTCGCGCTGAACATCAAGGACATCCTGACCATCGTGCAGACGCAGTACTACAACTCCGGGTCGATGAACGGGTGCGACGGCGGCGTCTACGCGCAGGGCACCGTCAACTTCGCGACGGCCCTCGCCTGCACCTCCCTCCAGGGCGGTCTGCGAGCGGACCAGGTCGGGCTCGGGTTCCCCGCCTCGCCGAGCGGTGCCGGAAGCGGCTCCGTCGCACCGAGTGTCGTGAACAACGCGATGACCTGCCTCGCGAAGGGGACCGGGTGCGGGTCGTTCGTCCCGGCTGCGAAGTACTCCGGGCTCCGCGGTGCGATGACCTGGTCGATCAACTGGGACGCCTCGAACGGCTACGCGTTCGCGAACGCGGTGCGGCCGGTCCTGGACGCCCTGTCCTGACCACCACCGGACTGGAGGCTCGTGGCGGCGTCGCCACGAGCCTCCAGTCCGCCAGTCGGTCGCGTCAGCGGACGGAGGAGCCGTCCGCCAGGTCCTCCAGCAGTGACGGGCGGGTCGGGTTCCACCCGTACGCGCTCCGCGCGTGCGCACCCGAGCACTCCTGGTGCATGAGCAGTGCGTCCGCGTACGCGGTGCCGAGGCGCTCGCGGGACGCGTCCACGCTCTCCGCGACGATCGGCGACCCGTGCGCCCCGGCTTCGGCGATCTCCCGCACGGTGGGGTTGTCGCCCGTCGCGACGAGCACGTACCCGTCCTGCTCCGCCCGTTCGAGCGCCAGGACGTAGAGCTCGCCGAGGTCGTCGACGTGGACCGTCGCCCAGCGCTGCGACCCGTCGCCGACGAGCCGGACCTCGTGCTCGCCGTCTCCGATGAACATGGCCGGGATGCCGGCTCCTCGCCCGTAGACGATGCCGGGCGCCACGATCGTGGTGCGCACGTCGCTGGCGCGGACCACTGCCTCGTTCGCACCGCGCCCGAGGTCATCGCCGGCGGGTCGATCGGGGACTGCTCGGAGATGTCGGTGGAGTTGCCGAACGTGAAGATGCCGCCGGTGTGGACGAACGGCTTCGGGGTGCCGGTGAGTGCACCGAGGACCGTCCGGACGAACGCCTCGTCGACGTCCTTCGCGGACGCGGTGTGCACGACGGCGTCGGCCTCGTGGGCCAGGCGCTCGACCACCTCGGTGTCGGTGACGTCCTCGACGAACGCGCGACCGCCGGCGTCGCGGACGGCCTGGGCCTTCTCGTCGGAGCGGACGATCGCGGTGACGTCGTGCCCGTGGGCGACGAGTGCACGGAGGACGGACGAGCCGATGTAGCCGGACGCGCCGGTCAGGAACACATGCATGCGGCCAGCCTGGCACCGGGTGCTGGCCGAGCGCTCCGTACCGCGGGGGCTAGGACGCCAGGGTCCAGGCGCGTCGCTTCACGAGGACGTGCCCGCGCGAGGTCGTGAGGCGGCTCCAGGGCCCGGTCTCGAACAGCCGCACCGGGTCGTGTCCGAGGAACCCGAGGCTCTCCCCCGCGAACCCAGCTCCGGCCGGGACGTGCTCGACGCCCGGGATCGGTCGACCCCAGACCTCGGACCGGATCTTGCGTACCACGGCTTCGCCGGCGTTCGTCGGCACCGCGTCGGCGACCTCGTCGATGCCGGCCTTCGCCGCGCGACGGAGGAGCTCGGCGGAGACGTCGGGCAGGGGGATCCAGCCGCCGCGCGGCGGGGAGATCGCAGCCCAGGTGACGGTGTGGACCTCGTGCGGCAGCTCGACCTCGATCGGGGTGGCGCGGGTGGGGTCTGCCCCCTCGGCGTGCTCGGCGTCCTGCGCGTCGGCGAGCACCCGCAGCCGTTCCTGGAACGAGGCCAGGGGAACGACGACGTCGATCGACGCGGGCTCGGTCAGCGAGAACGTGCGGAGCCCGAGCACCGTCGGGAGCTCGTCGAGCAGCCCCAGCGGGTAGAGGATCGCCGTGTAGACGGCGAGCACCCCGGAGTCGGCGATGAGGCGGACGGAGCCGTCCTCGACGCGGGCTGCACGTCCGAGGTACGTGCGGAGGTCCCCCAGGGAGGCGGCGTCGGGCAGCGTGAACGAGGTGCTCATGTCGTGTCCGATCCTACCGGGGCGCTGCTCTTCGTAGACTGCGGGGGTGGTCAACGACGAACCGGACTTCTTGCGGACCCTGCGACTCGAGGACACCGGCGCGAGTACGCGCGAGACGATCCTCACCGGGGCGAACCACTGGTCCCCCGGCGGCCGGGTCTTCGGCGGCCAGGTCCTCGCGCAGTGCATCGTGGCGGCGCAGGCCACCATCGACGGGCGTGACATCCACTCGCTCCACGGGTACTTCCTGCGACCGGGCGACATCGACGTGCCGATCACCTTCGGCGTCGAACGCATCCACGACGGCCGGTCCTTCGCCACACGCCGGGCGCAGGCGTACCAGAACGGCACGCCGATCTTCTCGATGATCGCGTCGTTCCAGACCGAGGACGACGGCGTCGAGCACCAGGATCCCTTCCCCGTCGGCATGCCCGAGCCGGAGTCGCTCCCCTCGGCCGCGTCGATCCTGTCGGCGATCGACCACCCCGTCGCACGGGCGTGGGCCGAGCGGTCGATCGACCTCCGGCACGTCGAGGGCCCGGTGTTCGTCGACGTGCAGGGTGAGCACGTGCCGCACCAGGCCGTGTGGTTCCGGGTGCAGGGCGAGCTCCCCGAGGACCCGGGTCTGCACCGCGCCGTGCTCGCCTACGCGAGCGACCTGTCGATCCTGGAGCCGATCATGCGGCGGCACGGGGTCGCCTGGGGCACACCGGGTGTCAAGAGCGCGAGCCTCGACCACGCGATGTGGTGGCACCGGGACGGTCGTGCGGACGAGTGGATCCTGTACACGCAGGAGTCGCCGAGCGCGCAGGGCGGCCGGGGTCTGGCGTTCGGCCGGATGTTCTCCCGAGACGGGCGTCTGCTGGCGAGCGTCGCGCAGGAGGGCATGATGCGGATCCCGCGCCGCTGACGCGGGGTCTCGCGCCGCTGACGCGTGCGGGGGTGGCTGGGCCGGGGCGGCTACGGCCTCGAGAACACGACCGGCGGCTCGACGTACGGCTCGCATGCCGCACGCTCGACGGCCGTCAGTCGACGCGGACGGTTCGTGGCCGCGTCGACCATCACCAGCGTCGTCGTGGCCCGCGTGTAGAGCTCGGCGGGCTCGTGGCCTGCCGGCGACCAGACCTCGTACGAGATGTCGAGACTCGCACCGCCGACGTGCCCGATCCAGAGCTGGATGTCGAGCGGTCGTCGGAAGTACGGCGTCGATGCGAGGTACTCGAGACGCTGGGCCGCGATGACCGTCATCGTGCCGGAACCCGGGCGACCGTCGATGATCGGCTCCGGCGCGGATCCCGACTCGTCGACCTCGTCGGGATCCGGCGCCCAGAACGCGAGCACACGGGCTTCTTCGAGCAGCCGGAGCATCGCGGAGTTGTTCACGTGCCCGTAGGCGTCGATGTCGCTCCAGCGGATGCGGACCGGCGTGTGCAGCCTGGCCACGTGCGGGTCAGTCCCGCGTGAGCTTGCGGTACGTCGCGCGACCGGGCTTGGCCGCGTCGGCACCGAGGCGCTCGATCTTGTTCTCCTCGTACGCCTCGAAGTTGCCCTCGAACCAGTACCAGTTCGGCGTGCCGTCCTCGTTCAGGCCTTCCCACGCGAGGATGTGCGTCGCGATGCGGTCGAGGAACCACCGGTCGTGGGTGATGACCACGGCGCAACCGGGGTACTCGAGCAGTGCGTTCTCCAGCGAACCGAGGGTCTCGACGTCGAGGTCGTTGGTCGGTTCGTCGAGGAGCAGGAGGTTGCCGCCCTGCTTGAGCGTCAGCGCGAGGTTGAGACGGTTGCGCTCACCACCCGAGAGGATGCCCGCGCGCTTCTGCTGGTCCGGGCCCTTGAACCCGAACTGCGAGACGTAGGCGCGGGACGGGATCTCGGTCTTGCCGACCTGGATGTAGTCGAGTCCGTCGGACACGACCTCCCACAGGTTCTTGTTCGGGTCGATGCCGCCACGGCTCTGGTCGACGTACGAGATGTCGACCGTCTCGCCGATCTTCAGCGTGCCGCCGTCGAGGGGCTCGAGGCCGACGATCGTCTTGAACAGGGTCGTCTTGCCGACGCCGTTCGGGCCGATGACACCGACGATGCCGTTGCGCGGGAGCGTGAAGGACAGGTCGTCGATGATGACGCGCTCACCGAACTGCTTGTGCAGCTTCTCGGCGTCGATGACCTGCGAGCCGAGACGCGGCCCCACGGGGATCACGATCTCCTCGAAGTCGAGCTTCCTGGTGCGCTCGGCCTCCGTCACCATCTCCTCGTAGCGAGCGAGACGGGCCTTGGACTTCGCCTGGCGGCCCTTCGTGTTGCTGCGCACCCAGTCGAGCTCGGACGACAGACGCTTCGCGAGCTTGGCGTCCTTCTTGCCCTGGACCTCGAGGCGAGCGCGCTTCTTCTCGAGGTAGGTCGAGTAGTTGCCCTCGTACGGGTAGAGACGACCGCGGTCGACCTCGGCGATCCACTGGGCGACGTGGTCGAGGAAGTACCGGTCGTGGGTCACGGCGAGGACGGCACCGTGGTACTGCTGCAGGTGCTGCTCGAGCCAGAGCACGCTCTCGGCGTCGAGGTGGTTGGTGGGCTCGTCGAGGAGGAGGAGGTCGGGCTTCTGGAGCAGGAGCTTGCAGAGCGCGACACGGCGCTTCTCACCACCGGAGAGGTGCGTGACGAGCTCGTCCCCCGGGGGGCACTGGAGCGCGGCCATCGCCTGCTCGAGCTGCGAGTCGAGGTCCCACGCGTCGGCCGCGTCGATCTCTTCCTGCAGGGTGCCCATCTCGGCCAGGAGCGCGTCGAAGTCGGCGTCCGGCTCGGCCATCAGGGCGGAGATCTCGTTGAAGCGGGAGATCTTGCCGTGGATCTCGCCGACGCCTTCCTGCACGTTCTCGAGCACCGTCTTCGACTCGTCGAGCTCGGGCTCCTGCATGAGGATGCCGACGCTGAAGCCCGGCGTGAGCTTCGCTTCGCCGTTGGAGGGCTGGTCGAGGCCGGCCATGATCTTCAGGATCGTCGACTTGCCGGCGCCGTTCGGGCCCACGACGCCGATCTTCGCACCGGGGAGGAACGACATCGTGACGTCGTCGAGGATCAGCTTGTCGCCGACTGCCTTGCGGGCACGGACCATCTGGTAGATGTACTCAGCCATATCGCGGTCAAGTGTAGTGACCCGTCCGGCCCCGCGTGACGGTTCGAGCACGTCAGGCTGCTTCGCGGTGGACTTCGTCGGCGGCCCGGGCGGCGGCGCTCGGCTCCGGCAGGTCCTCGTGCACCCCGTCCGCCGGGACAGGAGTCGCCTCGTCGGCTTCGTCGCCCGAGCTGTCGTCCGCACCGTTGACCTCTCCGGTGTCGGGGTTCACGCTCGGTCCGGGGCCGGGTACCGCGGTCGCTTCCGATGCGTGGCGCGGCACCTTGATCCAGTTGCTGATGCCCCAGGCGAGATCTTGTCCAAGGGCTTCCGCGTCGATCTCGACGGACGTGCCGCCGCGGCCGTCGCGCTCCCAGGTCCTGATCCGCACCCGTCCGGTCACGAGGATGCGGTCCCCCTTCTTGACGGACTTGTGCACGTTCGCCGCGAGCGACCGGAAGGCCGTGACGGTGAACCAGTTGGTGGGGCCGTTGGTCCAGGTGGAGTTCTGACGGTCCCAGCGACGGGACGGTGATGCCAAGCGCATGCTCGTGATGGCGATGCCGGTCTCGGTGACGAGGTGGCGGGGCTCGGTCGCGACGATGCCGCAGACGGTGATGGTGTCGTTCATGCCACCGATCGTCATCGAGCCCCGGACCGCCGTGGCGGGCCGGGGCTCGATGTGTGTGGTGTGGACCCGATCAGGCGACTGTGGAGGACGAGTCCCCCGAGCCTCCCGGCCGGGTCAGCCACGTGGGATCAGTGCGCGTGGAACTCCGGTCGCGTCGCGAGCGGACCGAGCGCGGCGTGGACCGCACCCTTCGCGGACTGGAGCGACGGGTAGACCCCGCCACTGCCGGCCCGGTGTCCGTAGAGCTCGACCCGGAAGCCGTCCGGCGCACGGTGGATGCTGCCCACCGCTCCTGCCGGACCGACTGCGACCCATGTTCCGTCGTTCTGTGTCATCGTTCGACCACCTCCTCGTGGCCCCGACGTCCGGTCCTGTTGTTCAGGACGCCAGGATGTACTGACTGTAGGCCTTGCGGACCTTGTTCACCTTCGGCAGCGCGACTGCGAGGCAGTAGCCCTGGCCGGGGTTCTTCGCGAAGAAGTCCTGGTGGTACTCCTCGGCGGGGAAGAACGTCGTGAGCGGCTCGATCGTGGTGACGATCCGGCCGTCCCAGATGTCCGACGCGCGCTCGATGGCGTGCTCGAACAGCGCGCGCTGCTCGTCGTCGGCGGGGAACATCGCCGAGCGGTACTGGGTGCCGACGTCGGCACCCTGCCGGTTGAGCTGCCGCGGGTCGTGCAGTGTGAAGAACACGTCGAGGATGACGTCGGCCGGGATCACCGTTTCGTCGAAGGTGACGGCGACGGCCTCGGCGTGACCGGTGGCACCCGTGCACACCGCCTCGTACGACGGGTTCTCCGTGGTCCCGCCGATGTAGCCGGACACCACGTCCTGCACGCCCTGGAGCGTGCGGTACACGGCGTCGAGACACCAGAAACATCCACCTGCGAGCACGAACGTGGTCATGGGCACAACGTACCGCCCCGGCCTCCGAGGACCCCCGGGTCTCGAGTGTGTCCTCCACAACGCGCAGCCGGCCCGCACTGTCCCCCGAGTCCTCCGAGACACCTCGGCGTGTCGGAGGTGCGCCGTAGCGTCAGCAGCACACCGACCAGGAACAGGAGGCACCTCGATGCTGACGACCACCGAACCCCAGCTGCGCATCCGGACCGCGCACCCCGTCGCACGCTCCCGCGGTGACCTCCGCGTCCTCGACGTCCGCGACGACCTCTCCCGCGTGACCCGTTCCAACGGCGAGATCGTCGGGTACGTCGACCGTGTCGACGTGGCAGGCGACACCGCCTACCGAGCGCGGCGGTACATCGCCGCCGAGCGCCGGTTCGTCGAACTGCCGAACGTCTGGTCCGTCGACGACGCGGTGGACTGCCTGCGCTGGTGACCCCGACACGTCGAGCGCGTCGAGCGCTTCGATCCGATGATGTTCCACATTGGAATCACGTCGGACCGGATGCGCGGAACGCCGCCTGATCTCCCCTGGAACCGACCGACTCGTGAGTATGGTGCGCGCATGGACTGGTGGAACGACCTTCTCGACTGGACCTCGTCGGACACGGGGTGGCGGGTGATCTCCGGAGCGCTGATCCCCTTCGTGGCGATCGTCGTGGCCGGTGTCGTCGCGGCCCTCATCGGACGCGGTGCGACCAAGCGCGTGGTGAGCCTGCAGGAGCGGGAAGCCAAGAACGCCGCCGTCGCAGCGATCATCTCGGCGGCCCGCAAGGCTGCGTCGTGGGGCTCCCTCGGTCACGACGAGCGCGGGTACGCGGACCACCTCGCCGAGGACGCCGACATCCGTCTCCGCCTGCTGCCGATCAACGGTGCGCCGCTCGCCGCGAACTGGGCGCAGCACGAGATCGCCGACATCAAGAAGAACTCCTCGACGTTCAGCTTCCAGGCGGAGCAGTCCCTCGCCGAGTTCCGCGACCGGCTGCTCGAGTGGCAGTCCCGGCCCGGCAAGGCACGCAAGCTCTTCAAGTACGACCTCGAGCGCTGGAAGTTCGAGTCGCCCGATCCCGACGCCGACCTGATCAAGCGTCAGCAGGACTGGAGCGCCGACCAGGCGAGCGGCAAGCGCGCGCCAGAGCCGACGCCGGCCCCGACGCCGACGACCACCTCCCTGCGGCCTGCGCCGCAGCGGACGGGAGGCCCGACCACGCCCGCCGCGCAGCCCGCGTCCGCGACCGCGGGCCCCATTGCCCCAGCAGCCGCCGGCACGGCAGCCGCGGGCACGGCAGCCGCCGGCACGCCGGGCACCACCGCGAACGCAGGCGCTGGCACTGCAGCCGCTGGCACTGCAGGCGCCGCCGCGTACACCGCGACGCGCGGCACCGACCCGAACGCCACGACGCCGATCACGGACGGCGCGACCCGCTCGTTCGGTGACGGACTCACCCGCCCGTACGGTGACGACCAGCCGGCGCCGACACCGATCCGTCCGGCACTCGGGACTCCCGGTACGCCCGGGGCGCCCGGCACGTCGGGGACTCCCGGCACGCCCGGGGCTCCCGGCACGCCGGTGTCCCCGTCACGCGGTTCGAACGACGTCGACGCGGACAACGCCGACGTCGTCGACGAGCAGCCGGTGTCGCCGCTCCGACCGCAGTCCTCGCCCCGCGAGACGGACACGCAGCGTGACGCCGGCAACCTCACCGACGGTCCCGTCGATGCCGCCGGCCCCGCGAACACGACGTCGATCCCCACCCGGATCGCCGACGCCCCGGTGGAACCCGCGGACGCGGACGAGACGGCAGAGGCGCCGTACACGCAGCCGATCAGCGCCAACGAGCTGCGTCGCCGCGCCGAGGACGACGAGTAGCCGTCACCGCCCTCCACCACACGAAGGCCGCCATCCGAACGGATGGCGGCCTTCGTCGTCGGTGCCCCCGGCAGGAATCGAACCCGCGGCACGGTGGGTAGAAACCACCTGCTCTATCCACTGAGCTACGGAGGCGGACGACTCCGATTCTATTCCGAGGGTCGGGGCAGCCGGTGGACCCACGCGTCGACCTCGGCCTGCGATCGGAGTCGGACGATGCGCAGGTGGGATGCTGTGTCCTCGAGCGGTGGGACCTGGGCCTGCATCTTCCTGCGCGTCCGGAGCCCCCACCGGATGATGTGGTCCCGGTTCACCAGGACGGTCCACAGCGGCGGCTCGACGTTGCCGTTCCAGAGCTCGATCCGACGGGCTCGTCGACGGACGGTCCGACGCACGAGCCGCAAGAGCGCGACGAGGACGGGCAGGTCGAGCCAGACCAAGGTGTCGGCGCGCTCGACGAGGAGCGGTCGCACCTGGTGGTACTGCCATTCGGTGACCCAGGCGGGTTCGGCGGTGAACGCCTCGACGTCCGCCTCGAAGCTCGGACGCGGCACCCAGCCGGGTCCGTGGAACAGGGCGTCGATCTCGGTGTGCGGAAGTCCGAGCCGGCGGCTGATCCGACCGGCCGTGGTCGTCTTGCCGACGCCGGTCACACCGGCGACGAGGACACGACGTGGCGGCGGGTCGAGGACGTCATCGGCTCCGAGCACCCGTCGACCCTAGCAATCCGCCGTTCCCCGGACGCTCCCCCGCCGTTCGCCTCCCGGCAACACCGTCTCCGTAGCGTGCCGACATGAGCACCGAGCGCGCAGGCGGCACGCCCGCCAGCACCGAGCGCGCCAGCAGCATGCGCGTCGTCGCGGTCATCCCTGCGCGCGCGGGCTCGAAGGGCATCCCGGGGAAGAACCTCCGCCCAGTCGCCGGCCGCTCGCTCATCCGTCGCGCCGTCGAGACTGCGTCGCGCGCCCGCCGCGTTGACGCCGTGGTGGTCTCCACCGACGGAGACGCGATCGCTGCCGAGGCGGTGGCGGCCGGTGCACGCATCGTCCGACGCCCCGCCGACCTCGCCGACGACGGCGCCAGCTCCGAGTCCGCGCTGCTGCACGCACTCGACGAGCTCCAGGCCGCCGGCGACACCCCCGAGGTCCTGCTCTTCGTCCAGGCGACGTCACCGTTCATCGACCCGGCCGACCTCGACGCCGCAGTGGAACGAATCCTCGACCACCACGCGGACTCGGTGTTCGCCGCGACGCCGTCGCACGCGTTCCTGTGGCGCACCGACCCCGACGGACGTGCGGTCGCGGTGAACCACGACGCGGCGACGCGCCCCCGACGCCAGGACCGAGCACCCGAGTACCGCGAGACCGGCGCCCTCTACGCGATGCGCGTCGAAGGGTTCCGGCAGCACCGGCACCGGTTCTTCGGGCGCGTCGAGATCGTGCCGGTCGACCCGGCCGGCGCGATCGACATCGACGACGAGACGGACCTCGCGCTCGCCGACGCCCTCGCACCCCGGCTCGACCGCACCGCACGAAACGCGAGCACCGCAAGCACCGCACGCGAAGAACGCGAAGCCACCACCACGAACGGAGCACCATGACCGTCAGCATCGGCACGTCCACCATCGGCGCCGGCCACCCCGCGTACCTGATCGGCGAGATCGGCCTGAACCACAACGGCGACGTGGACGTCGCGAAGCGGCTCGTCGACGTCGCCGCCGACGCGGGGCTGCAGGCCGTGAAGTTCCAGAAGCGGACGCCGGAGATCTCCACGCCCGAGCACATGAAGCACACCCCGCGCAGCACGCCGTGGGGCGAGATGACCTACCTCGAGTACCGCTACCGCGTCGAGTTCGACCGCGACCAGTACATCGAGATCGGCGACCACGCGACGATGCGCGGCCTCGACTGGTTCGCGTCGCCGTGGGACGAGCCGAGCGTGGACTTCCTCGAGGACCTGGGCGTCGTCGCGTACAAGATCGCCTCCGCGTCGGTCACCGACCTCGGCCTGCTGCACGCGGTGGCAGCGACCGGCAAGCCCGTGATCCTGTCGACCGGGATGTCCACGCTGGAGCAGATCGACCGCGCGGTCGAGGCGCTCGGCACCGAACGGCTCGTCCTCATGCACGCGACCTCGACGTACCCGCTGCCCGCGGAGGAGGCGAACCTCCGCATGATCGACACCCTCGCACAGCGCTACATCGGCGTTCCCATCGGGTACTCGGGACACGAGCCCGGCCTGCAGATCTCGATCGCGGCGGTCGCCCTGGGCGCCACCGCCCTCGAGCGCCACATCACGCTCGACCGCACGATGTGGGGCTCCGACCACGCCGCGTCGCTCGAGCCGCACGGCCTGCAGACCCTCGCGCGCGACGTCAGGATCATCGAGACCGCCCTCGGCGACGGCGTCAAGCGGGTCATGCCCGGCGAGCTCGCCCCGCTCGCGAAGCTCCGCCGCGTGGACGCGTGACCCCAGCGTCGAGCGTCGTGCGCGGGTCCGGGGACACGGCCGGGAGGCACGTGGTCGGGATCGTGGACACCGACTCGTTCGCGAAGTGGGGCAGTCACCTGCTCGCCGCGGCCCCCGAGAACTGGTCGCTCGAGCTCCTCGTGGTGGACACCCCGCGGACCGCGAGCCCGGCACAGCTCCGTTCGGCGTTCCGCGGTCTGGACGGTCGGTTGGCCCACCTGGCATCGGCTCCCCCGGCACCGCTCGAGGTCGACGCCGTCGTCGACCACGTCCGACTGACCGAGCCCGACGCGGTCCTGGTCTCGGTGATCGGCCCGGTCGCGGAACTCCTCGTCGACCTGGTCCACCGCACGGTCCCCCGTCGGCCCGTCCTGCTGACAGGGCTCCCTGGTATCTCCTTCCCCGCGAAGTGGAAGGGCGTGTTCTCCCGAGCCCGCGCCGACCTGTTCGTGCTGCACAGCCACCGCGAGGTCCGCGAGTACGACGCCCTCGCGACGGAGAACGGTGTCGAGCCGCACTTCGCCCTGGCCACGCTGCCCTTCGCCCGCCCCGGCGTCGTGGCGCGTCGGACCGTGGCACCGGACTCCGTCGTGTTCGCCGCACAGCCGAGCGTCCCGGCCACACGTGACGATCGGGCGCAGGTCGTCGCGTGGCTCGCGGAGACCGCCCGCCGGCACCCGGAGTGGCGTGTGGTGCTGAAGACCCGTGCGGTCGCCGGCGAACAGCAGACACACCGCGAGGCCTTCCCGTACGCGGATCTGCTGCCGACGGACGCCCCGACGAACCTCGTGGTCGAGACCGGTCCGATGGCCGCGCACCTCGACCGCGCCGTGGCGCTCGTCACGATCAGCTCCACCGCCGTGCTCGAGGCGGCCGCGCGGGGCATCCCGGCGCTGACCCTGACGGACTTCGGTGTCTCCCGCCCGTTGATCAACGAGGTGTTCGTCGGCAGCGGCCTCGAGGGTGACGCGGGCGACCTCGTCGACGGCCGGTTCGGCAGGGTCCGACCGGCGTGGATGACGGACAACTACTTCCACCCGGCGACGGACGACGACTGGGTGACACGGGCCGAGGCGTTGATGCTACGACGGGACGCCGGCACCCTGGCGGACCGGCCGAGCGCCCGACGCAGTCGTGGTGGGGCACTCCGCCGTGCCTGGGACCGGAAGAACGCCCTCGGCAGCGCGGACCGGTCGGCGATCGGTACGGCAGCGCTCGTCGTCGGCGCGCCGGTCAGGAGCGCGAAACGTGCCGTGCGTCGCGTGCTGCGTGTGGTCCGACCGCCGGCGCCGACGATCGTCGGGGCACCGCGCTCCCAGCGGACGCAGGCCGACGGACCCACCGCACCACGGATGTCCGAGGTGACCCCGTCCGAGAGCCCGGCGGCGTCGGCGAGCCGAGCCGAGCCTCCAGTCCGGGTGTCAGGCGACCGCCTTCGCGACCGCGACCAGCAGCTGGTCCCGGGAGGGGACCCCGGGTGAACGGAAGACCTCGGCTCCGTCCTCGCCCCGCACGATGATCGTCGGGGTCGAACGGATGCCGAGGTCTTCAGCGTCGTCGGGGTGTGCCGCGACGTCGCGTTCGGTCACCGTCAGCCCGGGGACCAGCCGTGCCGCGTCGGCGGCCACCCGGCGGGCGGCGGCGCACGGTGCGCAGAAGGCGGAGGTCCAGAGGTCGAGCTGCATGTGATCCTGCAACGTCGAAGCGGCTCGGACTACTCCCGGTCGAACTCGCCGCTGCGGTCGCCGCGGTCGGCGAGGTCGTCCACGGGGTCGGACTCGCCCGGCTCGTAGGTGTAGTCGACGGAGATCTGGTCGAGGACGTGGCGGGAGCCGGTCGCCCGGTAGGTGAAGGCCGTCTGGAGGCCCTCGACGTCCGCGTAGACCGTCACTTCGTCGTCCACCGAACCGCTCGTCGCGGTGCGGGTGTCCGTGGTCCCGTCGAAGGGGCCCTGGTGGAAGATCGCGGTGTACTCGCTGCCTTCGTCGATGGTGATGTCGCTCATTCATCACTTCTACCAGGGACGCCCTGTTGCAAGATACATAGCAACGCTATATAGTTCAGCTATGGAAACAACGCGCGAGCAGACGATCGAGACCCTCCTCGTCTCGGTCAACCGCCTGATCCGCGTCGCCGCCCAGGCCGCCGGCAGCACCACGTCGTCGGCCGTCTGGCGCACGCTGGGCATCCTCGAGTCCGACCAGCCGCTCCGGCTCGGCGAACTCGCGAAGCAGTCCCGCGTCTCCCAACCCACGATGACCCGACTCGTCGCCGGCATGCTCGCTGACGGCCTGATCTCGCGGACCGTCGACCCCGACGACTCCCGCGGGCAGCTCATCGAGATCACGTCCGAGGGTCGCGTCCGTCTCGCCGACTGGCGCACGACGCTCACCCGCACGGTCGGGCCGATGTTCGCCGATCTCGACGACGACCAGTGGGACATCCTGCACGAGGCATCGGCCCTCATCGCATCGGCCCTCGCCACGGGGACCAGAACGGAGATCACCGCGTGAACGCGCACGCACCGGCATCGTCCGGCAGCATCCTCAAACAGTCCAAGGCGGTCTGGGCGATCGCCTTCGCCTGTGTCGTTGCCTTCATGGGCATCGGCCTGGTGGACCCGATCCTGCCCGCCATCGCATCGTCGCTCAAGGCGACCGCCGCGCAGACCGAGCTGCTCTTCACGAGCTACCTCGCGGTGACCGGCGTCGCGATGTTCTTCACCAGCTGGGTCTCCAGCCGGATCGGCGCCAAGCGCACCCTGATGATCGGGCTCGCCCTCATCGTGGTGTTCTCGGTGCTCGCAGCCGTGTCGAACAACGTGTGGACGATCATCGACTTCCGTGCGGGATGGGGGCTCGGCAACGCGCTGTTCATCTCGACCGCGCTCGCGACCATCGTCGGGGCGGCATCGGGTGGCACGGCGTCCGCGATCATCCTGTACGAGGCCGCGCTCGGCCTCGGCATCGCGATCGGCCCGCTCGTCGGTGGCCTCCTCGGCTCCGTGAGCTGGCGCGGCCCGTTCTTCGGCGTCACCACGCTGATGGCGATCGCGTTCGTCGCCGTGGCCGTCATGCTGAAGTCCTCCGGGCTCGAGAAGCCCGTCCCGACGAAGCTCTCCGCACCCTTCCGCGCCCTGGGTCGTCCGGCGCTGGCAGCACTCGCCGCGACCGCGCTGTTCTACAACATCGGCTTCTTCGTCCTGCTCGCCTACACGCCGTTCCCGCTCGGGTTCGGGGCGCTCGGCATCGGGTTCACGTTCTTCGGCTGGGGTGTCGGCCTGGCGATCACCTCGGTGTGGGTCGCCCCGATGCTCACCGCTCGTCTCCGTCGGACGACGGTGCTGCGCATCGCGTTGCCGCTGCTCGCACTCGACCTGTTCGCGGCTGCGATCGTCGTGCGTTCGCAGGTCGGGCTCATCATCTGCGTGGTCATCGGCGGACTCGTGCTGGGCGTGCTGAACACCGTGCTCACCGAGTGCGTGATGGAGGCCACTGACCTCCCCCGGTCGGTCGCCTCGAGTGCGTACTCCGCGGTGCGCTTCATCGGTGGTGCGATCGCCCCGCCCGTCGCGACGCTGCTCGCCGACGGGTACTCGCCGTCCGCCGCGTACGTCTTCGCGGGGTCGTCCGTGGCCGTCGCGTTCGTGGTCACCCTCGTGACCGCTCGGGTGCTGCGGCGGGTCGACGACGGTGCCGAGCCGGAGCCCGTCGAGGCCGAGGCCATCGCCGCGGGCGAGATGGCATAGGGCAGGGCCGGGGCGCGGGTCCCAGCCGGGCCGGGGGTCGGCGCGCGATCGAGCGGGCGAAGTACCCGGGTCCGCCTCGGCGGCCACCCGGGTATTCCGCCCGCTCGCGTGATCGGGCCCGCTCCCCAGCGCGCGTTCCGTCGAACGGGCGAAATACCGCGGTCCGCCTTCGGCGACACCCGGGCATCTCGCCCGCTCGCGTGATCGGGCCCGCTCCCCAGCGCGCGCTCCGCCGAGCGGGCGGAATACCTCGGTCCGCCACCGCGGCCACCCGGGTATTTCACCCGCTCGCGCACGCGCCGGCCAAGCGCAGTCCACGCGCTCCGTCGAGCGGGCGGAATACCGCGGTCCGCCACCGCGGCCACCCGGGTATTCCGCCCGCTCGGCGTTCCGGGGCGCTGGCGGGGCGGGGTGGCGAGTGGGTGGGGGCAGTGGACGCGACCGCCTGGAGGCGCGGCGGGCGCCCGGCGGACCGGCAGCGGCCTCCAGACCGTCCCGTCCAGGGCACCGTGGTGCCGGGAATAGGATCGAGGGCATGGCAACCGCGAATGACCGCCTCGTCTGGATCGACTGCGAGATGACGGGCCTCGATCTCGAGGTCGACGAACTCGTCGAGGTGGCCGTGGTCATCACCGACTTCGACCTGAACCCCGTGCACCCCGGATTCGACATCGTGATCAAGCCGGACCAGTCCGCGCTCGACAACATGAACGAGTTCGTGACGAACATGCACACCACGTCGGGCCTCATCGATGAGATTTCGAACGGCGTCTCCCTGGCGGACGCCGAGTACCAGGTGCTCGAGTACATCCTCGCCCACGTGCCCGCCGAGGGGACCGCTCCCCTGGCCGGCAACACCATCGGCACGGACCGCTCGTTCCTGTCGAAGTACATGCCCCGCGTCGACGGACACCTGCACTACCGGAGCGTCGACGTGTCGAGCATCAAGGAACTCTGCCGCCGCTGGTTCCCGCGCGTGTACTTCAACGCGCCGGAGAAGCATGGCGGGCACCGGGCCCTCGCGGACATCCTCGAGTCGATCCGCGAGCTCGAGTACTACCGTCGCGCGGGCTTCGTCGCCGAGCCCGGTCCGAGCACGGACGACGTCCATGCGGTCGCGGCGGAGGTCGTCGCCGCTTGGGAGCCCCGGCTCGCTCCACAGCCCGCCGAGTAGTGTCCCGCGGGGCCGCTCGCATGTACTACTATTGAGTGGTTGCCCGGCCTGACCGGTGCACATGGTGGGTATAGCTCAGCTGGTAGAGCGCTTGGTTGTGGTCCAGGAGGTCGCGGGTTCGAGCCCCGTTACTCACCCCAGTGCTGATGAAGATCAGTCGAAGGAGAACCCTGTTGCTGTCGCAACGGGGTTCTCCTTCTGTGTTTGTCTGGCCGCCTCCGGCGGCGAGCGCGCCTCCGGCGACGCGAACGCGAGACGCGGGTGCCGCACCGAAGACGGGCGGCGGTGCGATCAGGTGGGTGTGCCACGATCGGACGCGTGATGGAGATGTCCGCCGAGGCCTTCGAGGCGCTCGTGACCGACGAACTCGACCTGCTGCCCGACGAGATGGTCGACGGCCTCGACAACGTCGTGTTCGTCGTGGAGGACGAACCCGAGGACGGCTCCGAGCTCTTCGGCATCTACGACGGCGTCGCACAGACCGAACGCGGGCAGTACGGCTTCGGAGAGCTCCCCGACCGCATCGTGGTGTTCCGGAAGCAGCACCTCGCCGAGTGCGACACGATCGAGGAACTCCGGGACGAGGTCCACACCACGCTCGTCCACGAGATCGGCCACTGGTACGGCATCGACGACGAGCGCCTCCACGAACTCGGCTGGGCGTAGCGACGCCACCAGTCCGCGGGCCACCAGCCGCGAGCCACCGGCGACAGGCCCTCAGGACCGCAGGACGACGTCCGCCAGTGCGACGGGGTCCTCCGACGCGATGAACGCATCCTCCTGCCGCGCCCAGCGCTCCCACTCCGCCGCGAACACGTCCCCGTCCCGGTCGAGAGCACGCCGCTTCCGGACCTCGTCGTCCGCGTCCATCCAGACCCGCAGCGTCGCGAGCGGTGCCGAGCCGCGGGACAACGAACCACAGCCCTCGATCACGAGCGGCGCCGCAGGGTCGAGCGACACCCAGTCGGCCGGTGCAGAGCGGCCCCAATCCCACCGCCGGTAGCCGGACACCTCGCCGAGGACCTCCGTCACGACGGCTGTCGACGCGGCACGGAGCCCGTCCCACCCCGGGTAGACGTCGTCGAGGTGGACCACCCGCCACCCGAGCGACTCCCCGAGTGCGTTCCCCAGCGTGGTCTTCCCGGTCCCGGAGCGCCCGTCGACCAGGACGACGGACCGGCGGCCGGACGGCTGCGGAGCCGACCGTGCGCGGTCGGCGAGGGACGCGACGGAGACGAGCCGAGCCTCCAGGCCGACGGAAGCACCCGAGACCGAAGCACCACGCACCCCCTCAGACACGCCACGTCCCCACGGCCACCGACGCCGCGATCGAGACGAGCCCGATCCCGACCAGCACGGCCACCATCGCCCACTCCCGTGCGCCGAAGCGGGCCGGGCGGGCCCACGTGCGCCTCCCGGGCGCGCCGAACCCGCGCGACTCCATCGCCACCGCGAGCGTCGTCGCCCGACGGAGCGCGAGCACGAGCAGCGCGAACGCCATCGACGCACCGCGCCGGATCCGTCCGGTGTCAGCGAGCCCGCGGGCACGCCTGGCCATCGCGAGCTGCCGCCAGTCGTCGCCGAGCAGGGTCATCATCCGGATGGCTGCGAGTGCCCCGAGCACGAACCTCGCGGGCAGCCGCAGGATCTGCGCGAGCCCGTCGGCCAGGTCCGTGGGGTCCATCCCGATGAACAACACGATGCTCGGCACCCCGACCGCGAGCACGCGCAGCATCGTCGCCACGGCGAGCACGAGCGACCCGTCGGTGACGTGGGCGAAGCCGAGGTCGAACCACTCCCGTCCGGAGGCCCTCCCGTACAACGCGATGCTCACGCCCGTCAGGGGCACGGCGATCAAAACGGGCGAGGTCCGGAGCAGCAGGGTCCGGACCGGGATCCGGAGGAGGGGAAGGAGGGCGAGCTCCAGACCGAGGGCGACCGCCGCCGACACGACGTCGAGGCTCAGCACGAGACAGATCCCGAGACCGATGACCCCGAGGAGCGCTGCCACCGGTTGGACCGCGCGGATGCCGCGTTGCGGCCGGACGGGAGGCTCGGACCGCCACGGCTGTGCGCGTTGCGTCGACGAGGTGGTCACGTCGTGACCTCCGTGGGCGCGTTGGTCGCGGGCGCGTGTGCGCGTGTCTCGGCTGCGGTTGCGCGCGTCTCGGCTGCGCGTGTCGCGCCCGTCGCGGTGAGGACCACCTCGTCGGCGTCGAGTGCGCGCACCAGGTCCCGGTCGTGCGTCACTGCGACCACCGCGGTCCCGGCGTCCGCCAGCGCTCCGAGCCGGTCGATCACGGCCTGCCACGTCGCACGGTCCTGCCCCGACGTCGGTTCGTCGAGCACGACGACCGGAGGCCGGGTGGCAACGACCGTGGCGATCGCGAGACGCCGCTGTTCACCGCCGGAGAGCGTGAACGGGTTGGCGTCCGCGAGGTGCGCCAGGCCGAAGGCATCGAGCAGCTCACCCACACGCTCCGCGGTGTCCGGGATGCCGAGGGCATGCGGGCCGGCGGCGATCTCCTCGCGGACCGTGCGGGCGACGAACTGGTGCTCCGGGTCCTGGAAGACCGTGCCGATCCGGGCCGCGAGCTCGCGGCTCGACCAGGAGTGCGGCGCAGGGCCGGCGTCGCGGGCGAGCGTCCCGGTGGCACGGAGCATGCCCGCTGCGGGACGGAGGAGTCCCGCGAGGGTCAGCCCGAGCGTCGACTTGCCGATGCCGTTCGGGCCCGTGATCGCGATGACCCGGCCGGCGCGGACGTCGAGGTCGATGCCGCTCCCCACGCGCTGCCGCTTGCCCCGGGCGGTGCCGAGCCCCTCCGCCACGAGGAGGTCCTGCTCCGTCGCCCGCTCCGTCGCGCGCCGCGTCGCGAGCCCCGGCTCACGCCCGGCCGCGCGCCCGGCCGCGCGCCCGTTCTCGTCGAGCGGGCGAAATGCCAGGGTGGGTTCCCCACTCGACCCGGGTATTTCGCCCGCTCGTGGGGGCGCGCTCGTCCCCGCCTCGTCGAGCGGGCGGAATACCGGAGTGCTCCCCGAGACGGGCCCGGGTATTTCGCCCGCTCGTGCGGGCGCGGGATGGGGCGCTCGGGCGGAGCCGCGCGCGGGTTCGGCACCGGGGACCCACACGCCGGCAGCGGTCAAGGCATCGCCGTGGGTGCGGAGGACGTCGGCGGGCGTGCCGTCGGCGATCACGCCGCCGCCCGGCTCGAGCAGCACGAGCCGGTCGACCAGGTCGAGCCACGTGCCGATCCGGTGCTCCACGACGAGCATCGTCGCGCCGGTCTCGTCGAGCAGTGCCCGGACGGCGTCGTGCACCTGTCGGACTCCGGACGGGTCGAGGTTCGCGCAGGGTTCGTCGAGCACCAGTGCTCCCGGACGCATCGCGAGCACCCCGGCGAGCGCCAACCGCTGCCGCTGCCCACCCGAGAGCATCGTCGTCGACCGGTCGAGCGGCAGGTCGAGCCCGACGACGTCGAGCGCCGACCGGACCCGCTCCCAGGTCTCGCCTCGGGGGACGCCGGTGTTCTCGCACCCGAACGCGACGTCGTCCCCGATGCGGGACATCACGGTGTGCGCCTCCGGGTCCTGCATGACGAGCCCGACGCGTCCGCGGACGGACCCCGGTGCCACGCCGTCGACGAGCACGCTGCCCTCCGCGGCCGCCGCGGAGTCGTCGTCCGGGTCCGGCTCGTCGGGCAGCACGGCGGCGACGGCACGCAGGAGCGTCGACTTGCCCGCGCCGGAGGCACCGACGACCGCGACCCGTTCGCCGGGCTGGACGACGAGGTCGACCTCGCGGACCGCCCAGTCGTCCCGCTCGGCGTACCGCCAGCCCCAGTCTCGGAACTCGATCCGGGCCGCCTGCGCGCCCGGCACCGTCACGCCGCCGTGGACGGGCGAGAGCGCCGCTTCGTGTGCTCACGGCCGGCGGCGAAGGACGACAGCACTCCGGTGCGGGCGAGCGCGCGGACGATCAGCCATGACCCGGCGCCCGCGATGACCGCACCGGAGATCGTCCCGCACACGATGTAGACGGCCTTGAACGCGGCGTCGAGGCCCGGGTACCAGAGGATCGTGTCGTTGATCCCCATCGCCAGTCCGGCAGCGGCGCCGGCGAGGACGACCACCGGCAGCCGGTAGACGCGGTACAGGAACAGCGCGAGCACGAGCTCCGCGCCGAGGCCCTGCGCGAGTCCTGCTTCGAGCGTGCTCCACCCCCATTGCGTGCCGAAGAGCGCCTCGACGCTGGCGGCGACGATCTCGGCGAAGAGCGCGGCACCGGGCTTCCGCACGATGATCGCGACGATCGGTCCGGCGAGGAGCCACACGCCACCGAAGAGCGCCTGCGTGCCGGGCAGCAGGAGCGCCACCGCGGCGGAGAGCGGCTCGTAGCCGAACTCCCAGAGCTTGAAGACGACACCGACCGCCACCGCGAGGACGCTGGCGACGACGATGTCCACGACCCGCCAGCGCAGCGAGCGCCTCGGGGTCGTCGTTGTCGACGGAGCCGCCGCGGTGGCAGCGGTACGGACGGTGGACGGCGTGCGCGAAGGCATCAGCTGGTACTCCTCCCTGCGCCGGCATGACCCGGATCAGGTTCGACGGTCGGAGCGCCACTCGCTCCCTCTCAGCCCGGCGATCCCGGACTCCCGTGTGTGTCCCAGCAGTGTACCGCTGCGCGACGCGCGTTACTTCTTGAGGACGCGGATCAGCTTGCGGAGCACGGTGCCCGTCACCCACACCAGCGGGATGCTCACGGCGACGAGCGCGATGAGGTTCGGCTCGAACTCCAGGTCCTTGCCCGGTCGACGGACGTACGCGCCGATCGGCACGGCCGCGCCGCCACCGCCTCCGCCGCCGTTGTCTTCGCCGTCCCCGCCGCCCCCGAACCCGAACCACCCGAGCGACACCGGGATGAGGGTCTGGTCACCGACCTCCACCGGGTCTCCGTAGTTCGTGGAGACGCCGATCGGGCGCACCTTGTCTGCGATCTGCGTGACGATGTTGGCCATGTCGGCGAGGCTACTCCGCTGTGGACGGGCGCCGTTCGTCCACAGGAGTGCTCCTGCAGCGGACAGCACAGGGAGGCGTGGATACGTTTGGCGAGACCCACCACTGGAGGACCCTTGCACACCTGGCCCGGCAACCCCTACCCGCTCGGCGCGACCTACGACGGGAGCGGCACGAACTTCGCCCTCTTCAGCGAGGTCGCCGAGCGCGTGGAGCTCTGTCTGTTCGACGAGGACGGCACCGAGACCTGCGTCCCCCTCGTCGAGGTGGACGCCTACGTCTGGCACGCGTACCTGCCCAACGTCGGCCCCGGGCAGCTGTACGGCTTCCGGGTGCACGGACCGTACGACCCCGAGAACGGCGCGCGGTGCAACCCGGCGAAGCTGCTGCTCGACCCGTACGCCAAGGCGACGAGCGGGGACATCGACTGGGACCAGTCGTTGTTCTCGTACACGTTCGGCGACCCGGACTCGACGAACGACGAGGACTCCGCCGCGCACATGGTCAAGGGCGTGGTGATCAACCCGTTCTTCGACTGGCAGGGCGACCGCGCGCCCCGGACGCCGTACGGCGAGACGGTCATCTACGAAGCGCACGTGAAGGGCCTCACCGAGACCCACCCGGACGTCCCGGAAGAGCAGCGGGGCACGTACGCCGGTGTCTCGCACCCGGCGGTCATCGAGCACCTCAAGCGCCTCGGCATCACGACGCTCGAGCTCATGCCCGTGCACCAGTTCGTCAACGACTCGACGCTGCAGGACAAGGGGCTGTCGAACTACTGGGGCTACAACACCATCGGGTTCTTCGCCCCGCACTCGCACTACTCGTCCTCCGGCGACGAGGGCCAGCAGGTGCAGGAGTTCAAGACCATGGTGCGCGAGCTGCACCGTGCCGGCATCGAGGTCGTCCTCGACGTCGTCTACAACCACACCGCCGAGGGGAACCACCTCGGCCCGACGCTGTCGTTCCGCGGGATCGACAACGCCGCGTACTACCGCTTGATGGACGACGACAAGCGCTACTACATGGACTACACGGGCACCGGGAACTCGCTCAACGTCGGGCACCCGCACTCGCTGCAACTCATCATGGACTCGCTCCGCTACTGGGTCACCGAGATGCACGTCGACGGCTTCCGCTTCGACCTCGCCTCCGCACTGGCCCGTGAGTTCTACGAGGTCGACCGGCTGTCGGCCTTCTTCGAACTCGTCCAGCAAGACCCGATCGTGTCGCAGGTCAAGCTCATCGCCGAGCCGTGGGACGTCGGCCCCGGGGGCTACCAGGTGGGCAACTTCCCGCCGCAGTGGTCGGAGTGGAACGGCAAGTACCGCGACACCGTGCGGGACTTCTGGCGCGGTGAGTCGTCCACCCTCGGCGAGTTCGCGTCGCGCATCTCGGGTTCCGCGGACCTCTACGAACACGACGGTCGCACGCCGAAGGCCAGCATCAACTTCATCACCGCGCACGACGGCTTCACGCTCTACGACCTCGTCGCCTACAACGAGAAGCACAACGACGCGAACGGGGAGGACAACAACGACGGCGAGAGCCACAACCGCTCCTGGAACTCCGGCGTCGAGGGCCCGACGGACGACGAGGCCGTGAACGCCCTGCGGCTGCAGCGTCGACGCAACTTCCTCGCGACGCTGCTCCTCAGCCAGGGCGTGCCGATGATCGCGCACGGCGACGAACTCGGCCGCTCGCAGTCCGGCAACAACAACGTGTACGCGCAGGACTCCGAGTTGAGCTGGATCGACTGGGAGACGGCCGACGACGAACTCATCCAGTTCACCGCCGACGTCACGAAGCTCCGGCACGACCACCCCACGTTCCGACGGACGCGGTACTTCAACGGCCGCCCCGTGCGTCGCGGCGAGGGTGAGCCCCTGCCCGACGTCGTGTGGCTCACCCCGGAAGGCGACGCGATGGCGCCGGAGGACTGGGATTCCGGCTTCGGCAAGAGCGTCGGCATGTACCTGAACGGCGAGGGCATCCGCGGTCGCGACGCCCGTGGTGAGCGCGTCACGGACGTGGCCTTCATCACGTACTTCAACGCGCACGACGACACCGTGACGTTCACGCTCCCGCCCGAGGAGTACGCGCCGGGTTGGACGGTCCGCATCGACACCGCCGAACCGGGTGCCCGTGACGAGGTCATCGACGCCGCCACACCGCTCGACGTCCCGGCACGATCGATGATCGTGCTCCGCGCGGAGCCCGACCACGAGGTGACGACCACCCCCGTCGACGCCGAAGCACACCCGGCCACGCCGGAACCGCAGGACGCGGTGACCCCCGCGAACCCCGCAGGGTCCCCCGCGCCGAGCGGCACCCAGGGCGGTGCCAAGTGACGGGGCAGCGCGCGCGCCGCGTCCCCGTCTCGACCTACCGTCTGCAGGTCTCGCCAGACTTCGACCTCGCGTCGGCCACAGACCTCGTCGACTACGTCCACGACCTCGGTGCGGACTGGCTGTACCTGTCCCCCGTGCTGCAGTCCGAGCCGGGTTCCGCGCACGGGTACGACGTGGTCGACCACACCCACGTCGACGAGCAGCGTGGCGGGGACGCGGCGTTCCGGGCCCTCGCCGAGGCGGCACACGCCGCGGGCCTCGGCGTCCTGGTGGACATCGTCCCGAACCACGTCGGCGTCGCGACGCCCGCGGTGAACCCGTGGTGGTGGTCGCTGCTCGAGCAGGGGCAGGACTCCCCCGTCGCCACGGCGTTCGACGTGGACTGGGCCGCCGGAGACGGACGGATCCGCATCCCGGTCCTCGACGACAGCCTGCTCGACGCGGTGAAGCTGGACACGAGCGGCAGCACCAGCGGCTCCGCCGGCCCCGTGCTCCTGGTCGGCACCACGGCCTACCCGACCGCTCCGGGCACCGTGCACGACGGCGACGACGTGGCGACCGTGCACGCTCGACAGCACTACGAGTTCGTGCACTGGAAGCGTGCCGACCACGACTTGAACTACCGCCGGTTCTTCGCGGTGAACACCCTCGCGGCGATCCGGGTCGAGGAACCCGAGGTGTTCGCCGCGTCCCACACCGTCGTCGGCGAGTGGTTCCAGGACGGCCTGGTCGACGGGCTCCGGATCGACCACCCGGACGGGCTGTACGACCCGGCCGGGTACCTGCAGGACCTCGCCGACCTCACCGGTGGCGCGTACACGCTCGTGGAGAAGATCCTCGAGCCCGGCGAAGAGCTCCCCGCGAGCTGGCCGGTCGACGGCACCACCGGGTACGACGCGCTCGGCGTGCTCGACCGACTGTTCGTCGACCCCCGCGGCGAGGACCCGCTCTGGGCGACCGTCGCCGACGAGCCAGCCGACTGGCAGGCGCTGACGCACGACACCCGCCGTGGGATCGCCGACGGCATCCTCAACAGCGAGGTCCGTCGGCTCGCCCGCCTGCTCGAGGAAGCCGGCGCAGCAGACACCGATCGGGTCGTCGATGCGCTCGCCGAGGTCATCGCGTCCTTCGACGTGTACCGCACGTACCTCCCCGAGGGTTCCCACCACCTCATCGACGCCCTCGAGCTCGCGGCGGAGACCCGCCCCGACCTCGCCGACGTCATCGACCGCATCGCCCCCGCGCTCGTCGACCCCACCCACCCCGCCGCGATCCGCCTGCAGCAGACCAGCGGCATGGTGATGGCGAAGGGCGTCGAGGACACCGCGTTCTACCGGACCGCGAGGCTCAGCTCCCTGAGCGAGGTCGGCGGCGATCCGAGCGTCTTCGCCGTCAGCACCGAGGAGTTCCACGCCGCACAGCGGGAACGCCTGGCCAGCTGGCCGCACACGATGACGACCCTCACGACGCACGACACGAAGCGCAGCGAGGACACCCGTGCCCGGATCGCCGTGCTCGCGGAACTCGGCGACGAGTGGACCGACACGTTCCGGAAGCTGCACGCCCTGGCACCGCTGGAGGACGAGGTGTTCGCGAACCTGCTCTGGCAGGCGATCGTGGGCGCCCGACCGGCCAGCAGGGAGCGCCTGCACGCGTACGCCGAGAAGGCCTCCCGCGAAGCCGGCAACAGCACGACGTGGACCGAGCCGGACGAGGCGTTCGAGGGCCGGATGCACGCCCTCGTCGACGCCGCCTTCGACGACCCGTCCGTCGTCGCGCTGCTCGACACGCTCGACGAGCGCATCGACGCGGCCGGCTGGTCGAACGGCCTCGGCACGAAGCTCGTCCAGCTCACGGCGCCCGGCGTCCCGGACGTCTACCAGGGCACGGAGTTCTGGGACCGTTCGCTGGTCGACCCGGACAACCGGCGCGCGGTCGACTACACGGAACGCCGGCACGTCCTCGCCGAGCTCGACGGCCCCGACGACGACGGGCCCGAGACGCTGCCGGCCATCGGCATCGACGGTGCCGCGAAGCTGCTCGTCACGACCCGTGCGCTGCGCCTCCGCCGTGACCGACCGGAGCTCTTCACGCGCTACCTACCGATCGAGGCCACCGGCAGCGCGGCGGACCACGTGGTCGCCTTCGACCGCGGCGGCGCCGTCACCGTCGCCACCCGCCTGCCGATCGGCCTGGAACGGGTCGGCGGGTGGGGTGACACCCTGATCCACCCGGCTCCCGTCGACCGGGTGGACCTGCTGACCGGGAGGCTCGTCCCGGCCACCAGGGGCATCGCACTGACCGAGCTGCTCACCACCTACCCCGTTGCCCTGCTCGTCCCGGCGGCCGACGTCGACGAGACGGGCCGGGTCGCTGACGCGACCGACGAGGCGGACGCGAGCCGGGCCTCCAGTCCGGTCGTGACGCGCACCGCGCCGGACGAGACCGACGCGCAGGCCGACATCGACATCCTGGAGGGCCACGCATGACCGCACCCGACCGTTACGCCGTCTGGGCGCCCACCCCGGAGCGGGTGCGGCTCGTCGTCGACGGCACCGAGTACCCGCTGACCCGCGGCGCCGACGACTGGTGGAGCACCGACCAGGTGCTCCCCCACGTCGGCGCGCGGTACGGCTTCCGGATCGGGGACGACGACGCGGTCCGCCCGGATCCGCGCAGCCGGTACCAGCCGGAGGGTGTGCACGGCCCGTCGGAGGTCGTCGATCCGGCGCGGTTCTCGTGGACGGACGACGCCTGGACCGGACGTCCGGCCCGTGGCGCCGTGATCTACGAGATGCACGTCGGGACCTACACGCCGGAGGGCACGCTCGACGCCGCGGCCGCGAAGCTCGACCACCTCGTCGAACTCGGCGTGGAGTTCGTCGAGCTGCTGCCCGTCAACGGCGTCAACGGCGAGTGGAACTGGGGCTACGACGGGGTCGCCTGGTACGCCGTGGACGCACCGTACGGCGGGCCGGACGCCTACGACCGGTTCGTCGACCGGGCACACGCGCTCGGGCTCGGCGTGATCCAGGACGTCGTGTACAACCACCTCGGACCGAGCGGCAACTACCTGCCGCTCTACGGCCCGTACCTGGTCGAGGGACTCGCGAACACCTGGGGCGACTCGGTCAACGTCGAGCACCCGGAGGTCCGCCGGTACGTCCTCGACAACGTGCGGATGTGGTTCCGGGACCACCACGTCGACGGGCTTCGGCTCGACGCGGTGCACGCGATCCGGGACACCACCCGGCCGCACGTACTGCAGGCCATGGCGTCGGAGACGAACGCGTTCGGTGCCTTCGTCGGGAAACCGCTGTCGCTCATCGCCGAGTCGGACCTCAACGACCCGATCATGTTCCGGGCGCAGGAGGCCGGCGGCTACGGGCTCGCCGGGCAGTGGTCCGACGACTTCCACCACGCCGTGCACGTCGCCCTCACCGGCGAGACGAACGGGTACTACGCGGACTTCGCCCCGCTGTCGGCGCTGGCGAAGGTCCTGGACCACGGGTTCTTCCACGACGGCACGTGGTCGTCCTTCCGTGGCAAGCGGCACGGCCGGCCCATCGACCGCGGGACCTCCCCCGCGACGGCGCTCGTCGTGGCGAACCAGAACCACGACCAGATCGGCAACCGGGCAGCGGGCGACCGGCTCGCGGCGACGCTCACCGACGAAGGACTCGTGATCGCGGCGGCGCTGACCCTGCTCGGGCCGTTCACGCCGATGCTCTTCATGGGCGAGGAGTTCGCCGCGACGACACCGTGGCAGTTCTTCACGTCGCACCCGGAGCCGGAACTCGGCAAGGCCACCGCCGAGGGGCGGATCAAGGAGTTCGCGGAGCACGGATGGGACGAGTCCGCCGTGCCTGATCCCCAAGACCCGACGACGTTCCAGAACTCGAAGCTGTCGTGGGACGACGTGTCGTCGCCGCGGGGTGCGGCGATCCTCCGGGCCTACCGGGTGCTCGTCGCGCTGCGGCGGACGGACGAGGCGTTCGTCGACGACCGCTACGAGGCGAACGCCGTCCGCTTCAGCGAGGACCGTCGCTGGCTCGTGCTCACCCGCGGGCTGCTCGGGCCGAGCGCGGCGCCGGCGCACGTCGTGGTGAACTTCCTCGACGACGCGGCCGAGGTGCCCGTGCCCGGCGCGACCGGCGAGGTGCTGTACCAGTTCGGTGAGGCCTCGGTCGCGACGGACTGCGTCCGGTTCACCGGCCGCGGGGTCGTCGTCCTGCGCTGACGCAGCGCGCAGCGCGCTCGTGCTGCGGCGTCGCGCTGCGCCCACGCGCTGCGCGCTCGTCGCCCTGCGCGCTCGTCGCCCTGCGCGCTCGTGCCGCGAAAGCGACAGTCTCCCGCCGGGGTCCGGCGGGAGACTGTCGCTTTCGCGTGCGGGTCAGGCGGGCGGCGAGCCGCCAGCCCGTCAGCGGATCGGGTTCGCGACCGCGTGGGCGTTGCGCCGGACCGAGGGCAGCGGCTTGTGCTCCTTCGCCAGCGCCCGGACCTCGCGGATGCGCCGGTCGATGCCCCACTTCGTGACGAGGGTCAGACTCTCGCGGACGATGTTCCCGCTCATCTTCGAGACGCCGAACTCGCGCTCGGTGAAGGTGATCGGGGTCTCCACGATCCGGAGGCCCGCTTCGAGCGCCCGCCAGCAGAGGTCGACCTGGAAGCAGTACCCCTTCGAGGCGATGCCGTCGAGGTCGATGCGCTGCAGTGCCGATCGGGTGAACACCCGGAAGCCGCCGGTGGCGTCGCGGACGGCGATGCCGAGCGCGAGGCGCGTGTAGAGGTTGCCGCCGCGCGAGAGGAGCTCGCGGTACCACGGCCAGTTCTCGACCTCGCCGCCCTTGATCCAGCGGGAGCCGAGGACCAGGTCGTTGGTGTCCGCGAGCTCGATGAGCCACGGCAGGTACTCGGGGTGGTGGGAGCCGTCGGCGTCCATCTCGACGAGCTTGTCGTACCCGTGCTCGAGCCCCCAGGCGAAGCCCGAGAGGTACGCGCCACCGAGGCCGTCCTTGACCGTGCGGTGCAGCACGTGGACCCGGTCCGTCTCGGTCGCGATGGCATCGGCGATGTCACCGGTGCCGTCCGGGGAGTTGTCGTCGACGACGAGCACGTGCACGGTGTCGTCCGTGGCCGCGAGGGTGCGCGCCACGATGGGCCGGACGTTCTCGGCTTCGTCGTAGGTCGGGATGATGACCAGGGTCTCGCTCATGTTGCTCCTCGATGACTGGTGTCCAACATATGGTTCGGCTGCTGTGTCACTGCCCCGACAGTGATGCGAACACGATCAGGTTGTCCGTGTAGTGCCCTGTGGCGGTGTCGAACGTGCCGTCGCAGGTGATGAGCCGGAGGTCGGGAGTGGGCGACGACCCGTAGACGTCGCTCGTGGGGAACGCCGACTTGGCGGCGCGTTCGGTGCGGTCGACGGTGAAGGTGCGGGTGCTGCCGTCGGACATCGCGACGTGGATCTCGTCGCCCGCCACGAGCTCGTCGAGCCGGAAGAACACCGCGGCGCTCGTCGGGCTGTCGACGTGCCCGGCGATGACCGCTGGGCCGACCTCTCCGGGGACGATGCCGTCGCTGAACCACCCGGCGTTGTCCCAGCCCTTCGGCGGGTCGAGCTCGCCGGCGGTTCCGCGGTGCAGGTCCTCGAGCGACGCGTCCACCCCGATCGCGGGGATCACCACCCGGGTCGGAGTCGCGTCGGACCGCGCTGCTGGGGCTGCCGGGTCCTGGAACCCCGCGATGTCCCGGTCGCCCGTGGAGGGAGACGCCCCCGAAGCAGCGGCCGAGGACCGCGCAGACGGAGCAGCGTCGTTCCCGGCAGCCACGGCGACCCCGGTCACGACGGCCCCGGCGGCCACGACGACCGCTGCACCCACCGCGACGGCCACCCACCGCCGACCGAGCCTCGCGCCCAGCGACGTTCCTCGCTCCGCCCGACGCCGCCCGCCGCTCACGAGGAACTCCCGCCGGCGGTGGCGCACCCACCGAGCACGTCGGACGTCAGCATGGTCGCACCGAGCGCAGCCCACGCATCGCCGTAGTACGTCGGCGTCGTGGCGGCGGTGCGATCGGCACGCTGCAGATCAGCCGTCGCCGCTCGCGTCGCGCCCCCGGCCTGTTCCGCGGCCGCACGAGCGGCGTACGCCAGTGCGCTGCGGTCCCCCGTGACGGCGGTGCCGCCGAGGTCGAGCTGCGCCGCGAGCTGCGTGGTCCGCCGGAGCGTCGGTGCGATCGACGCCGCGAGCCCGCGATCCGACGCCGTGCACGCCTCGGCGTACCGCAGCGGCATGCGCATCGCGTCGTAGCCGTACAGCACGCGGGCGTCGCTGCCGGTGGCGGGCATCGGGTCGACGCTGCCGTCGGCGTGCACCTGCGACCAGTCGCTCGGTAGGTCGGTCTTCTCGAGCACCGCGGCCGTCACGGCGCTGGAGCCCTCTTCGAGCTCCGTCCACCGCTCGTCGCCCGTCGCCTTCGCCAGCACCCGGTAGGCAGCGGGCGACGCGTACGAGGCGTCGTACCGGTACGGCTCCGAGTCCGCCCACGGCCCCGGGAGCAGGATCCGTCCGAGGTCGGTCGTCGCGGTCTCGTGGTCGAGCACCGCGCGGGCCATCGTCTTGCCGGCCTTGGTGTACGTCTCGTCCTGCCACTTCGCACCCGCGAGCACGAGGGCACGCGCGGCGTCGAGGTCGGCGTCGCTCGCGGACTGCTCGTCCGCGACGCCGTCCTCCTTCGTCCAGCGCCACGCGAGCAAGGAGTCGTCCGTCAGCATGTGCCGCTTCGTCCACTGCCAGATCTGGCCGAAGCGCTGCTCGTCCCCGGCTGCGTACGCGATGAGCAGCCCGTAGGCCTGTCCCTCGCTCACGGTGTCGTTCCCTTGGTCGAGCCGCACCACGCGGCCGCCCTGCACGTAGCGGTCCAGGAAGTCGGTGCGGAGCTGCGCGGCCGAGCGGTTCCCGTCCGGCGGGGTCGTCGAGGTTGGCGTCGAGGCACCACCGGCGTCGGGCTCGGAGGCCGACCACGGGTGCACGGCGGCGACGGCGATGCCGCCGGCGACGAGCACCGCGGCCACGCCGACGGCGGTGATGGGGATCCAGTTCCTGCGGGTCATGCTGGCCTGCTTTCTGCTGGTGGGGAGACGGTCTGACTGGAGGCCCGGATCACGTTCGCCGATCGGCGGCGGTGATCAGGGCCTCCCGTCCGGATCAGTGGAACAGTGCGCGGATCGCCGCGACGGCCGCGTGGACCGCGTCCGTTGCCGGGCGGTCGGCGGCGGTGCCGCCACCGCCGGTCTGCACGCCGCCCGTCGGCGTCGCGGCAGTGGCCGCGGCGTCCGTGACGGGGACGACCGTCAGGTCGCCCTTGCTGTCGTCGAGCACGAAGAGCGTCGAGACGGTGTTGCCCGCGAGGTCGATGTCCGCCGAGCCGGTCTGCCCGCCCCCGGAGAGGTCGAGGTCCCACTTGCCGGAGTCGACGGTCGCGTACTGCGAGGCCGAGCCGAACGCGGCGTCGGTGGCGATCTTCGTGCCGGTCGAGGTGGTGACGTCGACCTTCTTGGCGGTCGTCGCGGCCTGGACGAGCCGGAGCTTCGACTTGCCGTCTCCGGGCTGCTGCAGGTCGTCGGTGAACGCGGCCGTCTTCAGGCTCTTGTTCTTGCCGTAGGCGACGACGGTGCTCGCGTTGCCGCCCTGGACCGTCACGTCGGTCGAGATGACCGGCGTGGAGTCCGGCGCGTCCGATGCGCGCATCGAGAGCACGTAGGTGCCGGCCGCGAGCGTCTGGTACTTGCTGACCTGGCCGTAGGTGACGTCGTCGAGCTCGAACACCTTCTTGCCGCCGGACAGGCTCGACAGTTCGACGTCGACGCCCTTCGTGTCCGGGGAGAGGTGCCCGACGCGGAGCCAGCCGGTGTCGGTGGCGGCGCTGGCGGACTGGGGAGCTGCGAGGCCGACGGTCGCGGCGACGAGGGTCGCGGCGAGGGCGCCCACGACGGCGATGCGGCGGCGTGGGGTGTGTGCGGAGGTGTGCATGGTGGTGCTCCTTCGGGTCGGATCGTGCTGGTCGTTCCGGGTCAGGGTGTGTTCTCGCGGCCCGCCCCAGCCGCGAGCGGCGCGAGCGGGCGAAATACCGCGGTCGTTCGCGGGGGCGGGGCGGGTATTTCGCCCGCTCACCGGGCCCTCACCGGGCTCCCCCGCGGCTCATCCCGCGAGCGGGCGGAATACCGTGGTCGGTCGCGGGGGCCACCCGGGTATTTCGCCCGCTCGCGGGGCGGCGGGGCCGCGGGCTCGCGGGCGGCGGGATCGGGCGGCGTGCACGCGGGTCACGATGTGCCCACCGCCGTCGTGGTGGGGTCGGTCGTCGGGAACACGACCGTCAGGGTGGTGCCGTCCCGCTCGACCGAGGTCGGGCGGAACGCACTGCCCATCGCGTTGAGGGTGTCCTCGGTCCGCTTCGCCGCGGCGGCGTCCGACGTGTGCATGACCACGCGGCGGAACGTCTGACCGTCCTCGCCGGTGAGCGGCGTGAACCGGTCGACCCGCACGGAGTCGTCGGCGAGGACCTGCCCGAGGGCGATCATGGCGCGGGAGTCGACCTGCCCGGCCCGGAACTGCGACCGGGTCCCGGCATCCGCCACGAGCGCCGGGTTGTCCGCGAGCTGCGTGCCGAGGGTCTTCCGCTGGTCCGCGGCCTTCGTGATCGCCTTGTCGGCGGCTGCCTGGCCCTCGGAGTTGATCTGCCGGACGTCGACCTTCTGGTTCCCGGTGCCGAAGGACGCGACGCTCGTGGAGTTCTGGATCGCCTGGCGCACGTCCGTCGAGGAGTTGCCGCCGGTGCGCATCGAGTCCGTCGTCACGACGTAGTCGGAGTCCTTCCACCCGTTCGGCGACTGGCGTTCGACGGCTCCGTCGGTGTCGAGCTTGTAGTACCAGACCACGTTGTTCCGGGCGAAGCCGTCGTTCACGAGGTCCACCCACATCGCGTCGTCGACGAGCATCCGGGAGCGCTTGTCGACGTTGTCGCCGATCCAGTTCTCCGCCTGCGCCATCGGCTTGTCGAGGTCGGTGACGAGGAAGCCGCGGAGCTGCGAACCCCAGAGCGGTACGGCGACGACCAGGGCAGCTGCGGTCACGAGGGCCCAGGCCCCGCCGAGGACACGCCGTGATGCGCCACCCAGGCGGCCCGAAGCGCGGAACGCGGTCTTGCCGCTGACGGCGAGCACGGCCCGTTCGGCGACGAACGCCACGAGGACGGCCCCGAACGGCACGAGCATGATGACGTACGGCACGGGCAGGTACCCGTTCGGCCGGAACATGAAGAGCAGCAGGAAGACGAGCATCGCGGCGATCGGACGGACCCGACGCAGGAACAGCCCCACGACGGCCGCGGCCGAGCCGAGCACGATGAACACCGGATCGAGCGCCCACCACTGGGATGCGGCCTCGTTCGCCAGGCTGCCGCCCGTGAAGAGCGAACCGCTCGCCTCGCGACTGCCGAGCTGGTAGGTGATGCCCTGGAGCAGGCTGACCTTGCCGGCGCTCGGCAGGAGCTCGCCCTTGACCGCGGCGAGCAGGATGTACCCCCCACCGATCACGGCGAGGACGGCTCCGGCGACGCTCAGCGTGTAGCGACGCGTGCTCTTGTCGGCTCGACGCACGGCCATCCAGATGAGGAACGGCAGCGCGAGCAGGTACGTCTCCTTCGACAGCACCGCGATGCCCAGGCAGGCGGCGGCGCCGACGAACCCGGCGAGCTGCTGCCGACGGCTCAGGACGAGGACGAACGCAGCGAGGAGCCACGGCGTCGCGACGTTGTCGATGTACACGGTGCGGTGGTACTGCAGCGCCAGCGGCGACAGGCCGAACACGAGCACGGCGACGGCGCTCGCCGGTCGGGACATCCCGAGGCGACGGCCGAGGACGAAGACCAGGACTGCGGAGACCGCGGCGAAGAACACCATGGCCTCGCGGGCGGCCTCGACGGCGAACGGGTAGCGCGCGAACGCCCCGGTCAGCGAGGTGTAGCCGGCGATCTGGATCCACCCGAGGGGCGGGTGGTCGTACCAGTACGTGTAGTGGGTGAGTTCGCCGAGGTGGGTGATCGCCCACGCCTGGGCGGTGTACGTGCCCTCGTCGTCGATGCGCTGCGGGATGCCGCCCATGTTCCAGGCCTGCACAACTGCGGCGATCGCGACGACGGGCAGGACCCACGCGAGGCTCCGTGCGTGCACCTGGAACCAGGCGCGGACGCCGGTCGCCGAGCGCGTGCCCCGGATCGGGATGCCGGTCGTGTTCGTCATGCTGGCGGTCATCGTTCACTCCCCACGCTCGCGAGGGCACCTTCTCGAGACGTCACCGCAGACGGGAAACCGACGACCTCCGGCAGCTGCACGGGGGTGCGGTGCTGCCCGGTGTGCTCGGTCTTCTCCCACCCGTTCTGCTTCCTGGCGTGCCGGATCACGGCACGGACCGCTGCTGCGGCGAGGAACACCTGGTACGGCACCAGGCCGAGCACGAGCTTCACGTAGTCGCGGATGCGGACCTTCTCCTTGTAGAGCCGTCCGAACTCCCCGAGGCCGGCGATCTCCACCGCGAGCAGCATCAGCGTCGGCGCGAGCGGGATGAACGAGATGAGCGCGATCGCCGTCGGTACCTTGACGAACGCGATCATGATCACGCTCAGCGGGATCAGGAGACCGGTGGCCGCCTGGATGAACGGCATCGTCAGCAGGTACCGCGCGAAGAAGCGCTGCTTGAGCGACGGGAGCTGCTTCCACTCGCCCTTCTCGAGGACCTGCAGGAAGCCCTGGTTCCAGCGGGTGCGCTGCTTGAGCAGGGAAGCGAACGTCGGCGGGGTCTCCTCGCGGGTGACCGCCTCCGGGCTGTACGCGACGACGACCTTGGCGCCGTCGGCGGAGAGCCGGACGCCGAGCTCGCAGTCCTCGGCGAGGCAGTGCGCGTCCCAGCCGTTCGACCAGTCGAGGCGCTCCTTCGTCACGAAGACGGTGTTGCCGCCGAGCGGGATGAACTTCGACTCCGCATGGAAGTGCAGCCGCGAGCGGAACCAGAAGTAGTACTCGAGCACGTTGCGGAGCGACCACCAGCTGGACTTGAAGTTCATCAGCTGCACGCCGCCCTGCACGACGTCGGCGCCGGTCTCCTGGAAGCGCGAGTCGACCAGGCTGAGGAGCTTCGGGTACACCTCGTCCTCTGCGTCGAACACGCCAACGATGTCCCCGGTGGCGTACTGCAGCGCCAGGTTCATCGCCTTCGGCTTGTTCTTCGGCAGCGTGTCGTCGACCACGACCTTGATCAGACCGGGGTGCCGCGCGGCGGCTTCGCGGACGACCCGGTCGGTGCCGGGGTCGTCCTCGCCGACGATCGCGATGATCTCGAAGTCCGGGTGGTCCTGCGTGGCGAGCATGTCGAGCGTCTGCCCCATCACGTCCTCCTCGTGCCGCCCGGGCACCAGGAGCGTGAAGCGGTGTGCCGCTGGACGCGGCGTGCTGCTGAAGCTCGTCTGCTTCAGCGCGTCGCGCGACCGCCAGGCGTGCAGCATCCACCAGAGCGTGGACAGTGCGACCAACGTGAGCAGGATCGAGATGGCGACCAGGGCGGAGTACCCGACCCATTCGCCCAGCGTCCAGGCGGCGTGCGCGGCTTGCCCCGAGCCTCCTGTCGGGACGTCCGTGGTGCCCCGGTTCGGGACGTTCCCCGACGTCCCGGATGAGTCCTTCGGCTGGAGCAGCGGCCCAGCGGCCGTGACCAGCGTCGTGATGACGGTCATTCGACGATCTCCTTCGTGCGACGTGCGTCGTGGGAACGGAAGACGAGGGCCTTGTACGCGGCGAACCGGAACGCGGTGCCGAGGACCAGGCCGACCCCGTTGCCGGCGACGTTGTCGGCGAGGGTGGACGTGAAACCGAGGATGTAGTGCGAGACGTAGAGGCAGGCCGCGGCGATGCCGAGCCCGATGAGGTTCGTGAGCGCGAAGAGCAGGCCCTCGCGGAGCGTCTCGCGACGTCCGGTGGTGCGCTCGGCGCGGAAGGTGATGAATCGGTTGAGCACGTAGGCGACCGCGGTCGAGACCACCGCCGAGGCGACCTTCGCGCCGATCGGCTTGTCGTCGAGGACGGTCGCGCGCAGGAGGTTGTAGACGCCGAGGTCGACGACGAAGCAGAACGCGCCGATGGCGCCGAAGGACACGAGCTGCCGCGCGGTGGCGAGCAGTCGTGCGAGTTGTGGCACTCGTTCGGGTGGCACCACAACGAGGGTGTCGGTCGAGGTCATGCCCCCGATTCGGGGGCATCCATGTCACCCGTTTGGGTGGGGTACGCACATCGCCAGGGCTCTGCCAGGTTCGCGACACACGTTGTTCATCTGGGGTACACGCGTTGCGGTCCGCAACGACGGACGGGAGGCACGGTGCCAGCTGGCACCGTGCCTCCCGTCCGGTTCTCCGGTCGCGTCTACGCGGGGCGCGACGCCGGCGAGACGCTCTTCGAGGAATCGCGTTCCGGGATGTCCCCCAGGGCGTCGTCGATGGCCTTCAGCGCGTCCGCGTCGAGCTTCACGCCGACCGCCTTGACGTTGTCGGTGACCTGCTGCGGGCGCGAGGCGCCGACGATCGCACTCGCGACGTTGTCGTTCTGGAGCGTCCACGCGATCGCGAGCTGCGCCAGGGTGAGCCCCGCCTGGTCCGCGACGGGCTGGAGACGCTGGACGGCCTCGAGGACGTCGTCGCGCATGTACCGCTTGATCATGTCCGCGCCGCCCTTCTCGTCGGTGGCGCGCGAGCCCTCGGGGAGCGGCTGGCCGGCCTGGTACTTGCCCGTGAGGACGCCCTGCGCGATCGGGGAGAACACGATCTGCGACAGCCCGAGCTGCTTGGAGGTGGGGACGACCTCGCCCTCGATGACCCGCCAGAGCATCGAGTACTGCGGCTGGTTCGAGATGAGCTGGAAGCCGAGCTCCTTCGCCAGTGCCGCACCGGCGCGGATCTGGTCGGCGGTCCACTCGGAGACGCCGATGTAGAGCGCCTTGCCCTGTCGGACGACGTCCGCGAAGGCCTGCATCGTCTCCTCGAGCGGGGTCTCGTAGTCGTACCGGTGCGCCTGGTAGAGGTCGACGTAGTCCGTCTGGAGGCGCGTCAGCGACCCGTTGATCGACTCGAGGATGTGCTTCCGGCTGAGTCCGACGTCGTTGTGCCCCTTCGGACCGGTCGGCCAGTACACCTTCGTCGCGATCTCCAGCGACTGGCGACGCTCGCCCTTGAGCGCATCGCCGAGGACCGATTCCGCCTTGGTGTTCGCGTACGTGTCCGCGGTGTCGAACGTGGTGATGCCGGCGTCGAGCGCTGCCCGGACGCACTGGGTGGCGACGTCGTTCTCGACCTGCGAGCCGTGCGTCAGCCAGTTGCCGTAGGTGATCTCGGAGACCTTGAGTCCCGAGTTGCCGAGGTACCTGAATTCCATGCTCCCGACGGTACTGGAGCGCGTTCGGCCCCGGGTGGCCCCGTGGGTGCCTCCCGGGGTGAGGGGGGGGTGGGTGGGGTGCGCGGGCGGCGGGCGGGTGGGGCGTGGGCGGGTGAGGCGTGGGCGGCGAGTGGGCGGGCGGGCGGGCGGGCGGTGCCGTTGTCCGTGAGCGGGCGGGCGGTGCCGTTGTCCGTGAGCGGGCGGAATACCGGCGTGCTCAAGCCACCGCACCCTCGCATTCCGCCCTCTCGGCACCGGGACGAACACAGCGGGCGACGGCATGCGCGAGCGGGCGGAATACCCGCGTCCGCTGCGTTCCCGACCCTGGCATCTCGCCCGCTCGTCGAGACGGGCAGGCCTCCACACGCAGGGAACGCCCGCGACCATCCACACGGGAGGCTCGGCTCGCCCCGACGACGCCGACTCGCCACGAGCATGTGGAGATGACCGCCAGACGCAGACTCCCCGGGGTGCTCCGAGACGCTTCGTTCCGCGTTCGCGACGCGCTGTACCGAGGGGTGCCCCGCGGGCGCCTCGACGCCAAGGACCTCGTCCGGCCGTTCCACGGGATCCGGTCCCCGACGACCCCGGTGATGGTGGACGAACGAGCCCGTGCCCTCGCTCCGCGACTCCGGCCGGACCAGGTGTTCAGCCACGTGACCGCCGCAGCGATCATCGGCGTCCCGCTCCCCCGCCGCTTCGAGCGCGACCGACGACTCCACGTGACGACCATCGGCGTCGATCAGGCGATCCGAGTACGTGGCTCGGTAGGACATCGGGCCCGAGCAGGCACGGTGCGAAGGACGATCTCACGAGGCGTCCCGATCAGCGACCCTGCAGACACCTTCGTCGCGCTGGGGACGATGCTGACGGTCGACGAGCTCGTGATCGCCGGCGATGCCCTCGTCGGGTGGCTCGGTTGGCTGACGCTACAAGAACTGACCGCAGCGGTCCGCAGACGACGTCGCATCCGGGGCATCCGAAAGCTCCGCGCCGCACTCGCCGAGATTCGACCGGGCTCCAGGTCCCCCGGCGAGACGCGGACCCGGCTCGCCCTCGTTCGCCGAGGCTTGCCCGAGCCAGCACTCAACCACGACGTCATCGTCGACGGGCAGTGGATCGCCTGCGTCGATCTCGCGTACCCGGAGGCACGAGTCGCGATCGAGTACGAAAGCGATCTCCACCGAACGGATGCCAGGTCGTTCAAGAAGGATCTCACGCGTGGTGAGCACCTGAAGGATGTCGACTGGTGGCTCGTCCGGGTCACAGCAGACGATGTCGGAGCGCTCATCGAGCAGTTCGTCGCACGTGTCAGACGACTGCTGTCGGTCGGCATCGGCGGTCGGCACGACACGCGCACGGCGACACTCGGGTGAACATTGGTTGACGCTTCAACCAAACGGGTGCACAATGGCGTAGCATCAACTTCGATGCGGGCGCATGGACCGGGGATCCGGTCGCTCGCGTCACCACGACTCTCTCGTCCTGGAAGGACACCACAATGTCGCTCACCGCAGAAACCGTTCCCGGCTACCGCACCGGCACCTGGAAGATCGATCCGACCCACTCCGAGGTCACCTTCTCGGTCCGCCACCTCGCGATCAGCAAGGTCAAGGGCAAGTTCGAGACGTTCGACGCGACCGTCGTCACCGCCGAGAACCCGCTCGAGTCCACCGTCGAGGCGTCGATCGACGTGGCGTCGGTGAACACCGGCCAGGAGCAGCGCGACCAGCACCTCAAGACGAGCGACTTCTTCCTCACCGAAGAGCACCCGCAGCTCACCTTCCGCTCCACCGGCATCGAGGCGAAGGGCGACGACCTGCACATCGCCGGCGAGCTCACCCTCCGCGGTGTCACCAAGCCGGTCGTGCTCAAGGCCGAGCTCGGCGGCTTCACGACGGACGGCTACGGCCAGGTCAAGTTCGGCGCCGAGGCGACGACCAAGATCGACCGCACCGAGTTCGGCGTGAACTGGAACGCCGCCGTCGAGGCCGGTGGCTTCACCCTGGGCAACGACGTCACGATCAACCTCGACGTCCAGTTCGTCCTCCAGGCTGCGTGAGTCCTTCCCGGACACTCGCTCTCTGACTGAGGGAACCGAACCGCACCACACTGCAGCACCCGAGACGAAGCCCCGGCACCGCCCCATGGCGCCGGGGCTTCGTCGCGCCCGGCGTCGACGGGTCCAGGAGCACTCACTCCCGCGCGTTCACCCGAGCGGGCGAAATACCCGCGTTCTCGCGGACCAACCCCGGGCATTTCGCCCGCTCGACGACCGCGACGGCAACTTCTCCCTGCCCGCTTCTCGTGAGCGGGCGGATTCGAGTGGTCCCCGAGCGGTGATACCCGGGTATTTCGCCCGCTCGGCGGCAGACGGTCCGCGGTCATCGCCGGACGAACGCGAGCGGGCGGAAGGGTGGGGTTCCCGCGCGAGGATGCCGGGGTATTCCGCCCGCTCGACGGGGATGCGCGCGCACCGCACTCCCGCCAGCACCACACTCCCGCCCGCACCGCGCTCCCGCCCGCGCCCGCACCGGCGCCCGCTCCGGCGTACGTTGGGCACGCACGCCCGCACGCACGCACGCCCCCCACGCACCCCCGACCGCACCGCACCGCACCGCACCGCACCACACCACACCACACCACACCTGCACCCACGGCCCCGGGAATCCGCGAGGGCTCCCCGAGGTTGCACGCCACACATCGCCGAACCGTGACGAACAGGAGCACCACCATGGCCACCGACTGGATCGCGCTGCAAGCCGTCGCCGCAGCCGAGTTCGGCCGCCGCGTCGCCGCCGTCTCCGACTGGGACGCCCCGACCCCCGACTCCGAGTGGACCACCAGGGACCTCGTCGCGCACGTCGTCGACGAGCAGCGATGGATCCCACTCCTCCTCACCGGGTGCGACTACGCGCAGGCCGAGGCCGATCTCGAACCCGTCGGGGACGACCTCGTGGCCGAGTGGCAGCGCTTCGCGGGCGCCGCCACCGAGGCATGGCACCGCGCCCCGCAGGACACACCGGTCCACCTCGCCACCGACGTGGTCAGCGCCGCGGAGTACCTCGCCGAGCAGACGAGCGACATCACGATCCACACGTGGGACCTGGCGCGCGCCACCGGCAGCGACGAAGAACTGCCTGAGGAGCTCGTCGCGGCGGTGTGGCACCACTTCGAGCCGCAGATCGAGTCCCTCGCCGAGACCGGCCTGTACGCCGCCCCCGTCGAGGTCGGCGAGGACGCACCGCTGCAGGTCCGCCTCCTCGCGGTCACAGGCCGCGATGCCAGGGTGAACGCATGACCCCGACCCACACGACGCAAAGCACCCACGAGACGGAGAGCACCACCACGAACGCCACCGCGAGCACCACACGCCTCGGCACCACCGGCCTCGAGATCAGCGACGTCATCCTCGGGATGATGTCCTACGGCGACCCGACGAAGGGCTCGCACGCGTGGAGCGTCGGCATCGACGAGGCACGCCCCTTCGTCCGACACGCGTTCGACAAGGGGATCACCACCTTCGACACCGCCAACGTGTACTCCAACGGCTCCAGCGAGGAGATCACCGGCACGCTCCTGAAGGAACTCGCCCCGAGAGAGGACGTCCAGGTCTTCACGAAGGTCTTCAACCGGATGCGCCCTGGCCGCAACGGCGCCGGGCTCTCCCGCATGGCGATCATGCACGAGATCGACGCGTCGCTGACCCGCCTCGGCACCGACTACGTCGACCTGTACCAGATCCACCGCTTCGATCCGCAGACCCCGATCGAGGAGACGATGGAGGCGCTGCACGACGTCGTCAAGGCCGGCAAGGCGCGCTACATCGGCGCGAGCAGCATGTGGGCGTGGCAGTTCGCCCAGATGCAGCACACCGCCGAGCTGCACGGCTGGACGACGTTCGTCAGCATGCAGGACCAGTACAACCTCCTCGAGCGCGAGGAAGAGCGCGAGATGCACCCTTTCTGCGCCGCCACGGGTGTCGCGGTGATCCCGTGGAGCCCGCTCGCCCGCGGCAAGGTCACCCGCCCGTGGAACGCCCAGGGCTCCGGCACGCGCGCCGACACCGACGAGTTCGGCAAGACGCTCTACCGTCAGGACGAGGACGCGAACCACGCGATCGTCGACGCCGTCGAGTCGATCGCGAACGACCGCGGCGTCAGCATGGCGCAGATCGCCCTGGCGTGGGTCGCCGGCAAGGACGCGGTCACGGCTCCGATCGTCGGCGCGACGAAGGAGCACCACATCGACGACGCGGTCGCCGGTGCGTCGATCGTCCTCACGGACGACGAGGTGACGCGACTCGAGTCCGCGTACACGCCCCGGGTGCCGTCCGGTTTCTGACGCACCCACCAGACGGACGGGAGGCTCGGTGCCAGCTGGCACCGAGCCTCCCGTCCGTCTGTCCGTCTGTCCGTCCGTGGCCGGGTCTCAGGCCGCTGGTTCCGCGGCCTCACGCTCCAGCCGTGCGATCCGACGGAGCGCTGCGCGCTCCGTCCCGGACTGGTTGCCGAGGACGCCGCCGATGCCGTCCAGGACCATGCCGGTCGCGCGCCCGACGGGCAGCTCCACCGGGCCGATCGCCGCCTGGCGTAACCCGAGCATCGAACGGTGCCGCGGGTCGAGGGTCGACACGGCGCCCTGGAACAGCGCCTGGTAGCCGGGCCGCAGCATCCGGGCGAGGGGCGGGTTGCGGATGAAGCGGACGACCTCGCGGGTGCGCGGTGTGACGGCCAGCTCACCGCGGTCGAGGTACCCGTCCATCTGCGCGCGGAGCTCGGCCTCGCTGCGCGGTGGGTCCTCCACACGCATGAGTTCGCCGGCGGTCGCCCACTCCCGGACGTAGGCGTCGGCGCCTCCCGGGATCGGGTCCCCCCACCGCTGGGCGCTCCGGAGGAACGCGTCGGTGAAGGCGAGGTGCACCCACCGCGCCAGGTCCGGGTCGTTCGCGGTGTAGTCCCGCGTCACCCCGTGGCCGTCGACGTACTGCCCGCGCACCTTCTCGTGCAGCTGGAGCACCCACTGGCTCGCTCCCCTGGCCGTCGCGGTGTCCCCGTGCGACACCGTGTAGATCCAGCGGATGGTGCCGGCGAGCCGGCCGAACGGGTCCTCGCGGTAGCGGGAGTGGTCGGCGACACCGGCGAGCGCTCCCGGGTGCAGGGCCTGGACGAGCAACGCACGGACGCCGGCCACGATCGTGTGGTTGCCGCCGTGCACGGACCACGTCGCCGAACCCGGTCCGAAGAACCCGGCGTCCGTGCCCTGCTCGAGTTCGTCCACCCACTCGGGTCGACCGGTCGAGCTGCCGGTGAACGTGGCCTGGAGGCGGGAGCGGAGTGCACCGGTGACGAAGGACATGCCTTCATCGTGCGCCGTCTGACGGGGCGGGCTCCCAGCGCACGGTCGGGTGCCCCGCTAGGTTGGGCGGGTGAGCATCGACACGCCCCGTCCCTGGCTTGCCGCCTACGCACCAGGAGTGCCGCACGACATCGAGGAGCCCACCGGTTCGCTCTTCGACCTCGTGGAGCAGTCCGCGAAGCGGTTCCCGAAGAAGGTCGCCCTCGAATTCTTCAAGCGCACGACGACGTACGCCGAGCTCGAGGACCAGATCGTCCGTGCGGCGAACGGCCTCCGCAAGCTCGGTGTCACAGCTGGCGACCGGGTGGCACTGGTGCTGCCGAACTGCCCGCAGCACGTCGTGGCGTTCTACGCGGTGCTGCGGCTCGGGGCGATCGTCGTCGAACACAACCCGCTGTACACGCCGCGCGAGCTCCGGCACCAGTTCGAGGACCACGGCGCGAAGGTGGCGATCGCGTGGGACAAGTCCGTCGCGACGCTGCAGGAGTTCCCCGCCGACGTGCGACTCGACGCCATCGTGTCCGTCGACCTGACGAAGGCCATGCCGCGGAGCACCCGGCTCGCGCTGACGTTGCCCGTGGCGAAGGCCCGGGAGTCCCGCGCGAAGCTGACGACGAAGGTCCGCGGCACGACGAAGTGGGACGACCTGGTGTCCTCCCGCCGGCTGTCCCGCAAGCACGCCAGGCCGTCCGCCGACGACACCGCGCTCATCCAGTACACGTCCGGCACCACGGGGACGCCGAAGGGTGCCGTCCTGACGCACCGCAACCTCATCGCGAACGCGGCGCAGTCCCGTGCGTGGGTCCCGCAGATCCAGCCGGGCGACGGCAGCGTCGTCTACGCGATCCTGCCGATGTTCCACGCCTACGGACTGACGCTGTGCCTGACCTTCGCGATGAGCATGGCCTCGCGCCTGGTGCTCTTCCCGGCGTTCGAGCCGGACCTCGTGCTCACCGCGATGAAGAAGCACCCGCCGACGTTCCTCCCCGCCGTGCCGCCGATCTACGCCAGGCTGCAGCACGCCGCCGACTCCAAGAAGGTGTCCCTCGAGGGGATCGAGATCGGGATCTCCGGGGCGATGGCGCTGTCGAAGGACGTCGTCGAGCCGTGGGAGGCGCGCACCGGCGGCTACCTCGTCGAGGGCTACGGCCTGTCCGAGTGCTCCCCGGTCATCATGGCGAACCCGGTGTCCGACGCCCGGCGGCTCGGCACCATCGGGCTGCCGTTCCCCTCGACCGAGGCCCGTGTCGCCGACACGGACGAGCCCACCCGGGTGCTCGGGACCGACGAGCCGGGTGAGCTGCAGGTCCGTGGACCGCAGGTGTTCAGCGGCTACTGGGGCAAGGCCGAGGCGACCGACGAGGTCTTCACCTCCGACGGCTGGTTCCGCACCGGGGACATCGTCGCGATCGACGCGGACGGGTACGTGCGGATCGTCGACCGGCTCAAGGAGCTCATCATCACGGGCGGGTTCAACGTCTCTCCGACCGAGGTCGAGGACACGCTGGTGAAGCACCCCAGCGTCCGCGAGGTCGCCGTCGTCGGCATCACCCAGGCGGGCAACGAGCAGGTCGTCGCAGCGGTGGTGCCGCGCGACCCGTCCTCGTTCGACGCGGAGGCGCTCCGTGCCTACGCCCGCGAGCACATGGCGGCGTACAAGGTGCCGCGGCGGATCGTCGTCGTGGAGGACCTGCCCCGCTCGATGATCGGCAAGGTCCTGCGCCGCAAGGTGCGCGACCAGATCCTGGGCGAGTAGGCGCGGGCGCCCGCGAGGGCGTGGCGCGCGGGCGCGGCGCCGAGTCGGGACGCAGTCGTCGCTCCGAGCCGGTAGGCACGAACACTCAGCGCCGCGACGCCCGCCCCGGCACGGCGAGCAACGCCAGTCCGAGGACGACGAGCACGATGCCGCCCCACCCGACGACCCCGAGGTGCTCCCCCACGACCAGCACCGCGAGCACCGCTGCCACGACCGGCTCGAACAGCGACAGGAGCGTCGCGGCCGACGCCGTCACCGTCCGGAGCCCGACCGCGTACAGCGAGTGCCCGATCACCGTCGGGACGAGCGCCAGGTAGAGGAACACCGGCCAGTCCGACGGCACGGCGAGGTACTCGTGACCCGACACCACGGCGAGCACCACGAGCGGCACCGCGGCGAGCCCGAACACCGCGCCGACGAGCCCCCGCCCGTTCGGCCGTGCCCGCGACACGATCTCGGCCGTCGGCCCGCCGGGCACCGCCGCCCGGAACGAGCCCATCCCACGGGCGATCGCCCACGAGTAGAGCGCATAGGTCAGTCCGGCGAGCAGGGCGGCTCCGAGACCGATCGCGAGCGACCCGGACGAGCTCGACGTCGAACGGGCGAGCGTCACGACGACCATCCCGACGACGCTCACGACCGTCGCGAGGACCCACCGCCGCGCCACCGGACGACGCTCCGCGACCCACTCGACGAGCCCGGCGAACACGGGCGACGACCCGATCGCGATCGTCGTCCCCAGCGCCACACCCGCGTCGGCGAGCGCCGCGTAGAACGCCACCGCGTACACGGCGAGTGCCACTGCCCCGAGCCAGACCCAGCCCCGCGTCCCCCGAGCGACCACGGCACGGAGCGTGCCGCGTCCGGCCAGGCCGGCGAGCACGAGGCCGCCGAGCCCGAACGTCACGGCACCGAACACGAACGCGGGCACGCCGGGAGCGAAGTGCGTCGCCGTCCCGGTTGTCCCCCACACCGCCGCCGCGACGACGACCGCCGCGATGCCGCCGACCGGACGGGAGGCTCCGCTCGCGTCGACCGCGCCCGTCACGACACGTGGACGCTCGGTCGGCGGTTGACCTCGGGCTCGGCTTCGCGCAGGACCTCGCGCGTCACCGGAGCGACGTCGCCGACGCCGGTGAAGACGAAGCGGATGGCGTTCCGGATCGGGCTGCCCTCGTTCCACTCGAAGTAGATGCTCGGGACGACACCGGCGATGTCCCGGATCGCGAGCAACGTCGACGCGATGGTGTTCGGCACGTTGCCGGACCGGACCCGGAGCACCCGGAACCCGTGCACGACGTGCCCCTCGACGACGAGGTCCTCCTCGAAGTCGGACGAGTCGGCCGGCAGCACCTCGAGGAACATCGTCGGGACACGGGCCGGGATGCCCGAGTCGCGGCGCTCCTCGCGTCCCTTCGACCGGTAGGCGGCCGCCGTTCCCGCCCCTGGTTCGTTCGCGATGATGCACACCGAGCTGAACTGGTCGGCGTCGGCCTCGACGAACTGCCTGGCGGTCGCGTCGAGCTCGATCGACGACGCCCGGAGCTCGAACGACCGCCGCACCCGGGACACCAGCGACACGACGACGATCGCGATGATGAAGACCGCGGCGATGCGCACGCCGTCCGGGCGCTCGATGACGTTCGCGATGGTCGTGTAGACGAACACCACCGCGATGATGCCGAAGCCGATCGTGCGCTTCTTCTGCTGCTTGCGCCGGGCCGACAGGGTCACCGCGACGGCGGCGCTCGTGATCAGGACGAGCACGCCCGTGGCGTACGCACCGCCCTGCGCGTCGACGTTGGCCTGGAAGATGATCGTGATCACGAAGGCGATGAGCGTGAAGATGATGACCAGGGGCCTGGTCGCTCGCGCCCACTGCGGGGCCATCCCGTACCGGGGCAGGAACCGGGGCACCAGGTTGAGCAGTCCGGCCATCGCGCTCGCGCCGGCGAACCACAGGATCGCGACCGTCGAGAAGTCGTACACCGACCCGAACACGCCGCCCAGGTACTCGTGCGCCAGGTACGCCAGCGCGCGACCGTTCGCACCGCCGCCCGGCTGGAACTCGTGCTGCGGGATCAGGAAGGTCGTGACGATCGACGAGGTGATGAGGAACGTGCTCATGATCACCGCGGCGACGGTCAGCAGCCGCTTGGTCCCGCGGATGCGGCCCTCGGGACGGAGGCTCGTGCCGTCGGCCGCGTCCCCACGGACCTGCGGCATCACCGCGACCCCGGTCTCGAACCCGGACAGGCCGAGCGCGAGCTTCGGGAACACGATCAGCGCGATCCCGATCATCACGAGGGGGTTGCTGTGCTGCGCGGTCAGTCCGCTCCACCAATCGCTCGCCACGGTCGGGCGCTCGAACACGTGCCAGAGCGAGACCGCGACGACGACCGCGTTGAGCGTCAGGTACACCGCGACCAGTCCGACCGCGATGCCGATCGCTTCCTTGAACCCGCGCAGGAAGACCACGCCGAGCAGGAGCAGCAGCGCCAGGGTCAGCGGCACCGGGATCTCGGTGAACCAGTGCGGGGTGAAGGGGTTCTCGGCGATGTGGGCCGTCGCGTCGGCGGCGGACAGGGTCATCGTGATCATGAAGTCCGTCACGGCGAACCCGAGCAGGACCAGCACGAACAGCTTGCCGGCCCACCAGGGCAGGAGCTTCTCGAGCATCATGATCGACCCGGCGCCGCGGAAGCTGTCCTGGGCGACGCGGCGGTAGACCGGCAGCGCGCCGAAGAGCGTGACGAGCACGAGCACGATGGTCGCGATCGGCGAGAGCAGCCCGGCGGCGAGCGCGGCGATGGCCGGCTGGTACCCGAGCGTCGAGAAGTAGTCGACGCCGGTGAGGCACATGACCCGCCACCACGAGTGGGTCTTCTCGACCTCGACCTGGTGCGGACCCTGGTGGGAGGCACCCTGGTCGGAGCCCTGCAGCATCCACCGCCGGACCCGCGTGCTGCGGTCCGGACCGGGCTCGGTGGCATCGCGGGCGGCAGCCTGTTCGCCGGCACGCTCGGCATCTGTCGCGGTCATGGGCCCTCTCGCGTCGACGGTTCGACACGATCGTAAGCCGCCGCGGCTACTTCGAGCTGATCCGCGTGTACTTGTTCACCGCCCACGGTACGAACACGACGAGCATCACGGCGATGCCGATGAGCACCGTGGTGATCGGGTGCTGCATCGTCCAGATGTCGGGCACCGGTGCAGAGCCGACGTTCCCGAAGAGCTCTCGGGCCGCCTGCACGAGGGAGGACACCGGGTTCCACTCCGCGAACACCCGGAGCACGAGCGGCAAGGTGTCGCTCGGCACGAAGGCGTTCGAGATGAACGTCAGCGGGAACAGGATCATGAACGAGGCGTTGTTGATCACCTCTGGCGTCTTGACGCTCATGCCGAGCAGCGCCATCACCCAGCTGAACGAGTAGCTGAAGAGCAGCAGCAGCGCGACGCCGGCGAGGAACTCCAGCGGCGAGGAGTTCACCCGCCACCCCACGAGCAGCCCGGTGAGCATCATGATCACCATCGAGATCGTATTGAGGACGAGGTCGCTGTTCGTGCGCCCGACGAGCACCGCGGACGACGACATCGGCAGCGTCCTGAAGCGGTCGATCAACCCCTCCTTGAGGTCCTGCGCCATCGCGGAGCCGGAGAACGTCGCGCCGAAGACGACGGTCTGGGCGAAGATCCCCGCCATCAGGAACTGCGTGTAATCGGTGCCCTGCACGGCGATCGCCCCGCCGTAGACCTGGCTGAACAGCAGCACGAACATGATCGGCTGGAGGACGGCGAAGACGAGCATGTCGGGCGAGCGCTTGATCTTGATGAGGTTGCGCTTGGTGACGGTCCAGCCGTCCTCGAACCACACCGCGACCGGCGAGGTGACGACGACCGGCAGCTGTCGGCCCGGCGTGGTGACGACGGCGGTCATCGTGCCGCCTCCTTCTGCTTGGCGGCCGGTGCGTCGTCGGCTTCGTCCTCGGTCGCGGCGTGCCCGGTGAGGCGGAGGAACACGTCGTCGAGGGTGGGGCGGCGCATGCCGGCGTCGTGGAGTTCGATGCCGGCCTCGCCCAGGTCGGCGAGCACGCGCCGCAGCGCCGTCGGCCCGGCTTCCACCGCGATCGCGTGGGTGCGTCCGTCGCCGGATGCCTCCACCTCACCGACGCCGTAGCGCCGGAGCACGGTGACCGCCGCGTCGCCGTCGGTCTCGTCGACCAGCGTGACGACGACCCGGTGGCCACCGACCTGTGCCTTGAGCTGGTCGGCCGTGCCCTCGGCGATGACCCTGCCGTCGTCGATCACCGCGATGTCGTCGGCGAGCCGGTCGGCTTCCTCGAGGTACTGCGTCGTCAGGAGCACGGTCGCTCCGTCGGCGACGAGGCGCTCGATGATGCCCCACAGGGACAGTCGGCTGCGGGGGTCGAGCCCGGTCGTCGGTTCGTCGAGGAACAGCACGCTCGGGTTCATCACGAGGGCTCCGGCGAGGTCGATGCGCCGACGCATGCCGCCGGAGAAGCCCTTCACGGGACGGTCCCCCGCCTCGGACAGGTCGAACACGTCGATGAGCTCGCGGGCTCGGGCACGGGACGCCTTGCCCCCGAGGTGGTACAGCCGGCCGATCATCTCCAGGTTCTCGAACCCCGTGAGGTTCTCGTCGACCGCGGCGTACTGCCCGGACACCCCGATCGACCGACGGGTCGCCTGGGGGTCCCGCACGACGTCGACCCCGGCGATCGCCGCCGTGCCGCTGTCGGGCTTGATGAGCGTCGTGAGCACCTTGACCGTCGTGGTCTTGCCGGCGCCGTTCGGCCCGAGCAGCGCCTTGACGGTGCCCTGCGGCACGGACAGGTCGAGTCCGGCCAACGCGTGCACCGGCCCGGACTTCGATCGGTAGGTCTTGGTCAGCCCGGAGGCTTCGATGATGGCCATGCCGCTCCCTCGTCGAACATGGAACAGTCCAGTGGGTCGGTGCCGGATCGAGCGGGAAGGTCAGACGTCGAACCCGCCGAAGTCGCCACCGAAGTCGTCGAACCCACCGCCACCACCGAGGTCGGAGCCGCTGTCCCACGACGCGTTGTCGAACCCGCCGCCGTCGGACGCGCCGCCGTCACCGGAGTCGCCCCCAGTGTCCCCCGAACCACCGTCACCCGCATCCCCCGATGCGTCGGTGCCGCCGTCGAAGCCGGACGCATCGGGCAGGAACGCGCTCATCAGCGTCGAGCCGATGACGTACCCGGCGACGGTCCCGAGGATCGACGCACCGAGCATGCTGCCGAACGACGGCCCCTGACGCTGCCCGAAGGCACCGCCGCCCATCCCGCCGAGCGACCGCTCCATGAACCCTGGTTGCCGGATCTCGGATCGCGTGGCCGACTGCGCGAGCGACCGCGGGTCGTTGCCACGGGGTGCGTCGCCGGCCGGGGCCGTGCGGGTGAACTCGTCGTACACCATCTGCCGCTGCTCGGGCGTGAGCCGCTCGAAGGCCTCGGCGTGCACCTCCTCGATGCGCTCCGGCGGCGCGGTGCGCAGGAGGTAGCGGTAGCGCTCGACGGCCTGCTGGTCCTCGGTCCGAGCACCAGGACCGGAGCCAGGCGCGCCACCGGTCGGCGGGGCTGCGTCGTACGACTGCTGCCCGTACTGGTAGCCCTGCGGCTGCTGCGCGTTCCAGCCCTGCTGCTGCGCGTTCCACCCCTGCTGCTGCGATCGGTCTTCGCGGCCGAGCAGTCGGTCGAGGAATCCCATGTCGATGCTCCCAACGTGATCCGGGCACGGTGCCCGTGGAGTGCAACAGTAGGGACGCCGGACGACCGGTGACTGTGTGCACGCACAGAGTTCGGTGAACGAGGAGGATGACACCATGACCGACCTCGACGAGCTCCGCCGACTCCGCCGCGCGCGGAGCCGGATGGACCGCGAGTACGCCGAGCCCCTCGACGTCCCCGCACTCGCCGCGTCGGCGTACATGTCCACCGCGCACTTCAGCCGGCGCTTCCGTGACGCCTACGGCGAGACCCCCTACGCCTACCTCATGACCCGGCGGATCGAACGGGCGCAGGCGCTGCTCCGCACCGGGGACGTGACCGTGACCGAGGCGTGCATGGCGGTGGGCTGCACGAGCCTCGGATCGTTCTCCTCGCGCTTCACCGCCCTCGTCGGCATGACCCCGTCCGAGTACCGCGCCGCTGACCACGAGGACCTGTCCGGCATGTGGAGCTGCCACACGATGGTGGTGACGCGCCCGGTCCGAGCAGTTTCCGAGAAGCAGGGGGCCCGGACGCCCGCCTAGGGTCGGTCGCATGACGATCCAGATCAGCGGCGTGCACGTGCTCGCCGACGACATCGACGCCGCCGTCGCCTTCTACCGCGACACGATCGGCTTCTCCGTCCGCAACGAGGTCGAGAACGGCGGGCACCGCTGGGTGACCCTGGTCAGCGACACGCATCCCGACCTCGAGCTCGTCCTGTCCGAGCCGCACGCCGGCCGCTCCCAGAAGGACGGTGACGCCCTCGCCGCACTCCTGGCGAAGGGCGCCCTGTCGATGCTCCAGCTCCGGGTCAGCGACCTCGACGAGGTCTTCGACCGCATCACCGCGAGCGCCGACGCCGAGGTGCTCCAGGAGCCCACCGACCAGTTCTGGGGCGTCCGCGACGCGGCCGTCCGCGACCCGGCCGGCAACATGGTCCGGATCGCCCAGGCCTGACCAGGTCCGGAACCTGGCCGACGGCGGACGGGAGGCTCGTGGCGGCCCCGCCACGAGCCTCTCCCCACCGACACGGCCTGTCTGCCGCTGGCGCGTCAGCCAGGAACCGGCGGCGTGGGCCCAGTCCGCCCAGCACCGTGTCAGGGACGCACCGCACCCACCCAGACCGCGTGCAGTTCGTCGGCCGCACCGGGGTGCGCCACCAGGAACGGCGCGCCCACCGGCGGGAACCCCTCGACCGGACCGTCCGCCGTCATGACGACGCCACCGGCCTCGTGCACGAGCAGTACGGCGGCACCGTGGTCGATCGGGTCGAACGCCGACACGCACCCGCCGATCCCCCGCCCCGCCGCGACCTGCGCGATCGTCAGCGTGCCGGAACCCTGGACGCGGAGCGTGCAGGACCGCGCGGCGAGGGCGTCGAGGAACGCGCCGAACCCCGGCCACGGCACGTGTCCGTCGAGCTCGGTCCCGACGACCGCGCCCGCCAACGACCTCGGGCTGTCGTCGAGCCGGAGCTGCCGGTCGCGGATCACGGCGCCCCGGCCCCGACGCGCCTCGAACACCTCGCCCCGCCACGGATCCGCGACGACACCGACGAGCGGACGCCCGCTGCGGGTGAGGCACAGCGACGTGCTCGTCCACGGGACGCCGTTCGCGAGGTTCGTCGTCCCGTCGACCGGGTCGAGGTACCAGCGGTGCTTGTCGCCGGGTGACTCGCCGTACTCCTCGCCGGAGAACCCGTGCGTGGGGAACGCGGCACGGACCCGACCCCTGACGTGCTGCTCCACGAGCCGGTCGACGTCCGTGACGAGATCGGCCTCGTGCGCCTTCGTCGTCACCGAGCCGACCGGGTGCTCCCGCGTGTACGCGATCACCTCGTGCGCGATCCGGTGCGCGAGCGCCTGTGCCCGCGAAGCCACCTCGGCCTCCGTCGCCTCGTGGTCCGGCTCCGGCCACCCGTCCCGTTCGGCCGCGGCGAGCGCTGCTCGGACGGCGGCGAGGTCGTTCGTGGTGACCGAGTCAGCGCCGAGCCGAGCAGCCCAAATCGCCGGCTCCGGTGCGTCCACGGTCCACACCGCGACCTGCAACCCGAGGTCGTGGGCGGCCCGGATCGTCCTCGGGGTCAGGAAGGCGACGTCGAGGTTCAGCGTCGACGGCCCGAGCGCCACCAGGTCGTCCGGCGTCGGCGCGTCGAGCGCTGCCCACGCCAGCCAGACGTCCGCGTCCGGGAGCACGTCGCGCACCGCTGCCATCGCCTCCGGCGCCCCGCACCACGCGACGGCGACGGCAGCGCTCGATGCGCCCACCGTGCGTGCGGCGACGCGGGCGTCCTCGGCGTCGGTGAGGTCGATCAGCAGCGACGACCCGCAACCGTCCAACCGTTCCAGCACCGCGTCGAGCCGCGGGATACGGTCGAGGCCGTTCCCGAGCCGCGCGACGTCACACCACGGCACGTCAGCCACCCGACGCGCGTCGCCCCACATCCGGCCGAGGGTCTCGTCGTGCAGCAGGACGGCGACACCGTCCGCCGTCCGCCGGACGTCCACCTCGATCGCATCGGCGCCGAGCGCCTCGGCCACCGCGACGGCCGGCAGGGTGTTCTCGCGGCGGACCCGTGGTGCGCCACGGTGCGCCACCAGGCGCGGCGTCCGGACGGACGGGAGGCTCGGTTCGGCTGGACGACTCCGGGTCGCGTCCGTCGTCGTCATGGCCCTGCCTCTCGTGGTGACTCGGTCTGGCATCGTCGCCGACCCGGTTGAACACCAGGTTGCCGGCTGCACCCCCTGCGGGTGAACTCCGTGCCACGTCGTGCCTGCGACAATGAAGCGGTGACCGATCGCACCTGGGGCTGGCTCGCAGCCGTCATCGACGTCGTCCTGATCATCGTGTTCGCACTGATCGGCCGGTCGTCCCACGGCGAGGCGTCCTCGTTGGTCGGGCTGTGGACCACGGCGTACCCGTTCCTCGCGGGATGGGCGATCGCCTACGTCACGAGTGGTGCGTGGGCCCGCCCGCTGCGCTTCTGGCCGACCGGTGTCGTCGCGTGGATCCTCACGGTGTTCGTCGGCATGGCGATCCGCGTCGCGACCGGGCAGGGCGTGGTCGACGGCAACCCGCTGCCGATCTCGTTCGTCATCGTCGCGACGATCGTGCTCGGGGTGTTCCTGCTCGGGTGGCGTGCGATCGCGCGGGGTGTCCTGCGCGCCGTCGCGCGACGGCAGCACCGGTCGCCGCCGGCGGTCGAGGACGACCCGGCGAACGACGACCCGTCGACGGAGCCCTCGGCCGGCGTGACGCCGGGGACCTGACGGCCGCTCCGCTCCGCTGCCGTCGCCGTGCTCACGAACGGGTGGAGGCGAGTCCGGCGATGATCACCTCGATGGCGAAGTCCCGTCGGGCGCGTTCCGAGGGCGCAGTCAGCGCGTCCGCAGCGGCGACGACGTGCGGGAAGCGGTCCGGGTCGGCGGCCTGATAGATCCCGTGAAGGCGCGTGCGTTCCTCGGCTCCGAAGGGGACGCTCCGCATCGTCCGTTCGGTCGCCGTCGCTGCGACGAACTGTGCGATCACGTCCACGGCGAGGGCTGCCCGCGCCGGTACGACCCCGCCCGTCGCCATCAGGTCGAGTTCGTGGTCCGCGATCCGGAGGGCTCCGGGCAGCGTCGGGATCGACCCGAGCGCGACCGAACCCAGCCCCGGGTACTCGCCGAGGACCTCGACGGTGTTCGCGATGGTGGACGCGAGAGCCCCACGCCAGTCGCCATCGCGGACCGCGGAGAGTTCGACGCGCAGGTAGGCCTCGTCCAGCACGTTCTCGAGGAAGACGTCGCGGTTGGCGAAGTACGCGTAGAGCGACGCCGGACCGGTCTGCACCTGCTCCGCCACGGCGCGGAGCGACACCGAGTCGACCCCGCGTTCCCGGATCAGGGCCGTCGCGGCGTCGAGGATCGACCTGCGCGTCAGCGGCGGTTTCGCGGGCCGATCCCGTCGCGACACGGGTTCTGCTGCAGCGGCCATGTGTCGACGGTACCACTTGACACGATCGCTGTTTGTGACGAACACTGTTCGCGAACGCTGTTCGTGAAAGGAGAACCGAGATGTCGGTATTGGTCACAGGTGCCAGCGGAGCCGTGGGCGGCGCGGTCGTCGAAGGGCTCGTACGGGCAGGCATCGCCACCGTCGCCACGAGCAGGAAACCCGAGCGGTTGGCGCTGCCGGACGGTGTACGTCGGTTCGCGGCGGACTTCGACGACCCCGCTTCGTTCCGGGACGCGCTCGAGGGAGTCGACCGGGCGTTCCTGTACGCGGACCTCGTCGATCCCTGCGCACTCCTGACGACGTGGGCGACCGCCGGCGTGCGACACGTGGTCCTGCTGTCCTCGTCGGCGGTGACCGCGCCAGACGCTGCGGACGACTTCAACGGCGCACGGTTCCTCCGAGTGGAGCGAGCCGTCCGCGACTCCGGGCTCGGGTACACGTTCCTCCGACCCGGCGGCTTCGCGAGCAACGCGGCGCGATGGAGCTGGGGCATCCGCACCGATCGAGCGGTGCCCCTGCCCTACCCCGGTGCGGTGCAGGTCCCGGTCCACGAGCAGGACATCGCCGACGTGGCCGTCGCTGCCCTCACCAGCGACGAGCTCACGGGGCGCTCCCCGGTCCTCACCGGTCCCGAGCGCCTCACACTGCGGGAGCAGGTGGACATCATCGCCGACGTCGTCGGCACGCCTGTCGCCGTCCCGTTGCAGACCGAACACGAGAGCGCCGCGATGCTGTCCCGTCACCTCCCGGATGTCTGGGTCCGGCAGATCATCGCGGACTGGCGGCACGCAGACGGTGCAGCACCCGCGATCTCCGACGAGTACACACGCATCACGGGCAGGCCGTCACGGACCTTCCGGCAGTGGGTCGAGGACCACGTCGACCTGTTCGCCTGAGGTCCGAGACCGGACCACGGGTGCGCTCAGGTGAGCGCGGTTCGGCGCCGCGATCACGCCGAGCACCGCACGCCTCCACCCGAGCCAGCCGTCCCGTGGGCGACGCGGGGAGGTCAGAACAAGCCGCCGCGGGATCCGTCGCCGTCGAGACCGCGGAACATGTCGGACACGAGCGCCTCGATCTGCGGCTCGACCAGACGTTCGACGGCCTCGGCGATCCGTGGCCGGTGGTCGATGAGCGCGAGGCACACCGCCGTCCCCGTCGACCGGGCACATTCGTCGGAGAGGTCGATCTCGTGCCGGAGTGCCGCCTTCGCCTCGTCGGACAGGGGCTCACGCGGTGCGGCGTCCGACGACGCCCCGGTGCCGGCGAGCTCCCCGAGCGTGAAGAGGAACGGCGCACCCTCCTGCGGCTGCGGGTCGACGTCGAGCCCCTGGAACTCGGGTGAGAGCCCCTCGGTCGGCTGGTACCCGGCGTCGCGCTTGCGGGCGGCGGCGCGTTCGAGTTCCCGCTGCAGCAGCGGCAGGTTCTTCGCCGTGTAGTCGTCGACGGAGTCCTCGATGATCGTCGAGATCCGACCGATCAGCGCGTGCTGCACGGGGTGCGGCACGTCCGGCCCGAAGCCCGCGGCGCTGGCGATGGGCGACCCGGTGCACTTGCGGCAGATGCGGGTGCGGGGGCGGGCGGTGCCGATCTGCCATCGAGGGAGCCAGCGGAGCCAGACGTCGACGGCGTTCCGCACGCGCCCGTCGATGCCGTCCATGTCCCCAGGGTATGCGCCACGCCCGGGATAGGCGGACTACTCGATCGGTTCGGTCACGAAGTCGATCAACTCCTCGACGCGACCGAGCAGCTGCGGCTCGAGGTCGGCGAACGTCCGCACCTGCCCGAGGATCCGCTGCCACGCCCTGGCGATGTCGGCCTGCTCGGCGTGCGGCCACCCGAGCGCCTGGCAGATGCCCTTCTTCCACTCGATCGACCGCGGGATGGTCGGCCACTGCTCGAGGCCCAGCCGCTCGGGCTTCACCGACTGCCAGACGTCGACGAACGGGTGCCCGACGACGAGCACGTGTGCGCCCCACTTGCCTCGCATCACGGCGTCGGCGAAGCGGGACTCCTTCGACCCCGGCACCAGGTGGTCGACGAGCACCCCCACCCGACGGTCGCGTGACGGCCGGAAGTCGTCGAGTACGGCTGCGAGGTTGTCGACGCCCTCCAGGTACTCGACGACGACGCCCTCCACACGGAGGTCCGCACCCCAGACCTTCTCCACGAGTTCCGCGTCGTGCTTGCCCTCGACCATGATCCGGGAGGGCAACGCAACGCGCGCCCGCTGCGACTCGACGGCGAACGATCCGGACGCGGTGCGGAGGCGACCACCGTCGGAGGCGTGCCGGACCGCCGGGGACGACCCGGGCCTCCAGGCTGGGGGTGCAGCGGCGGCAGACCGCCCGACCGGCGCCTGCGGGCGGCCCAGCGTCACGAGCTCCCCCTCGAGCAGGAACTGCCCGGTGAAGGGGAACGAGCGGGTGCGGCCCTTCCAGTCCTCGAGCGCGATGTTGCCGGCTTCGAGGCCGACCACGGCGCCGGCCCAGCCGGAAGTGGGGTCCTCGAGCACCATGTCGCGTTCGAGCGGCACCTGCCGCACCTTCTTCACGCCCTTCGAGCGCCAGTCGCCCGAGAGCACGTCGCTGCCGTACCGGTCGTCGTCCACCCGTACGAGGGTACTGTCGACTCGGCTCCGGACGACGGCGACGGGCCGACTCCCACCATCGAAGACGGAAGGCACATCCGTGCGCGCAGCAGTCATCCACGCCCCTCGCGACATCCGCGTCGAGGACCTCGACCAGCCGTCGCTCATCAGCCAGCGCGACGCGGTCGTCAAGGTCGCGGCCGCGTGCGTGTGCGGTTCGGACCTCTGGCCGTACCGGGGCGTGACCGCGACGAAGCACGCGCACCCGATCGGCCACGAGATGATCGGCGAGGTCACCGCGGTCGGCAGCGAGGTGACCGGACTCACGGTCGGTGACTTGGTCATCTCCCCCTTCACGATGAACGACGGCACCTGCCAGGCGTGCCGCAACGGCATGACGACGGGCTGCGAGCACCTCTCCGGCTTCGGTGGCAAGGACGCGTACGGCGACCCGGTCGGCGGCGCGCAGGCGGAGTACGTGCGCGTGCCCGACGCGTCGGCGACACTCGTGGTGGTCCCCGGTCCGGTCGACCCGGCGCTGTACCCGTCGCTGCTGACCCTGTCCGACGTCTTCTCGACCGGGCACCACGCGGCGGTCTCGGCAGGGGTCGGCCCGGGCAAGACCGTCGTCGTGGTCGGTGACGGCGCGGTCGGGCTCTGCGCCGTGCTCGCGGCGAAGCGCCTCGGGGCGGAGCGCATCATCGCGATGAGCCGGCACGCCGACCGCCAGGCGCTCGCGCGGGAGTTCGGGGCGACGGACATCGTCGACACCCGCGGTGACGAAGGCGTGCAGGCCGTGAAGGACCTGCTCGACGGCGACCTGGCGGACTGCGCGGTCGAGGCCGTCGGTACCGAGGAGAGCATGGACCAGGCCCTGCACGTCGTGCGGGCCGGCGGGAACCTCGGCTTCGTCGGGGTGCCGCACGGGGTGCCGACGATCGGGATGCGCTACCTGTTCGACACGAACATCACGATCGGCGGCGGCATGGCTCCTGCCCGCACCTACATCCCCGAGCTGCTGCCCGACGTGCTGTCGGGTGCGATCGACCCGGGTCGCGTGTTCGACCTGGAGCTCCCCCTCGACGAGGCCGCCGAGGCGTACGCAGCGATGGACGAGCGTCGCGCGATCAAGGTGCTGCTGCGCCCGTAGGCGGTCGTGCGGGGGGCGGCGATCGGGCCCATCGCAGCCGCATTGGGAAGCCGAATCGCGCGTAGAAGGCCGGAAAACCGGACCTCCTACGCGCGATTCGGCTTCCTACGCGCGAAATGACCCACAGCCCCGCCCGTGTTTCCGAGAGCAGAACGCGTGTTTCGAATCGGTAAACAAACCTTTCAGTAAAGAAGGTTGTCCGTTACTGTCCTCGACATGAGCACACGCGGACGCACTCCAGGGCAGCCGGCACTGCTGCGCGTGTTGAACGACCGCGCCGCCCTCGCGCTGCTCCTCGACGACGGCCCGATGACCCGGAACGAGATCGCCCAGCGCACCGGGCTCAGCAAGCCCACCGCGGCCGAGATCATCCGTCGACTCGAGGCAGCAGGCCTCATCCGGGAAGCCGGCACCGAGTCGCAGGCCGGCCGTCGTGGCCCGAGCGCCGTCGTCTACCAGGCGATCACCGACCGGGACCTCGCCGTCGCGGTGGACGTGCAGCTCATCGACGTCCGATCGACCGTTGTCGACGCCACCGGCCGCACCTACCCCGTCGCCGAGCACCGGATGTCCGAGACCGAGATGCAGGAGCCCGGCGAGGACATCGTCGCCGCAGCCGTCGGTCGTGCCGCAGCAGCAGCCGGTGTGGACCCCGACCTCGTCACCGCCGTCGCGGTCGGTGTGCAGGCCTCCGTCGACCACGCCACCGACACCCTCATCTTCACCGACGGCCTGCCCGGGTGGCCCCGCGAGCAGGTCTCCGAGACCCTGTCGAAGCAGCTCGGCGTGCAGGTGCTCGTCGAGAACGACGCGAACCTCGCCGCCATCGCCGAGCGGAACATGGGCGCCGGCCGCACCCCGGAGAGCTTCGCGCTGTTCTGGATGGCGGAGGGCCTCGGCATGGCCCTCGACCTCGACGGCCGCCTGCACACCGGTGCGTCCGGAGCCGCGGGCGAGCTCGGCTACCTGAGCGTGCCCGCCGACGCACTCCCCCTCGACCCGACGGCGACGATCGTCGCGGACCTCATCTCCGAGTCCGCGATCATCGCCCTCGCCGCCGAACACGGGATCACGGCGCCGGACGGCAGTGCTGCCGACTGGCGCCAGGTGCTCCCGCAGCTGCCGGGGCTCCCCGAGCAGCACCCGTTCACGACCGCCCTCGGCGAGCGCGTCGGGCACAACGTGCTCCCCGCCCTCGCCGTCGCCGATCCCGAGACGGTCGTCCTGCACGGCCCGACCGGGATCGCGGGCGGTCCCGCACTGGCCGCCGCCGTGACCGCCTGGCTCAGGACCCGCACCCGCTGGTCCACCGCCGTGGTGGCACCGGGCGTCCCCGACACCCCCGTCCTGCACGGCGCACGACACGTCCTCATCGACGTCGTGCGCACCGCGCTCGGCGACCGACTCGAACGCATCAGCGACGATGCGGCCGAGACGGCCACCGCCGAGCGCGCCTGAACCGCACCACCACCCACCCGCACCACTCGAGGCACCACATCACCAGCCCTGTCCGAGGGCTCTTCGGCGCGCCCGGATCCGGCACCACACACCCGTGTGACGCCGACCGGACCGCCGAGGCGAGAGCAGAGAGCGAGTTCCGCAGTGTCCCACTCACCGAACCGGCGGGTCATCCGCCGCATCCTCACCGCGACCGCGGTCGCGACCACCGGCGCACTCGTCGTCGCCGGCTGCAGCTCCGGCAGCAGCGCGTCCTCGATCGACAAGACCGCCCCGAAGGAGCTCAAGGGCACCGTGTCCCTGTGGCACTTCTTCACGGGTCGCGAAGCCGGTGTCGTGAAGAGCGCCGTCGCCGGCTTCGAGAAGGCGAACCCCGGCGTCACGGTCGACATCCACGCCGGTCAGGACGACGAGAAGCTGCAGAAGGCGATCTCGTCCGGCCAGAACATCGACGTGGGCCTGTCGTACTCGACGGCGATCGTCGGCAGCTTCTGCTCCTCGGGCGCCTTCCGCGACCTGTCGCCGTACATCAAGCGCGACAAGGTGGACCTGTCCGACATCCCGAAGGCCGTGCGCTCGTACACCGAGTACAAGGGCACGCGGTGCACGCTGCCCGCCCTGGCCGACGTCAGTGCCCTGATGTACAACAAGCCCGCGATGGCCGCCGCCGGCATCACGACCCCGCCGAAGACGCTCGACGAGCTCAAGGCCGACGCGCTCAAGATGACGACGTACAACGCGGACGGCTCGATCAAGCAGCTCGGCTTCAACCCGCTCATCGACTTCTACGAGAACTCCCCGGAGCACTGGGCGCCGATGATCGACGGCACGTGGCTGGACAGCAAGGGCAACAGCGAGATCGGCACCTCCGCGAACTGGAAGAAGCTCATCCAGTGGCAGAAGGACTTCGTCGACGAGATCGGCTACGACAAGCTCAAGGCCTTCACGTCGGGCCTCGGCCAGGAGTTCGCCGCCGACAACGCGTTCCAGACCGGCCAGGTCGCGATGCAGATCGACGGCGAGTACCGCACGGCGTTCATCAAGGACCAGAAGCCGGACCTCGACTACGGCACCGCGCCGACCCCGGTGATGGACGGCGTCGGGAACTACGGCTCGACGTACATCGCGGGCAACGTCGCGGGCATCGCGAAGGGCTCGAAGAACCCGGAGCTCTCCTGGGCACTGCTGAAGTACCTGTCGACGAACACCGACGCGCAGGTCACGATGGGCAACGGCCTGAAGAACATCCCGACGCTCACCTCGGCGTTGCAGTCCCCGAAGCTCGAGGTCGACGAGAACTACAAGACGTTCGTCGACGTCGCGGGCAACAAGGACACGATGACCTCGCCCGGCACCGCCGACGGTGCCGCTTACATCGGCACCTTCACGAAGTTCTGGCAGGCGTACCAGGAGAACGGCGGCGACCTCGACGCCAAGCTGAAGAAGCTGGACTCCGACATCGACAACGCCAACCAGCTGGCTGGTCCGTGATGAGCACCACCACCAAGACCGCCGGACGGGAGGCTCGGCTCGGCCGGGCCTCCCGCCCCGCGGGCCCGACGGGGTCGGGTCCACTGCCCCCCACGGCTCCGCCACGCCGGCGCCGCTCCGCCGAGTCGCGCCGTCGGCTCGTCGCGCTGACGATGCTCGCCCCGGCCCTTCTGGGCCTCGTGGTCTTCTTCGCCTACCCGCTCGTCGCGAGCGTCTTCTACTCGTTCACGCGCTACAACCAGCTGCAGGAACCCCAGTTCGTCGGCCTGCTGAACTACCGGTTCCTGTTCACGCAGGACCCGCAGATCTGGCCGGCCGTCGTCAACACCGCGTGGTTCGTCGTCATCCTTGTGCCGGTCCGGATCGTCTGCGGCCTGCTCGTGGCGGGCCTCCTCAGTCGCGCGAAGACCGCGACCGGGTTCTGGCGCACGCTGTTCTACCTGCCCGCGCTGGTCCCGCCGGTCGCGAGCGTCGTGGCCTTCGTGTTCCTCTTCAACCCGGGCACGGGCCCCGTCAACCAGATCCTGAAGGTCTTCGGGATCGACGGGCCGCTGTGGTTCAACGACCCGGCGTGGTCGAAGCCGTCGCTCGTGATCATGGGCGTCTGGGTGATGGGCGACATCATGATCATCTTCCTGGCGTCGCTCCTCGACGTGCCGCGCGACCTGTACGAGGCCGCGTCGCTCGACGGGGCGAACGGCGTCCAGCAGGTGCGGCACATCACGCTGCCGACGATCGCCCCGGTGATCGGGTTCGCCGCCGTGACGGGGGTGATCGCGGCCCTGCAGTACTTCACCGAGGCGGCGGTCGCATCCGGGGTGGCGTCGGGCAAGGCGACGATCGGCGGTGGCACAGCGGCGCAGCTCGGGTACCCGGGCACCTCGCTGCTGACCTACACCGAGCTGCTCTACCAGCACGGGTTCGCGAACTTCCAGTTCGGGTACGCGTCCGCGATGGCCGTCGTGCTGTTCGTGGTCACCGCGATCGTGCTCGTGTTCACCATGCGACGAATTCCTGTATTCCGGCCGGAGGCCGACCAATGAGCACTGCCCGTCCCGAGGAGTCCTGATGACCGCCGTCTCCCAGTCCCCGCTCGCCCGGGCACCCCGTGGCGCGGCGCCCCGCACGGGCAAGCCCCGTCGAAGCCTGCTGCTCTGGATCGCCGAGCACGCCGCACTCGTCGCGCTCGGTGTCCTGACCCTCGCCCCGATCGTCTTCGTCGTCCTGACCTCGCTGATGTCGAGCAACCAGGCGCTGACGGCGTCGATCATCCCGAAACCGTTCGACTTCTCGAACTACGCCAGGGTCTTCAGCGAACTGCCGCTCGCCCAGTGGTTCGGGAACTCCGCGCTCTACGCCGTGCTCGCCACCGCGTTCATGCTCCTGAGCTCGGTGCCGGCCGCCTACGCGCTCGCGCAGATCAAGTTCAAGGGCGCGAACCTGATCTTCACGGTGATCATCGTGGCGATGCTCCTGCCCCCGCAGGTCACCGCCGTGCCGGTCTACGTGATGTGGTCGCACCTGCACCTGACCGGCACGCTCTGGCCGCTGATCCTGCCGAACCTGCTCGGCGACGCGTTCAGCATCTTCCTGCTCCGGCAGTTCTTCATGACGATCCCGAAGGAGTACGGGGACGCCGCGCGCATGGACGGCTGCAGCGAGTGGGGCGTCCTGATGCGGGTCGTCGTCCCGATGGCCAGGCCCGGCATCGCGTCGGCGGCGATCTTCATGTTCTTCAACTCGTGGAACGACTACTACGGCCCGCTCCTCTACGCGTCCGAGAACCAGGCCGCCTGGCCGGTCGCCTACGGACTCGCGACGTTCCGCGGCCAACACGGCACCGACTGGTCGATGACGATGGCGATGACCGTCGTCGTCATGGTCCCCGTCGTCGTCATCTTCTTCTTCGCACAGAAGGCATTCGTCGAGGGCATCGCGCTCACCGGCGTGAAGGGATAGCACCACAGTGAAACTCGCAGTCATCGGTGGCGGTTCCACCTACACCCCCGAACTCGTGGACGGCTTCGCCAGGCTCCGCAACCAGCTCCCCATCGACGAACTCTGGCTCGTCGACCCAGATCCCGAACGCCGGGAACTCGTCGGCGGCGTCGCGAAGCGGATGTTCGCGCACGCCGGACACCCGGGCACCGTGCACGTCACCGACGACGTCGTCGCCGGGGTGTCCGACGCCGACGCGGTCATGTTCCAGCTCCGCATCGGCGGACAGGCCGCCCGGCAGCAGGACGAGACCTGGCCGCACGAGGCGTGCTGCATCGGGCAGGAGACCACCGGCCCGGGCGGCTTCGCGAAGGCGCTCCGCACCGTGCCGGTCGTGCTCGAGTACGCCGAACTCGTCCGGGAGCACGCGAAGCCGGACGCCTGGATCGTGGACTTCACGAACCCGGTCGGCATCGTCACCCGGGCACTGCTCGAGGCCGGGCACCGCGCCGTGGGCCTGTGCAACGTGGCGATCGGCTTCCAGCGCCGCTTCGCCGCGGAGTTCGGTGTCGCTCCCGACCACGTGCGCCTCGACCACGTCGGCCTCAACCACCTGACGTGGGAGCGTGGCGTGCACGTCAGGACCGCCGACGGCGAGCGGGACGTCCTGGCAGAACTGCTGGCGGGCGACGCGCTCGACCGCACCGCCGACAGCGTGCACATGCACCCGGACCTGCTCCGCCTGCAGCACGCGATCCCGTCGTACTACCTGCGCTACTTCTACAGCCACGACATCGTGCTCGAGGAACAGCTCCACGAGCCGACCCGCGCCGAGGCCGTGATGGCGACCGAGCACGCGCTCCTCGCCAAGTACGCCGACCCGTCCGTCGTCACGAAGCCCGTCGAGCTCGAGCAGCGCGGCGGGGCATACTACTCCGAGGCCGCGATCGACGTGCTGTCCTCGATCCTCGGGGACCGCGGCGACGTGCAGGTGCTCAACGTCCGGAACGACGGCACGTTCCCGTTCCTCCCCGACGACCACGTCATCGAGGTCCCCGCGCGCGTCACCCGCCAGGCGATCACCCCGCTGCCGGTCGCACCGCTCGACGCGGACATGGTGGGGCTGGTGTCGCACGTCGCCGGGTACGAACGCCTGGCGCTCGACGCGGCCGTGCACGGCGGCCGCGACCGGGTGCTCCGGGCGATGTGGGCACACCCCCTGGTGGGGCAGGTCGACAAGGCCGAGAAGCTCACCGACCTGCTCCTGGCCGCGAACGCGGAACACCTGCCGTGGGCGCGATCGGAGCAGGTGACGTGGGCGGGCTGAACCGCACCGGCGGGGCGGAGACGACCCGGGCCTCCAGTCCGGTGATCGGTCTGCCGGACGCGGGCCGCGCGACCGACGTGGTGCTCGCGGTCGACGGCGGCGGCAGCAAGACCGACGTCGTCGCGATCGGGCTCGACGGGTCGCTCGTCGCGCACGCCCGTGGGCCCGGTTCGAACCCGCAGACCCGCGGGTGGGACCTGGCCGGCCCGATCATCGACGGGGTCCGTGCACGGGTGCTCCGGGAGCTCGGTGACCGGCGGATCCGGACGACGCACGTGTACCTCGCCGGGCTCGACCTGCACGACGAACTCGTCGCGGCGACGACGGCGCTCGCGCACTGGGACGAGGACGGCGGCGCGCCTGACGTCCTCGACAACGACCTGTTCGCGCTGCTGCGGGCCGGGACGCTGTCGCCGGACGCCGCCGCCGTGGTGTGCGGTACCGGGATCAACGCGCTGGCGGTCCGTGCCGACGGGGAGACCTCGCGCTTCCCGGCGATCGGCGACGTGTCCGGCGACTGGGGCGGCGGGGCGTACCTCGGCAACCGGGCGCTCTGGCACGCGGCTCGTGCGGACGACGGGCGTGGTCCGGCGACGGCGCTCGTGGACGCGGTGCCCGCTGCACTCGGGCTCGGGTCCGTCCGCGAGGTTACCGAGGCGATCCACTTCGGCCGGCTCGACGAGCGGGTGTTCAACCGGCTCTGCCCCGTGCTGTTCGACGTCGCCGGTGCCGGGGACGCCGTCGCTGCCGGGGTCGTCGCGCGGCAGGCGGAGGAGATCGTGCTGCTGGCCTCGGTCGCGCTCGGGCGGCTCGGCCTCGGCGGGTCGGCATCGTCGCCGGTGCCCGTCGTGCTCGGTGGCGGGGTGCTCGCTGCCCGACACCCGCTCCTCGTCGACGCGGTGGTGTCCGGGCTGGCCGCACGGGTGCCGGGTGCGGTGCCGACGTGGGTGACCGCTCCCCCGGTGCTCGGTGCAGGGTTCGCGGCGCTCGAGTCCGTCGGCGCGGGGGCTGATGCGCTCGAGCGGTACCGGGCCGCGGTGCTGTCCCGGTCGTTCGCGAGCACGGCGGCGTTGCCGCTCGCGTAGCGGCGGGGCGCGCGCGGCGGCGACTTTCGCGCTGAGCGACACTTCTCGCGCTCCCGAGCCCGTGAAGTGTCGCTCAGCCCGAGTCTCAGCGCCCGCCCAAGCGCCCGCCCGGCGCCTCACGCCCGCGCGAGCATCCCCAGCGTGTCGACCACCCGGTTCGAGAAGCCCCACTCGTTGTCGTACCAGGCGACGACCTTCACGTGGCGACCGCCGTCGACGCGGGTCAGCAGCGAGTCGAACACGGCCGACTCCGGGCGCCCCGTGATGTCCGTCGACACGATCGGGTCCGCCGTGAACGCCAGCACCCCGGCGAGGGGCCCGGCAGCGGCCGCACGGTACGCGGCGTTGACCTCGTCCACGGACACGTCGCGCGACACCACGGTGTTCAGCTCGACGATCGACCCGACGGGCACCGGCACACGGATGGCGTCACCGGACAGCTTCCCCTCGAGCCGCGGCAGCACGAGCCCGATCGCCTTCGCCGCCCCGGTGGACGTCGGCACGATGTTCACGCCCGCTGCCCGTGCGCGACGGAGGTCCCGGTGCGGACCGTCCTGCAGGTTCTGCTCCTGGGTGTAGGCGTGCACGGTCGTCATGAAGCCGTGCTCGATGCCGGCGAGGTCGTCGAGGACCGACGCCAGCGGCGCCAGCGCGTTCGTCGTGCAGGACGCGTTCGACACGACCGTATGCGCGGCGGGGTCGAACACGTCGGAGTTCACGCCGAAGGCGATCGTGGCGTCGGCGCCGGTCGCCGGAGCACTGATGAGCACCCGGCGCGCACCGGCGGTGAGGTGTGCGGCTGCCGCGTCGCGTGCGGTGAACCGGCCGGTGGACTCGAGGACGACCTCGACGCCGAGCTCCGCCCACGGCAGGTCGGCCGGCTCCCGCTCGGCGAGGACTCGGATGCGCGCCCCGTCGACCACGAGCACGTCCCCGTCCACCTCGACGGTGCCGGCGAACGGGCCGAGCGCGGAGTCGTACCGGAACAGGTGCGCGAGGGTCTCCGGTGCGGTGAGGTCGTTCACGGCGACGACCTCCAGGTCGTCACCTCCCCTGGCCAGGAGGGCACGGAGGGTGTTGCGGCCGATGCGGCCGAAGCCGTTGATGGCGATGCGGGTCATGGGACTTCCTTTCGTTCCGCAGACCATGCTCACCGGCCTGGAAGCACGGCAACAGTGGCAGGGAAGCCACGGTCCGAAAGGATCACGCCAACACCGGCGCGGTGCGGGAGCGGCGCGCTCAGTCCTGGAACGTCCGCCGGTACGCGGTCGGCGAGGTCCCGAGGATCCGGCGGAAATGGGTCCGCAGGTTCGCGTCCGACCCGAGCCCGGCGCGCTCGGCGACCTGGTCGACGCCGAGGTCGGACCGCTCGAGCAGTTCCCGCGCCAGGTCGACCCGGGCCCGGAGCACCCACTGCATCGGCGTGTACCCGGTGTCCTCCACGAAGCGCCGCGAGAACGTCCTCGGAGACACCGCTGCGTTCCGTGCGAGCGCCTCGAGCGTCAGGGGCTCGGCGAGGTGTCGGAGCGCCCACTCTCGCGTCGCGGCGAACACGTCACCGAGCGGCTCCGGCATGCTCCGCGGGACGTACTGCGCCTGGCCGCCGCTCCGGTACGGCGCGCTGACGAGCCGCCTGGCGACGTGGTTCGACAGCCCGACGCCGTGGTCCTGTCGCACGATGTGCAGGCACAGGTCGATCCCGCTCGCCGCCCCGGCACTCGTCAGCACCGAGCCGGCGTCGACGAACAGCACGTCCTCGTCCACCTCGACCGCCGGGTACCGCTCCCGGAGCACTCTCGTGTAGTGCCAGTGCGTCGTCGCACGGCGCCCGTCGAGCAGCCCGGCGGCCGCGAGCGCGAACGCCCCCGTCGAGATCGCCGCGATGCGGGCGCCCCGCTCGTGCGCTCGGGCGAGGGCAGCCACGACGTCGCCCGGCGGCGGGGTGTCCGCCGGGAACCGGTACCCGGGCACGAACACGGTCTCGGCCCACTCGAGCGTGTCGAGGCCGTGGTCGACCGCGTACGCCAGCCCGTCGCCGCCGGTGATCCGTCCCACCCGGGGGCCGCAGACCCGCACCTCGTACGGCATGCTCGGACGGTTCGAGAAGACCTGCGCGGGGATCCCGACGTCGAGCGGCTTGGCACCGTCGAGCACCAGGACCGCGACACGGTGGAGTCGTGCGGGCACCATGCTGCGACGCTAGCGGAGCGTCAGGCGTCGTGGATCGCGAGCACCCGGTGCGGAGCCGCCGACTCCGCCCGCCACCCCGCCGGCAGCGCCGTCCGGAGTTCCGGCAGCGTGAAGCTCCGACGGATGGACCGCAGCCCGTCCACGCGCACGAACGTCCCGGCGGCGACGAGCACCGATCCGAGTGCGTACGCCCGGTACGCCGAGGCCGACCGCCGGATGTCCGAGTGCAGGCTCCTGGTCGACGCGAGTCGCTCCGAGTCGCCGAGGAACCCCGCCCGCTCCTCGTCCCCGAGGTGGTGCAGCACGTGGTTCGACACCACGACGTCGAAGCGCTCCCCCGCTGCCACGAGGTCGCCGCTCGACTGCTCGCGGAAGGACACGCCACGAGGGACGGAACGCGTCGCGGCGGCGATCGCCCGAGGATCCGGGTCCACCCCGACGACCTCGATGTCGAACCCGTCGCTCGCCGCCCAGCGCACCAGCGCCCGCGCGAGGTCGCCGCCGCCGCACCCCAGGTCGAGCACCCGTCCGCGCCCGCTCGCCGGCAACGCCGGCACGACGTGGGTCCGCCACGCGGCCCGCCACCCGCTCACCAGCGAGTTCACGACGGCGAACCGCCGGAACGTCCGCGCCAGTGCACGCGGGTCGCAGTCCGGGTCGTCCATGAGTTCGCGGAGCTCCAGGTCGCGCACACGCAGGTCGACCGCCGGGAGGCCCTGCTCGCCTCCGGCCCGCCTGCTCACGCCCGCCCCGCGGCGAGTTCCACCGCGTCGACCGCGTCCGTCGTCCGGGTCGCGTCCGTCGTCCGGGTCGCGTCCGTCGTCCGGGTCACGTCCGTCGCCTCGGTCCCGACTGCGGTGAGGCGTGCACTCTCCACGGTCAGGCCCGGGCCGAACGCCAGCGCGATCACGGACGCACCGTCGGTGATCCCAGCATCGAACGCGTCCCGCAGCACGAACAGCACCGTCGCACTCGACATGTTCCCGTGCTCGCGCAGCACCGCCCTGCTGCTCGCCATGGCGCGGTCGGACAGCCCCAGGGCGTCCTGCGTCCGGTCGAGGATCGCCCGGCCGCCGGGGTGCACCGCCCACACGGGGACGTCCGCCGCCGGTCCGTCCAGCAGGGGTGCGACCGCCTCGGCGACGGTCGCCCCGACCAGCCTCGGCACCGCGGTGCTGAGGACCATCTCGAAGCCCTCGTCACCGATGTTCCACGCCATCTCCGACGCACCCTCCGGCACGACCGTCGTGGCGAACGCGTCAAGCCGCAGCCCGGGGCCGTCGGCCGTCACGACGGCAGCGGCGGCACCGTCCCCGAAGACGCTGTTCGAGACGATCTGGTCCGGGTCGTCCGATGCCCGGACGTGCAGCGTGCAGAGCTCGGCGCACACGACGAGCACGACGGCGGAGGGATCAGCGGCGACGAACGCGTCGGCGATCCGGAGCGCCGGGAACGCCGCGCAGCACCCCATGAACCCGATGTGCTGCCGGAAGACCGTGCGAGGCAGTCCGAGCTCCTCGACGATCGCCAGGTCGGGACCCGGTTGGGTGAACCCCGTGCACGACACCGTGACGAGGTGCGTGACGTCTGCCGGGCCCATGCCGGACCGGTGCAGGGCGTCCCGCGCGGACTCGACGAACAGGGCAGGAGCGAGCTCCCGGTACCGGTCGTTCCGCGTCCCCGTCGACGGCGACTGCAGCGTCCCGTCGGCATCGCGGAAGCGTCCGGGCCGACCGGCGAGGTCCAGCTCCTCCAGGACGGTGTGCCGGTGCGCGACGGCTGATGCGTCGAACGCGGCGGGGACCAGGCGACGACCGAGGCGACCGAGCCCTGGCTGCGCGGCGAAGAGCTCGCGCACCGCCACCTGGTCGAGTGTCGTCTCGGGGACGGCGGTACCGATGGCGCGGATCGTTGCGGACACTCCTCATCCTGTCACCGGGTCGTGGACGTGTCCCCAGGAACGACGAGAGGCCCGATGCGCAGCGCACACCGAGCCTCCTGTCCGGACCGTGATCAGGCCTGCGCGCGCTCCAGCACGAGCTCGCGGACGCGGGCCGCGTCGGCCTGGCCCTGCATCGACTTCATGACGGCACCGATGATCGCGCCGGCGGCCTGGACCTTGCCGTCCTTGATCTTCGCGAGGACGTCCGGCTGCGCGGCGAGTGCCTCGTCGACGGCGGCGGTGAGGGCCGAGTCGTCGGAGACGACCTTCAGCCCGCGCGACTCGACGACCGCGGACGGCGAGCCCTCGCCGGCGATGACGCCCTCGAGCACCTGGCGCGCCAGGCGGTCGGTCAGGTCGCCGGACTCGACGAGCGTGATGAGCTCCGCGACGTGCGCGGGCGACACGAGGTCCCCGGCGACGGCGTCCTGCGTGTTCGCGACACGGCTGATCTCACCGGTCCACCACTTGCGGGCGGCCTGGGCCGGTGCGCCGGCGGCGACGGTGGCTTCGACCTCGTCGAGGAGGCCGCCGTTGACGACGTCCTGGAACTCGAGGTCGGCGAAGCCCCACTCGCCCTTGAGGCGACGGCGGCGGGCGACGGGTGCCTCGGGCAGGGACGCGCGGAGTTCCTCGATCATCGCCGGGTCGGGGACGACGGGGAGCAGGTCGGGCTCGGGGAAGTAGCGGTAGTCGTCCGCGTCGGACTTCGGCCGCCCCGCGGAGGTGCGGCCGGTGTCCTCGTGCCAGTGCCGGGTCTCCTGCGTGATCGTGCCGCCGTCCGCGAGGATCGCGGCCTGTCGCTGGATCTCGTAGCGGATGGCGCGCTCGACGGCGCGGAACGAGTTCACGTTCTTCGTCTCGGTCCGGGTGCCGAGCTTCTCCTGGCCCCACGGGCGCAGCGAGATGTTCGCGTCGCAGCGCAGGTTCCCCCGCTCCATGCGGGCCTCGGAGACGCCGAGCGCACGGACGAGGTCACGGATGACCTGCACGTACGCGGCACCGAGCTCCGGGGCCCGGTGGGCGGCACCGAAGATCGGCTTCGTGACGATCTCGACGAGCGGCACGCCGGCACGGTTGTAGTCGACGAGCGAGTACTCGGCGCCCTGGATGCGACCGGTCGCGCCACCGACGTGCGTGAGCTTGCCCGCGTCCTCTTCCATGTGCGCGCGCTCGATCGGCACCTGGAAGAGCGTGCCGTCGGCGAGTTCGACCTCGACCTCCCCCTCGAAGGCGATCGGCTCGTCGTACTGCGAGATCTGGTAGTTCTTCGGGTTGTCCGGGTAGAAGTAGTTCTTCCGGGCGAACCGCGACGACTCGGCGATCGAGCACCCGAGCGCGAGCCCCAGGTTGATCGAGAACCGGACGGCCTGCTCGTTCACGACGGGCAGCGACCCCGGGAGCCCGAGGTCCACCGGCGTGACGTTGGTGTTCGGTTCGCCGCCGAAGAAGTTCGGGGCGTCGGAGAACATCTTGGTCTTCGTGGCGAGCTCGACGTGCACCTCGAAGCCGAGGACCGGCTCGAAGCGCTCGATCGCCTCGTCGAAGTCCATGAGTGCGTCCTTGGCGGCCATCAGACCACGCCTTCCTCTGCTGCCGACTGCTGACTGAAGTCGAGGTCGGGGATCCGGTCGATGAGCGGCGCACCCCACTGCTGCTCGAGCAGGCGCTCGAGTGCCGCGCCGTAGCGGTACAGCCGGGCGTCCTCGCGCTGCGGGGCCATCAGCTGCACGCCGGTCGGCAGGCCGTCTTCTGGAGCCAGACCGTTCGGGATGCTCATGCCGGGGACGCCGGCCAGGTTCGCCGGGATCGTGGTGAGGTCGTTGAGGTACATCGACAGCGGGTCGTCGAGGCGCTCACCCAGCGGGAACGCGGTCGTGGGCGCCGACGGGCTGACGAGCAGGTCGACCTGCTCGAACGCCTTGTCGAAGTCGCGCTGCACCAGGGTGCGGACCTTCTGCGCGCTGCCGTAGTAGGCGTCGTAGTACCCGGCGCTCAGCGCGTAGGTGCCCAGGATGATGCGGCGCTTGACCTCTGGCCCGAATCCGGCTTCACGCGTGGCGGCCATCACGTCCTCGACGGTGGCCCCGCCCTCTGGCGTGACCCGCAGGCCGAACCGCACCGAGTCGAACTTCGCGAGGTTCGACGACGCTTCCGCCGGCAGGATCAGGTAGTAGGCGCTGATGGCGTACGCGAAGCTCGGTGCGTCGATCTCGACGACGACCGCACCGGCGGCTTCGAGGATCGCGACGGTCTCCTGGAAGCGCTGCGTGACGCCGGCCTGGAAGCCCTCGCCCCCGGCCAGCTCCTTCACGACGCCCACGCGGAGGCCCGTGAGCGTGTCCGCCTGCAGCCCGTCACGGGCGGCGGCCGCGAACGACGGCCACTCGTCACGGATCGACGTGGAGTCACGCGGGTCGTGCCCGCCGATGACGTCGTGCACGAGCGCGGCGTCGAGGACGGTGCGGGCGACGGGGCCGACCTGGTCGAGGCTGGACGCGAGGGCGATCGAGCCGTACCGGCTGACGCCACCGTAGGTGGGCTTCACGCCGACGGTGCCGGTGACGGCACCCGGCTGGCGGATCGAGCCACCGGTGTCCGAACCGAGCGCGAGGGGCGCTTCGTGGGCGGCGACCGCAGCGGCCGAGCCGCCACCGGACCCGCCGGGGATGCGGTCGAGGTCCCACGGGTTGCGCGTCGGGCCGTACGCCGAGAACTCGGTCGTCGAGCCCATCGCGAACTCGTCCATGTTGGTCTTGCCGAGGGGCACCAGGCCGGCGCGACGGAGCTTCGCGACCGGGGTGGCGTCGTAGGGCGGTACCCAGCCTTCGAGGATCTTCGAACCGGAGGTGGACGGCATGTCGAGGGTGCAGAGCACGTCCTTGATGGCCACCGGCACACCCGCAAGGGCGCCGAGGTCGTCGCCGGCCGCGCGGCGCGAGTCGATGGACTTCGCGACGCCGAGGGCGTTCTCGTTGACGTGCAGGAACGCGTGCACGTCCCCGTCGACGGCGGCGATGCGGTCGAGGTGCGCCTGGGTCGCCTCGACGCTCGAGACGTCGCGCGACACGAGGGCGTCCGCCAGCGCTGCCGCGCTGAGGCGGGTGATGTCGTCGGTCACTGCTCTTCTCCCAGGATCGCCGTCACGCGGAACCGTTCGCCGTCGGTGTCGGGGGCTCCGGAGAGCGCCTGCTGCTGGGTGAGCGTCTCGCCGACCACGTCGGGCCGGAGGACGTTCGGCAGCGTGACCGGGTGGCTCGTCGCGGGGACGTCCGGCGTGGCGACCTCGGTCACCTTCGCGACGCTGTCGACGATGTGCGACAGCTCCCCGGTCAGCTTCTCGATCTCGTCGGGCGTGAGTGCGATACGTGCGAGGTTCGCCAGGTGGGCGACCTGCTCGCTCGTGATGTCAGGCATGGTGCTCCGTCGATCGGTTCGTGGAATGCGAACCAGTCTATTGGGTCAGTTCCCCGGTGCCGGCTGGCCCTGCTGCGGCGACTGTTGGCCGGTCTGCTGTTGGCCGGGCTGCTGCTGGCCCTGCTGGGTCCCCGTGTCGCCACCGCTCTGCTGCGATGACTGGCTCGCCGGCGGAGCCACGGAACCGATCATCGACTGGCTCGGAGCCGGGAGCGCATCGCCGCCGACGTGGGCGTCGAGGTACTGCATCAACGACTTCCCGATCCCGAACTTCGCGCTGTACCCGGTCGTCCCCTGCAGGAACGCCCGGTTCGCGAGCGGGACGTTGCCCTGTACGTTGCCGACCCAGGTCGCGTTGGTGTACTTCGTGCTCGAGGCGACCAGCCAGTTCTGCACGTCACCGTCCGTCGTGCCGGTCTTGGCGAACTTCGGCGTGCTGTCACCGGGGTTCGCGCTGGCCGCCGTCCCGTTGCCGCTCAGGACGCCCTTCAGTGCGTAGTCGACGGTGCCGGCGATCTCCTTCGAGACGCCCTGCGTGCAGCTCGTCGGCGTCGGCGTGATCTTCGTGCCCGTCGCGGTCGTCACGGAGTCGATCGCGGTCGGCGTGCAGACGACGCCGCCGTTCGCGAAGCCCGCGTACGCCTCGGCGAGGTCGATCGGCGACAGGTTGTTGACCCCGAGGATCATCGAGGGCACCGAGCTGAGCTTCCCGCCGTCCGCCGTGTGGATGCCCATCGACTCGGCCAGGTTCGCGATCTTGCAGAGGTCGAGCTGCTTGCCCATCGCGGCGAACGCCGTGTTGATCGACTCGGCGGTGGCGCTCAGCACGCTCATCGACGCCGGGACGTTCTCGGCGTTGGCGACGTTCCACGTCCCGCCGATGCCCTCGCACGAGTTCGTGAACTCGGAGGCGTTGAAGTGGTGCTCGCTGGTGTTGACGCTCTCGTTCAGGGTGTGTCCCTGCGCGAGCCACTCGGCGAGCGTGAACACCTTGAACGTCGATCCGGTCTGGAATCCGCCGGAGTTGCCGTACGCCTGGTCGGCGCTGTAGTTGACCGCGGTCTGTCCGGGCGTCCCGGAGTCCGACTGCGTGTACGCGGTGTTCTGCACCATCGACATGATGCGGCCAGTGCCCGGCTCGACCGTGACGTTCGACCCGCCGACGTCGAAGCCGGTCATGGTCGCGGGGACGTAGGTCGACAGCGCGTTCTGCGCCTGCGCCTGCAGGTCGAGGTCGAGGGAGGTGTGGATCTGCAGGCCCTTGGTGTCGAGGGTGGCGATCCGGTCGGCTGCGGTCTTGCCGAACGCGGGGTCCTGCAGCACCTGGTCGCGCACGTAGTCGCAGAAGTACCCGGCGTCGTAGTTCGTGGCCGCGGACGAGCAGCCGTTCGCCGTCGCGGTGATCTTCGGCTGGACGGGCGTCGCGATCGCCGCCTGCTCGTCGGCCTTCGAGATCGAGTGGTGCGCGTACATCCGCCGGAGCACGTAGTCGCGGCGCTCCTTGGTGGCCTTGTACCCGTTCGCGGACCCGTTCGCCGTCGAGTCCGGCTGGTCGATGCGCAGGTTCGACGGGTTGTTCAGGATCGCGACCAGGGTGGCGGACTGCACGAGGGACAGGTCCTTCGCGGAGACGCCGAAGTAGTACTGGGCCCCGGCCTCTGCGCCGTACACCCGGCCGCCGAGGCCGACGATGTTGAGGTACCCGGTGAGGATGTCCTGCTTCGAGTACTTCTTGTTCACGGCGATCGCGTACCGCATCTCCTGCAGCTTTCGCTGCGGCGTGACACCGGCGGCGTCCTCGTAGCACGCGTCGATCTTCTTCTGCGTGTCCGCGGCGTCCTTGCCGGTGAGCTGCTCGCACTGCTGCACGAGCACGTTCTTGACGTACTGCTGCGTGATGCTCGATCCGCCCTGCACGTCCCCGCCGACGACGGTCGCGGCGACGCCGCGCACGGTCCCGAGGACGTCGATGCCGCCCTCCTCGTAGAACCGCGGGTCCTCGGTGTCGATCGCGGCCTGCTTGAGGGTCTTCGCGATCGCGTCGGCCTTGACGATCGTGCGGTTCTCGGCGTAGAACGACGCGATCTTGACGTCCTGGCCGCCCTGCTTCGCGTACACGGACGACACCTGCTGGGGCGTCTGCACGTCGAGGTAGCTCGGCAGGTCCTCGAAGAACGCGGCAGCGCCGGAGGCGCCTTCCCCGGCCACGGCGACGGCCGGCGTGACGGCGACCGCGACGAGCATGCCCGCGAGTGCGGACATCACGACGAACATCAGGAGGGCTCCCGGCCACCGCATCACACGCATGCACTGCACGGTAGGGACCCGCCCTGGGGCGAGACTGCTCCGATCCCCGCAGAAGCTGCACCGGTACTCAGGTTGTCCACCAGGTGCGGCCAGGATCGGTCCGGCGGCTCGGATCGAGTCCGCCCCGCACGTCCGGTCACGATCAGGTCACGTCCACCACCGTCGGCGGCATCACCGTCCGCTCGCGTCAGTCGCGGGGCTGCAGGTCCTGCGGTCGGACGAGGAACATGTCCGGCGACGCCTGCACGTTGCCCTCCCCGCGGCCGTTGCCGCGCTGCACCTGGTCGCGCACCAGGTCGCCGCGTCCCACGGCGATGAGCGCGACGTCGTGCAACGACGCCGTCCCGGGCTTCAGGTAGTCGTTGTGCCCGACCGGTCGCCGGAACACGTCGTCCGCGTCCGCCGGGTCGATCCCGCCGGCGAGGTCGAGCACGGTCGAGCCGAAGTCGGCGGCGCCGGGGTCGGTGCCGAAGTAGCCGGACCCGGCGATGGGATCCCAGTGCGCTCCCCCGACGAACACCTCGCCCGCGGCGACCGCCAGTTCCGAGGCGCTCGTGACGTCGCTCCCCGGGGACCCCAGCACCGTCAGGCTGTCGGCGTGCATCCGGCCGGACGACAGTGCCATCAGCGCGGTCGTCGAGCCGTAGGAGTGGGCGACGATGCCGAGCCGTGGTTCTGCGCCGTCGCGGATCTGGCGGATGCCGTCGACGGTCCGCTCGAGTCGCCCGGCGCCGGTCTTCGCGAGGTCCAGGGACAGGATGTTCGACAGGTCCGGCGTGCGGTACCCCATCCACGCAACGACCGCGATCCCGGTCCCCGGCGCCGGTGCCGCGACCGGCGACAGCGTCGCCTGCTCGTCGTACAGGTCCCCGGCGGTCGCGGTGAAGTCGGCCATCTGTCCGGTGACGGTGAAGAACATCCCCGGGACCACCACGGTGACGTCCGCAGCGGTGGCGAGGTCGCCGAGCGCGATGGCCGCGCGTCCGGAACCCCGCGTGTCGAGCGTGATGAGGGACTTGCGGGGTCCGTCGGCGTCGCGGACCAGGGACTCGCGGACCTGCCCGAGCATCGCCGCTTCGCCCGCCGGGGTGCCGCGATCCGCGCTCTCCGCCGCGAGCACCGCGCGGTTCGCCCGGTCACGGACGGCGTACGGCACCCCGTCGAGGTTGCCGACGACGACGGGTGCACCCTGCTCGAGCCGCACCTGCTCGGTGGCGTCGAGGCCGGACCACCACGTGGTGACCTCGGCGGCCGTCGGCGGGGCGTCCATCGCGGTCGCCGCCACCCGGTCGTCACGATCGGCTGTCGCGAGCACGGCCGGAGACGCCGCGGCGAGGTCGTGGAGGAACGCGCGACCGCGGTCCGAGCGCAGGTCGTCGATCCCGATCTGTCCCCCGGTCATGACCGGTGCGACGGTCTGCGCGGTGCCGTGGTCGACGGCGGCGGCCTGGACGACGAGCGCGCCCTGGGACGCGGGCGCGACGGGCGACTCGACCACTCCGAGGGAGTGCATCGAGGCTGTGAGCAGTGCGGCGGCGAGGAGCAGCAATACCGGTCTCCCCCGGGAAGGCCATACCATCGTCCCCCTGCAGACGACAGGTGATGCTCTGTCGAGTGTAAGGAAAACGACCCCGAACCGGTCGTGTCCGATGCAACTTGACCCCAGAACTGGGTTCAGGCGGACGGCGCGGCGTGGCGTGCGGACGGCCCCCGGACGTGCTGGCGTGCCGCCGGTCAGTCCTCCGCTGCGGGCTCCTGCGGTTCGGGGAGCGCCGCAGGACCCTCGGTCACGAGGAGCTTGAACTGCTCGGCGTCGATGATCCGCACGCCGAGCTGTTCGGCCTTGGTCAGCTTCGACCCGGCGCCGGGTCCGGCCGCGACGAAGTCCGTCTTCTTGCTCACGCTCGACGCCGCCTTGCCGCCCGCGGCGATGATCGCCTCCTGCGCACCTTCTCGGCTGTACCCCTCCAGCGAGCCGGTCGCGACCACCGTCAGCCCGCTCAGCACCCCGTCCTCGGCGTCGGCGGCACCCGGCCCGGGGTGCCCTGGCGTGGTGAACTGCACGCCGGCGGCGGTCCACCGGTCGATGACGTCACGGTGCCAGTCGACCTCGAACCAGGCGAGCAGCGCGTCGGCGATGATCCCGCCGACGCCGTCCACCGCTGCGAGTTCCTCGCGGGAGGCGTTCCGGATGGCGTCGAGCGACCCGAAGTGGTTCGCCAGGGCCCGGGCGGCGACCGGGCCGACGTGCCGGATGCTCAGGCCGACCATGATCCGCCAGAGCGGCTTGGTCTTGGCGGCGTCGATGTTCGCGAGCATCTCGAACGCGTTCTTCGACGGGTACCGGCTGGGCTCACCGGTGTAGTCCGCGCCGCGGGCATCCGGGTCGAACGGCGGGTCGGTCTTCTTGCGGGCACGGCTGAACGGCGTCACACGCTTCGGGGTGCCGTCATCGTCCGTCTTCTCCATGCCGGTCTCGGCGTCGCGGACGATCACCTCGATCGGGACGATGTCCTCCATCGTCAGGTCGAACAGGCCGGCCTCGGTCTCGAGGGGCGGCGTCTCCGGGACCAGCGGCTGCGTCAGGGCTGCCGCGGCGACCTCGCCGAGGCCCTCGATGTCGAGTGAGCCACGGGACGCGATGTGCTCCACCCGCCCCCGCACCTGCGCTGGGCAGCTCTCGGCGTTCGGGCACCGGAGGTCGATGTCGCCTTCCTTCGCCGGGGCGAGCGTGGTGCCGCACTCCGGGCAGGCCGTCGGCATCACGAAGTCACGCTCGGAGCCGTCGCGGAGTTCCACGACCGGGCCGAGCACCTCGGGGATGACGTCACCGGCCTTGCGGAGGACGACGGTGTCGCCGATCAGGACGCCCTTCGCCTTGACCACCTGCTGGTTGTGCAGCGTGGCCTGCCGGACGACGGATCCGGCGACCTCGGCCGGGGCCATCACCGCGAAGGGCGTGGCACGGCCGGTGCGTCCGACGCTGACGACCACGTCGAGGAGCTTCGTGTGCACTTCTTCCGGCGGGTACTTGTACGCGATGGCCCACCGCGGCGCGCGGGACGTCGACCCGAGTTCCTCGTGCAGGCCGAGGTCGTCGACCTTGATGACGATGCCGTCGATCTGGTGTTCCACCGAAGCCCGACGCTCGCCGTAGTCCTTGACGAACCCCAGGACCTCCTCGATGGAGTCGAACACCCGGTGGTGTGTCCCCGTCGGCAGCCCCCACGTGTGCAGCAGCTCGTACACCTCGGACTGGGAACGGACGTCGGTGTCACGCTCGAGCTCACGCACAGGCCACGCGCCGATGCCGTGCACGAGCATCCGGAGCCGTCGGAGTCGGTCCACCATGAGCTCACGCTTCGCGGGGGATTTGCCCTCTTCCTTCTGGCGGAGGGAACCGGCAGCGGCGTTGCGCGGGTTGGCGAAGACGCGCTCGCCCGCATCGCGCTGCTTGGCGTTCAGCTCGTCGAACTGCTCCACCGGGAAGAATATCTCGCCACGGACCTCGACCAGGGGCGGGTGACCGGTGCCCGTCAGCCGATCCGGGATGGTGCCCATCGTGCGGACGTTGCCCGTGACGTCTTCCCCGACGACGCCGTCGCCACGCGTCGCCGCGGTGACGAGCCGACCGTTCTCGTAGCGGAGGTTGATCGCGAGGCCGTCGATCTTCAGCTCGGTCAGGAACCGCACGCGCTCGGACCCGGCGTCACGCTGGACCTTGATCGCCCAGTCGGTGAGTTCTTCCGGGCTGAAGACGTTGTCGAGGCTCAGCATCCGCTCGGCGTGCTCGACCGGCGCGAACTGCGTCGTCTCCGCCTGGCCGCCGACGGTCTGCGTCGGGCTGTCCTCGGTGAGGAGCTCGGGGAAGCGCTGTTCGATCGCGTCCAGCCGGTGCACCAGTGCGTCGTACTCGGCGTCGGAGGCGGTGGACCCGTTCTCCTCGTAGTAGCCGTGGCGGAGCTCGTTGATCGTCGAGCGCAGCCGGTCAACCTCTCGCCCCGCCTGGGCGGCGTCGAGCGCGGCAGGGTCGATGGTCTCGAACGTGGCGTCGGTCTCGCTCATACCCACAGTTCTACCGTGGACCACCGACCCCCGGAGTCAGGCGTCGACGGGAACGGGGACGGCGCTGACCGTCTCGTCGATCGTGCACTGGCCGAGCACCCGGGTCCCGACGTAGACCACGGCGGTCTGCCCCGGTGCGACACCGGAGAGCGGCTCGTCCACGTCGATGACCAGGACCCCGTCGGAGACCCGTGCGGTCGCGGGCACCGGGTCGGCGTGCGCGCGGATCTGCACGTCGCACGCGAACGGGACGGACGGGTCGGCGGGAGCCGTCCCCGCCCACGTGAAGCGGGAGCCCGACATCGAGGTGACGTCGAGCGCCTCCTTCGGCCCGACGACGACGGTGTTGTCCTTCGGACGGATCTCGAGCACGAACCGCGGCTTGCCGTCCGGCGCCGGACGCCCGAGCGCGAGCCCGCGCCGCTGCCCGACGGTGAACCCGGTCGCTCCGTCGTGTGCGCCGACGACCGTGCCGTCCCGCTCGACGACGTCGCCGGGAGCGGTCCCCACGCGGTCGGCGAGCCAGCCGCGCGTGTCGCCGTCCGGGATGAAGCAGATGTCGTACGAGTCGGGCTTCTGCGCGACCGTGAGTCCGCGTGCGGCGGCCTCGGCCCGGACCTCGTCCTTCGACGGGGTCGCACCGAGCGGGAACATCGCGTGCTGGAGCTGCTCGGCGGTGAGGACGCCGAGCACGTACGACTGGTCCTTCGCCCACGCGGCCGAACGGTGCAGCTCACGCGCGCCGTCGGCACCCGTCACGATCGACGCGTAGTGGCCGGTGCACACGGCGTCGAACCCGAGGGCGAGCGCCTTCTCGAGGAGCGCCGCGAACTTGATCCGCTCGTTGCACCGCATGCAGGGGTTCGGCGTGCGACCGGCCTGGTACTCGGCCACGAAGTCGTCGACCACGTCCTCCTTGAACCGCGCCGAGAAGTCCCACACGTAGTACGGGATGCCGAGTGCGGAGGCGGCGCGCTGGGCGTCCATCGAGTCTTCGATGGTGCAGCAGCCGCGGCTGCCGGTCCGCAGGGTGCCCGGCATCCGGCTCAGCGCGAGGTGGACCCCGACGACGTCGTGCCCGGCGTCGACCGCCCTGGCCGCGGCCACCGCCGAGTCGACTCCACCACTCATCGCCGCCAGAACACGCATGCTCCAAGGGTAACTCCGCCCCGGGCGTAGCGTTGGTCCCGCGATGACGACCACCCCAGAGCCCCCGCCCTTCGACTTCCGGGCCGTGCTGCTGTCCGGGTTCCTGCCCGCGGCGCTCTTCGCGATCGGCGAGGGCGCGATCATCCCGATCATCCCGATCGCCGCGAACTCCCTCGGAGCGAGCCTGGCGATCGCCGGGTTCGTCGCGTCACTCATCCTCGTCGGCGAGCTCATCGGCGACGTGCCGTCCGGCGTGGTCGTCGCGCGCATCGGCGAGCGGAACGCGATGATCGGCGCCGCGGTCGTGTCGATGCTCGGACTGACCGTGTGCGTCGTCGCGCCGAACCCCGTCGTGCTGGCGATCGGCGTCTTCCTCGTGGGCATCTCCACGGCCGTCTTCGCCCTCGCCAGGCACGCCTACATGACCACGGCGATCCCGCTCGCCATCCGGGCTCGAGCGCTGTCCAGCCTCGGCGGGGTCTTCCGCTTCGGCTACTTCGTCGGGCCGTTCATCGCCGCCGGCGTCGTCCACCTCACCGGCACGACCCAGAGCGCCTTCTGGATCCACATCGTCTGCTGCCTCGCGGCCGCGGTGACCCTGCTCGTCCTGCGTGACCCCGCGACGGGCGTGCGCGGTCTGCGCAGGCCGAGCCGAGCCTCCAGTCCGACCGACGGCCCGACCGACGGCCAGACCGACGGCCCGACTGCACCGGCGGTCCTCGCAGGCGAGGAGTTCGTCAAGGAGGAGTCACACGGGCTCTTCCGGACCATCCGCGAACACCACCGGGTCCTGCTGCGGCTCGGCAGCGGCGCCGGGCTGATCGGGGCGATGCGCGCCGGGCGTCAGGTGATCCTGCCGCTCTGGGCGGTCAGCGTCGGGTTGAACGACTCGACGGCCGCGCTCGTCATCGGCATCGCCGGGGCCGTCGACTTCGCGCTCTTCTACACGAGCGGCCAGATCATGGACCGCTGGGGGCGGCTCGCGAGCGCACTCCCCTGCATGCTCGGCCTGAGCATCTGCTACTTCCTCCTCGCGTGGAGCGACCACCTCGACGCCAGGGTCGGCTGGTTCGTCGCGGTCGCGATGGCGATGTCCCTGGCGAACGGGGTGGGCTCCGGGATCCTCATGACGCTCGGCGCGGACCTGGCGCCGCGGGACCACCCGGCACCATTCCTCGGCGCCTGGCGCTTCACCGGCGACTTCGGGCAGGCGGCGGCACCGCTGGTCATCTCGGGCATCACCGCGGTGGCCTCGATCGCGATCGCCAGCGGGGTGATGGGCGTGCTCGGGCTCGTCGGTGCCGGAGTCCTGCTCCGGTACGTGCCGAGGTACCTGCCCCGACGCCTGCGCTGAGCGGGGCAGGCGCGCACGGGGTCGGTCCGCACGGGCCGGGTACGCTGTCGGTTGCTCGCGGGAGTGGTGGAATCGGTAGACACGCAGGATTTAGGTTCCTGTGCCCCAGGCGTGAGGGTTCGAGTCCCTCCTTCCGCACCGTCGGATGCGTGCTCGCGCATCTCCCCCTGCAGGAGGACGGCCAGGTCACACCCGCACGGTACCCTCGTCGTGCGGGTGACCTTCCCGTCCTCGCACACGCACGACCGGAAGAAGCATGCACTCCGTCGCACTCGCCCTGATCCCCTGGCTGGATCCGCAGTACATCCTCGACCACTTCGGGGCCGTCGCCGTGCTCGTCGTGTGCGCCATCATCTTCGCCGAGACCGGCCTGCTGATCGGGTTCATCTTCCCCGGCGACAGCCTGCTCGTCATCACCGGGCTCTTCGCCTTCGACCGCGGCGGCGCCATCGGCGGCATCCCGATCTGGGTGGCGGCGCTGATGATCGGCGCGGCGGCGTTCCTCGGTGGCGAGCTCGGCTACTACATCGGCAAGAAGGCCGGTCCGCCGATCTTCGAGCGCAAGGAGAGCGGTCTGTTCTCGAAGGAGAACGTCGACCGCACCAACGCGTTCTTCCACCGCTTCGGCCCGCTCGCGGTCATCCTGGCGCGGTTCGTGCCGGTCGTGCGGACCTTCCTGCCGATCGCCGCGGGCGTCGGGCGCATGAACTACAAGAAGTACTCGCTGTACAACGCGATCGGTGCCGTCATCTGGGGCGTCGGGGTGACGTTCCTCGGGTACTTCCTCGGGTACATCCCGTTCGTCGCCGACCTCGTGCGGAACTACATCGACCTGATCCTCATCGCGGCGGTGCTCGTCACCGTTGTGCCGATGGCGCTGACCTACTTCCGCAACGCCCGCAAGGCGAAGAAGGAGGAGCAGGAGCAGCCGACCGCGGAGTAGCCCGCCGGCGCACCGCGCGCGCTGCGCCGTCGCCCGCTGCGCCGTCGCCCAACCGAAAGCACCTCGCACCACGGACTTCCGCGGTGCGAGGTGCTTTTCGTTGTGCGGGAGCGATCGGCGCCGCCGCCCCGGGCTACGCGCCGAAGTACTCGCGCACGATCGGGGCGATCCCGCGGAACGCCTTCGACCGGTGGCTCAGCGAGTTCTTCTCCTCGCGCGTGAGCTGCGCGGACGACCGGTCGGCGTCGTCCGGCTTGAAGACCGGGTCGTACCCGTGGCCGCCGGTCCCCTGACGCGACGTCAGCACCTCGCCGTTCCAGACCGCCTCGACGACGTGCTCCTGGCCGTCCGGAGTCACGAACGCGGCGGCGCAGACGAACGCCGCCGTCCGCTCGACCACGCCCTCGAGGTTCGACAGCAGCAGCGCGATGTTGTCGTCGTCCACGCGGGTGCCGGCGTAGCGCGCCGAGTGGATCCCGGGGGCACCGTCGAGCACGTCGACCGCGATGCCGGAGTCGTCGGCGAGCGCCGGCAGCCCGGTGTGCGCGACGGCCGCCCGCGCCTTGATGAGGGCGTTCGCCGCGTACGTGTCGCCGTCCTCGACCGGCTCCGGTCCGTCGTAGCCGACGAGCTCGACGCCACCGAGGGTCGCGCCGAGGATCTCGCGGAGCTCGACGACCTTGCCCTGGTTGTGCGTCGCGAGGACGACGGTGCCCGTCACGCGAGCCCCAGGGCTGAGCGCTGGATCGCCGCGAGCGACGCGTTGCCCGAGAGCCCGAGGTCGAGCAGGACGTTCAGCTCGTCGCGGTCGAACGGCGCGTGCTCGGCCGTTCCCTGCACCTCGATGAACTTGCCGGACCCGGTCGTGACGATGTTCATGTCGGTGTCCGCGTTCGAGTCCTCGGTGTACGCGAGGTCGAGCATCGGCTCACCCTTGACGATCCCCACGGAGATGGCCTGCACGCTGTCGGTCAGCGGCGTCGCCTTCTTCGCGATGAAGCCCTTGTCGCGGCCCCACTCGATCGCGTCGGCCATGGCGACGTAGGCGCCGGTGATCGACGCCGTGCGGGTGCCGCCGTCGGCCTGGAGCACGTCGCAGTCGAGGACGAGCGTGTTCTCACCGAGGCCCTTCATGTCGACGACGGCACGGAGCGAACGGCCGATGAGCCGGGAGATCTCGTGCGTGCGCCCGCCGACCTTGCCCTTGATGGACTCGCGCTGCATGCGCTCGTTCGTGGAGCGCGGCAGCATCGAGTACTCGGCGGTGACCCAGCCGGTGCCCTTGCCGGCCATCCAGCGCGGGACGCCGTTGGTGAACGACGCGGTGCACAGCACCTTCGTGTTGCCGAACGAGATGAGCGCGCTGCCCTCGGCCTGGGTGCTCCAGCCGCGCTCGATCGTGACGGGGCGGTGCTCGGTCGTCGAACGACCGTCGATGCGGGTGGTCATGGTGTCCTTTCGGTGCGGGGCAGCGTGATCGCCCCGGTCTGGAGGTGGCCGACGCGGGATACCTCGGGTCCGAGGAACCGGCGTGCGAGCCGGATAAAACCGGCCTGGTCGTCACCCGTCGCCTCGAACGAGTACGTCGGCGGTGCGGTCGTGGTGCGTTCGAGGCCGTGCTCGACGAGTCGACGGTAGACGTCGTTCGCGGTCTCCTCGGCGCTCGACACCAGCGTGACGTCGGGACCCATCACGTACTGGATCGCCGCGGACATCAGCGGGTAGTGGGTGCAGCCGAGGACGAGCGTGTCGACGTCGGCGGCGCGGACGGGCGCGAGGTACCCGGCGGCGACGTCGCGGAGCTCCGGGGACGAGGTGTCGCCGGCCTCGACGAACTCGACGAAGCGCGGGCAGGCGGCGAGGGTGAGCGTGATGTCGGACGCGACGGCGAAGGCGTCCTCGTACGAGCGGGACGCGATCGTTCCGACCGTCCCGATCACGCCGATGCGCCCGGTCCTGGTCTGCTTGACGGCGGCGCGTGCGGCGGGCTGGATCACCTCGACGACCGGGATGCCGTACGCCTGCTCGTACCGCTCGCGAGCGTCCCGGAGCACCGCCGAGGACGCGGTGTTGCACGCGATGACCAGGGCCTTCACGCCCTGCTCGACGAGGTCGTCCATCACCTCGAGCGCGTACCGACGGACGTCGGCGATCGGCTTCGGCCCGTACGGCGAGTGCACGGTGTCGCCGACGTAGCGGATGCTCTCCCGCGGCAGCTGGTCGATGATCGCGCGGGCGACCGTCAGTCCACCGACGCCGCTGTCGAAGACTCCGATCGGTGCATCCGTCACGGGACCAGCGTACCGACGGGAGCCGACGGCTCGACGCAATCCGAGCCTCCAGGCCATGTCCTGACTAGTGTCGTGGAGGTGACCAGCGCGCTCCTGACGGACCAGTACGAACTCACCATGGTCGACGCGGCCCTGAAGGACGGCACGGCTGACCGACGCTGCGTCTTCGAGGTCTTCACCCGGCGGCTGCCGGACGGCCGCCGCTACGGGGTCGCGGCCGGGCTCGGACGGTTCCTCGCGGCGCTGGCGGACTTCCGCTTCGGCGACGAGGAGATCGGGTTCCTGCGGGACCGCGGCGTGATCGACGGCGACACCGCGAGCTGGCTCGCGGAGTACCGGTTCACGGGAGACATCCGGGCGTACCGCGAGGGCGAGATCTTCTTCCCCAACTCCCCCGTGCTGCAGATCGAGGGCACGTTCGCCGAGGCGGTCGTCCTGGAGACCCTCGCCCTGTCGACCTTCAACGCCGATTCCGCGATCGCCTCGGCGGCCGCACGCATGGTGTCGGCAGCCGACCACCGGCCCCTCGCCGAGATGGGCTCCCGCCGCACCGGCGAGTGGAACGCGGTCGCCGCCGCCCGCGCCGCCTACATCGCCGGCTTCGGCGCGACGAGCAACCTCGAGGCGGGGCGCACCTGGGGCATCCCGACCATGGGCACCGCGGCGCACGCGTTCACGCTGCTGCACGACTCGGAAGAGGCGGCGTTCCGCTCACAGCTCGACGCGCTCGGCGACGGCACCACCCTGCTCGTCGACACGTACGACATCGAGACCGCGGTCGACACGGCGGTCCGCCTGACGAACGGTCGGCTCGGCGCCGTCCGGATCGACAGCGGCGACCTGCCCTCGGTCGTGGCGGGCGTCCGGGCACAGCTCGACCGACTCGGGGCGACGAACACCAAGATCACGGTGACGAACGACCTCGACGAGTACACGATCGCCGCGCTCCGGGCCGCACCCGTCGACTCCTACGGCGTCGGCACCTCGGTCGTCTCCGGGTCGGGGCACCCGGCGGCGAGCATGGTGTTCAAGCTCGTCGCACACCGCACCAGCGGCGAGGAGTGGGTCCCGGTCGCGAAGAAGTCCGCGGACAAGGCGTCCATCGGCGGCCGGAAGGAAGCCGGTCGACGACTCCGCAACGGCATCGCGACCGCCGAGGTCGTGCACACCTCCGGTGCCGTCGGCTCCGACGAACGTGCGCTCATGGTGCCGGTCGTCACGCGCGGCGAGGTCGACCCGGCGTTCCTCGGGGTCCGCGGGGTCGAGGCGGCACGGGCGCACCACCGCGGGGCGAAGGCGGAGCTGCCGGCCGATGCGGCCAGGATCGGTCGCGGTGACGCGGCGATCCCGACGCTGATCGTCTGACGCCGATCGTCTGACGCTGATCGTCGACGGGCTACTCGTCCTTCATCTTCTCGTAGATGGCCTTGCAGTCCGGGCAGACCGGGAACTTCTCCGGGTCGCGACCCGGGATCCACTTCTTGCCGCAGAGTGCCTTGACCGGCTTGCCGCTCAGGGCGGACTGCAGGATCTTGTCCTTCTTGACGTAGTGCGAGAACCGCTCGTGGTCGCCCGGCTCGATCGCCTCTTCTTCGAGGAGCTTCTCGAGCTCGCGGTCCATCACGTCGAGTCCGCCGCCGCCCGGTTCCGTCATGCTCATGGGACAAGGGTACGTCGTGTCGGGCGCTCGTGCTGCGCTGCCGTGCGGCGCCTGCTGCGCTCCGGGGTGGGCGCGTTGACGGAATCGAGGGAACAGAAAACGTCGGGTGCGCGGCAGCGACCCGACGTTTTCTGTTCCCTCGATACGCGGCGACGCCGCGGCGGCCTGGAGGCTCGTTGCGGGGCCGCCACGAGCCTCCGGGTCGTCGTGTGGCGCGCGGACGACGTCGTCGCGCTGCGCCGCTCGTTGCGCTGCGCCGCTAGTTGCGCTGCGCCGCCGCCAGCAGGTCCGGACCGTGCCGGTCGAACAACCGTCCGCCGAGGAGCACCCCGGCCCCGAGCACCACGACGCCGACCGCCGCACCGACGACCAGGGTCAGCATCGCCCACGGCTCCGCACCGTCCGTCAGCGCGAGCACCGCGAGCCACCCGGCCGGGACCGAGCACAGCACGATGCCGATGATCGTCGAGGACTGCGACACCGTCGACACGACGCCGGCGGCCTGGGGCTGCTGGAACGGGCGGTCCCCGGGTCGCACGGTCGGGTACGGCAGCAGCACGGAGACCACGCTGGAGATCCCGAGCCCGGCGAACAACGCGGACACGCAGACGCCGATCAGCACCGGGAACACCGTCCAGTCGCCGAACAACCACGCCGACAGCGCCGAACCGGCGACGATCACCGGGACGCCGACCGCCAGCACCGGGGTGAGGCGGCCGAGGCGGTCACTCCAGCCAGGAGCCCCCGATGCGACGTGCAACCACACCGCGGTGTTGTCGTACGAGACGTCGTTATGCGGCAGGAACCCGGCGATCACCGCCATGAGCGGCAGCGGGATCAGCGCCGTCCAGTGCCACGGGACACCGGCAACGCCGAGCGGCACGACGACGATCGGCACGAACAGCAGGATCAGGTACGAGGTCCGGTAGCGCGGGTCGCGCCCCCAGTACGTCAGCGCGCGAGCGGCCACGGCACCGGCGGGCGTCGCGCCGAGGCGGTCGAACCAGCCGAGCGTGCGGTAGCGACGCACCGTCGTCCGGTCGTCGACGGTCACGAGCATGCGGCCGACCAGCCCCCACCAGGCCCATGCGAGGAGCCCGAGGACCACCAGCGCGAGCACCAGCTTCGCGATGCCAGCGCCGACGTGGCCGGTCGCGACGTCTGCCGGCACCGCCCACGCCGCGCCCCACGGCGTCCACCCCGAGATGTCGGCGATGCGCTGCAGCTCGGCGCTCTCCGGGTCGAGCCAGTCGGCGCCCACCAGGAGCGACACCGTCGGGATGAGCAGCACGACGACCACCAGGGCCACGAGCCAGCCGGCGTCCCGAGTCGGACGGTTGGATCCGAGCAGCCACGAGCCGACCGTGCAGCCGACGCGGACGAGCAGCCCGCACGTGGCGACGACGACGAGCGCGGTGAGGACACCGAGCACACCGGTCCCGGCGCCCCGCATCCACGCGACCGACTGGGAGACGGCGACGATCGCGACGCCGACCACCGGGACCCCGACGAGCCCGGCGACGCCGAGGCCGATCGCCAGGTCCTTCCTGGTCACGCCGAACACCGCGAAGCGACGCGGGTCGAACTGGTCCGCGCCGCCGACCGCGAGCGGGATGATCGTGAAGCCGACGGTGATGAGGGTCCCCACCGGCACGATGACGGCGCGCGCGGCGTCGGCATCGGCCGAGCGCAGCGCGGTGACCGCCATGGCGATGAGGACGGCCGCCACGAGGCCGGCGAGGCTCCCGAGGACGACGAGCACGGAGCGTCGGGCTCCCCCGCGGATCTCCCCCGCGAGCAGGTCGGCCCTCAGCCGGAGAAGCTGTGCAACCATTCCATGCTCTCCGCGACGACGCGGCCACCCGCGAGTTCGACGAACTTGTCCTCGAGGCTCTTGCGCCCACGGACCTGCGCCATGGTGCCCGATGCGAGCACCTTGCCACCGACGATGATCGCCACCGAGTCGCACGTGCGCTGCACGAGCTCCATCGAGTGGCTCGACAGCACGACGGTGCCGCCGCCCTGTGTGTAGCGCCGGAGGATCTCCGTGATGGTGGTCGCGCTCACCGGGTCGACGGACTCGAACGGTTCGTCGAGTACGAGCACGCGCGGGGAGTGGATCAGGGTCGCGGCCAGCGCGATCTTCTTCGCCATGCCGACCGAGTAGTCCGCGACGGGTCGGCCGAGCGCGTCGCCGAGGCCGAACGCCTCGGCGAGGTCGGCGCTCCTCGACCGGGCGGTCTTGCCGTCGAGTCCGCGGAGCGTCGCCGAGTAGAAGAGCAGCTGCGCGCCGGTGAGCCGGTCGAACAGGCGCAGTCGGTCGGGCAGGACCCCCATGCTGCGTTTCGCGGCAGCCGGGTCGGCCCAGACGTCGTGGTCCAGCACGGTGGCCGTGCCGGCGTCCGGACGCAGGAGTCCGGTGAGCATCGACAGGGTCGTGGTCTTGCCGGCACCGTTCGGGCCGACGACGCCGAACAGGGAGCCCTGGCGGATCTCGAGGTCGACCTCGTCCACGGCGAGCGTCTGTCCGTACCGCTTCACGAGGCCGCTGGCCCGGAGCACGACCGGCTGCTGGGCGGTCGCGGTCGCGCCCCGCTTGGCAGCAGGCGTCCGCTTCTTCGGTGCAGGCTTGGTCCGGACGGGAGGCTCGTCCTCCGTCCGGCCGTCGGCCTGCGGAGCGTCCGTGGTCGGCTCTGATGCGGTGGCAGCGTCCGCCTCCGGCGTGGCGTTCGCGGCCGGGTTCGTCGTCGCGGCCGGGTTCGTCGTCGCGGCGCCCTGCGGGCGTGTCGCGCGAGCTGGGCGCTTGGCGCGCGGCTTCTTCGCGGCCGGCTTCGACGTGCTCGTCGTGCTCGTCGGGGCAGCCGCCGGCAGCACGCCGGTCTCCTCGACGCGCTCGTCCTCCGCCGTCTCACCCTCCGACGTCGTCGTGTGGTCGCTCATACCGTCCTGTCCAGGGCGGTGGTGCGCATCGCTGTCCCCCGTGTCGTCCTCGGCCGCGTCGTCCCCGGCCGTCTCGTCGTCGTCGTCCGCGTCGTCGTCGGCCCTGTCGGCGTCCTCGTCGAGCGCGGTCGTCTCGGTCAGCCAGGCAGCGTCGGACGTCGCGTACACGTCCTCGTCGTCCCCTGCTGCTGGCGTCACGGCCCCACCGTACCAATGCGGTCCGGACATCGGCGGGCCGCGTCCTGCAGTGTCACGAAATGACTACGAAGACACTCAGCACGTACCCCGATGGAGGGACGTTCCGTATCATTCGCCAGGGCACGACGAAGTGTTCACCACTTGGAAACCTGCTCGGACCGAACACCTGACGGGTCGACCGACCACACCGGACGGTGCGGTCGCCGGCGACTCTCGGCGATTTCGGATGCACCGCGAGCAGACTCGACGAGGCCCGCCCGTGCCCCAGGGCGCGCGGGCGGACACCGGAAGGGACCACCATGACCACGCAGATCGTCATCCTCGCAGCAGGGATGGGCAGCCGCCTCGGGCGCAGCCTGCCGAAGCCGCTCACCGAGCTCAGCGACGGCCGCACCATCATGCAGCAGCAGTTCGAGAACATCCGTGCGGCCTTCGGTTCGAGCGCCAGGATCACGGTCGTCGTCGGCTACAAGTCGGAGTACATCGTCGAGGCCTTCCCCGAGGCGAACTTCGTCTACAACGAGTCGTACGACTCCACGAACACCTCGAAGAGCCTCCTCCGTGCACTCAAGGCCACCGGCAAGAGCGGCGTCCTGTGGATGAACGGCGACGTCGTCTTCGACCCGCGTGCCCTCGTCCGTGCCGCGGACATGATGGACCAGGACCGCTCGTTCGTCAGCGTCAACACCGAGAAGGTGTCCGACGAAGAAGTCAAGTACACCGTCGACGCCGAGGGCTTCATCCACAAGCTCTCGAAGCAGGTCGTCGGGGGTCTCGGCGAAGCGGTCGGCATCAACTACGTCTCCGCCGCCGACAAGCAGGCGCTCATCCACCACCTCGGTCGCGTCGACGACCAGGAGTACTTCGAGGGCGGCATCGAGGCTGCCATCGGCGAGGACGGGCTACGCTGGACGCCGATCGACATCTCCGACCTCTACGCGGTCGAGATCGACTTCGCCGAAGACCTCGAGCGCGCGAACAACCTGTTCGCCTGAGCCGCCAGCCTCCTCTCGGCGATCCCGGCCGGAAGGACCCCATGACGTCAGCGAGTGCGCCGACCGTGCCCGTGACCGCTGCCACCGCAGCGTCGCGCAGTGCCGGTCGGCGCTATCGTCAGGCGCTCTGGTTGCTCACCAAGCGCGACCTCCGCGTACGGTACTCGACGTCTGCGCTCGGGTACGTCTGGTCGATCCTCGACCCGCTCGTGATGTCGGGCATCTACTGGTTCGTCTTCACGCAGGTCTTCCACCGCGGTTCCGTCGGTGAGGAGCCGTACATCGTCTTCCTGCTCACGGCCCTGCTGCCGTGGATGTGGTTCACCGGTGCGGTCTCCGACTCCACCCGGGCGTTCATCAAGGAAGCCAAGCTCATCCGGTCGACGACCATCCCACGGAGCATCTGGGTCGCGCGGATCGATGCGTCGAAGGGCATCGAGTTCCTGCTGAGCATCCCGGTGCTCGCGATCTTCGTCATCGCGACCGGCGCCCACGTGCACTGGCAGGTCGTGCTCTACCCGTTCGCGATCGTGCTGCAGTGCGCGCTGGTCTACGGCCTGGGGCTCATCGTCGCGCCGCTCGTCGTGTTCTTCCGCGACCTCGAGCGTGCCGTGAAGCTCGTCCTCCGCTTCGCCTTCTACGCCTCGCCGATCATCTACGGCACCAACGCCCTGCCGGACGCCCTGCGCCCCCTCGCGGCGATCAACCCGCTGACGGGCATCTTCGGCATCTACCGCTCGGCGTTCTTCCCGAAGCAGCTCGACTGGTTCGAGGTCCTGTCGTCCGTCGTGATCACCGCGATCGTGGTCGCCGTCGGACTCGTCGTGTTCCGGCGCAGCGAGCACCGCGTCCTCAAGGAGCTCTGATGACCGCGACCGAGTCCACGACCCAGACCGCGACCGGGAAGCCGGTCATCTCGGTCCGTGACGCCGGCATCCGTTTCAAGCGGAACCGTCGCGCCAGCCGCAGCTTCAAGGATCTCTTCGCCGGCAGCAACCGGCGCAAGCGCGGTGACGAGTTCTGGGCGCTGCGCCACGTCTCGTTCGACGTCCGCCCCGGAGAGGCGATCGGTGTCGTCGGCCGGAACGGCCAGGGCAAGTCCACGCTCCTGAAGCTCGTGGCGCAGGTGATGCTCCCCGACGAGGGCCGCGTGCACGTCGGCGCCGGAGTCGCCCCGCTCATCGAGATCACCGGCGGCTTCGTCGGTGACCTGACCGTGCGCGACAACGTCTACCTCACGGCCGGGCTGCACGGCATGTCCCGGGCCGAGATCCGCGACGGCTTCGACGAGATCATCGACTTCGCGGAGATCGGCGACTTCGTCGACACCCCGTACAAGCACCTGTCGAGCGGCATGAAGGTCCGCATCGCGTTCGCTGTGATCTCCCGCCTCGACGAACCCGTGATCCTCGTCGACGAGGTCCTGGCGGTCGGCGACAAGGCGTTCCGCGAGAAGTGCTACAAGCGGATCGAGGAACTCCTGGCCGGCGGTCGGACCCTCTTCTTCGTGTCCCACAGCGACAAGGACCTCCGGCGCTTCTGCAAGCGCGGGCTGTACCTCGACAAGGGTCGTCTGCAGCTCGACGGCCCGATCGAGGACGCGCTCGCGAAGTACTCCGCCGACTACGGCGTCTGAGCCCGGTCGTCGGCCCCCTCTCCCCAACAACCAGGCCGATCCCGCCCCCGCTCCACAACCCATGGGCCCACAGGGCACTCCCGCGCCCCCAGCGTCGGACCCTCCCCCTACCCTCACCCCCATGCACCCCGCACCAACCGCCTACGCTGTCCCCTTCGTCGTCGACCGCACGCACGCGCCCCGACGGTACGACCTCACGAACATGTCCGACGAGCCGGTCGACGGACTGAGCCTCACCCACCTCGGCACCGGCTACTGCCCACCACTCGTCGTGCGCCGCCTCGAACCAGGGCGCAGCATCGGGATCGCCGTGTTCGGCGCCGGTCCCGAAGAGACCGGCGTCGTGATCGTCCGGTGGCGTCGCCCGGACCACAGCGAGTACCTGTGGCGGATGTCGCTGGTCGGTCCCGGCCTCGCGCCGTGAACCGGACCGGGTCAGCGCTCGCCGTGCTCCTCGGCGACGCGGTGCCAGCGAGCGATGAGCCGCTCGATCGCGTCGTGGAAGCGAGCAGTCGCGGTCCCGGGCGAGGTGTCGCCGAAGTACCGGGTCACCCAGTGCCGCAGGGCCGCGAGCTTCGATTCGTCGTGTGCCGCGGCGTCCACGCGTGCCACGACGTCCTCCGCGTCGGTCGCGGTCAGCCAGTTCGCCGCTGCCAGGTACCCGCGCTCGTCGACGTCGGCTTCTGCGGAACGGGGCCGCGTGACGATCAGGGGCTTGCCGACGGCGAGCCGGTCGTAGATCATCGCGCTGATGTCGGTGATCGCGACGTCGGCGTCCGCGAGCTGCCAGCCCAGCTCCGGTCCGTCGTCGTACACGTGGTGCGCGCCCGGGTCTGCGGTGTTCGCGGCGGCGATGGCCGCGATGATCCGCTCGTGCGCCGCCTTGTAGTCGTCGTCCAGGACGCCGCTCCGCGGGTGCGGTCGGTAGACCAAGCGGTGGCGGGGCGACGCGAGCACGCGTTCGGCGATGGTCGTGCCGTGGCTCGCGATCGAACCGTACGCGGCCGCCGGGCGATCGCCTTCCCAGGTCGGGGCGTAGAGCACGACGGTGCGGTCATCGGCCGGGTACGGGGGCTTCCCCGCGAAGTGGTCGGCCTGGGGACGACCGATCGCGATCGCCCTGCTGTCCAGGTCGTAGTCCCACAGGGCCTCGGCGAGTCGGTCACGGGCGGCGTCCCCGGCGATCAGGGCGTAGTCGTACGCCTTGAACTGGTTCGTCGTCATGTACATCTTGTCGCTCTCGCCGTGGTTGACGAAGACGTGCCACATCCGTCCGTACCGCATCATCTGGAAGTTGCGGGCGTTCTGGTTGACGTACAGCACGACCTTCGGCGCCTGCTCGTCGACGAAGCGTTCCAGGTCGACGACCTGCCGTGCGTAGACAGCGGTCACCGGCGCCTCGTCGAGCAGTGTGAGCATCGTTCCGGGGTTCCGGGAGATGATCGCCACCGGGTGCGTCTTCGACAGCTCCTCAAGCGGGGCGTACCACTGCCGGACCTGGTACATGTTCACGGGCCCGTCGGCAAAGTACACCGCGATCTCGATGCTCCCCGGTGCCAGCGGCGACTCCGCGGCCAGGCGTCGGGCGAGCGTCCGCCGGTTCCCGCGGGCGCTCAGGAGCCGACGTGCGAGTCGGACGGCCGTGCGGGCGTCGTGGATGATCGGCATGCTGCCTCTCTCGTCGGGGCGGATCGGGGCGGGTCGGGTCTCGTCGGATCGGGGGCGGCCCGCGGGGTCAGACGACGGGCGGCCGGCCGGCCAGCGTCATCCGGCCGATCGTCAGCCACCCCATCGGGTGTGCGGGACCGCAGTCGGTCGCCCAGCCTTCGCGGACGCCACCGAACCACACCCGGAGCCGTGCCGGGTGTCGCCACCAGCGTGCCACCTGGATCGCTGCCCACGACCCGACGTACAGGGACCGGAGCGGCGCGGGCAGGTTGCGGCGGGCCAACCAGACGCGGTTCCTGGCGTTGAGGCGGTAGTACTCGGTGTGCCGCGCCGGGTCGATCGCGGGGTGGTTCGCGACCAGGTCCCCGGCGTACCAGGTCCGTCGGCCGGCGTCCCACACCCGCCACGCGAGCTCGATGCCCTCGTGCGCGTAGAAGTACGGCGCTCCCCATCCGCCGACGACGCGGTACACGTCCATCGGCAGGATGACCGCACCTTCCCACACCGAGAAGACCGGCGACGATTCGGTGGGGTCGCCCTTCCGGATCCGGGGCACCCACCGCCGCGGGTTCGCCGTCCCGGTCGGGTCGACGACGCGCGGTTGCACGAGGCCGAGCGACGGGTCGCGTTCGAACATGCCGATCGCGTCGCGCAGGAACGTCGCGGAGGGGATGGACGCATCGTCGTCGAGGAAGAACACGTAGTCGCCGTCGACGACCTCGGCACCGGCGTTGCGCCCGGCCGGGATGCCGACGTTCTCCGGGAGCGCCAGCGTGCGGACGCCGTCCGGGAGACCACTCGGCTCCCAGCCGTTCCCGACGCAGACGACGTCGAGCTCCACGCCCTGCTGCGCGAGCACGCTCTCCAGGCCGCGGCGCAGGTCGTCGGGCCGGGTGCCCTGCGACAGGCTGACCACGGCGACCCGCGGGCGCTCGCTGTGCGCGACCGCATGGCGGCGGACGGTGCCGGGCGTCACGCGCGCACCCGCTTCGACGAGATGATCGCGACGAAGTGCCCGAACGTCGCGATGACGGCGAGCGGCAGGAGCGCCCCGACGAGGATCCAGTCCACGAGCGGGTGCCCGACGACCAGACCGATGAGCGCGAACACGAACGCCAGCATCGAGAGCTCGACCGAGTGGTAGAGCCGGTGGAACGGCAGGAACCGTGCGACCCGGCGGAGCGACGCGAGACGACGCCCGGACGGAGCGGTCGAGGCGTCCCGGCGGTCGACGAGCTTCTCGAGCCCGGAGTTGGCACGGGCCACGTGCACCATGTCGTTGAGGGCCTTGTTGAGCACGATGACCAGCCCGAGCGCGCAGCCGATCGTCGTCCACATCCAGTCGGCGCCGTGGATCGGCCACGTGGCAGCGCGGACGCCGAGTGCGATCGGGATGAGGCCCTCGGTCGTGTAGTGCCCGACCTTGTCGAGGAACACCCCGGCGGGCGAGCGGGTCCCGCGCCACCGGGCGACCTCGCCGTCCGAGCAGTCGACGAGCATCTGCAGCTGACCGAGCACGAGCGCCAGTGCTGCGCCCCAGATCCCGGGGATGAGCAGGGCAGCGGCGACCGACCACCCGACCAGGATCATCAGGCCGGTGACCTGGTTCGCGCTGATCCGGGTCTTGAGGAGCACCCAGGTCAGGTACGGCGAGACGTCACGCAGGTACAGCGAGGCGGTCCAGTGCTCGGCGTTCGCGCGCGACCGGACCTCGTCCGGCTGGGCGACCGCGCGCAGTTCCGCGATCGAGGTCGGGTGCGCGTAGCCGTGCTCGGCGGGCTGCTGGTCGGTCATGGGGTCACCGTCCGGTGTGGGTCGTCAGCTCGGAGGTCCGCGTCAGGAACCCGACGATGAACCCGACCCCCCAGCCGATGTGGATGCACGGCAGCACGACGAGCAGCCATGCCCGGTTGGCCGCGTCGGAGCGTCGTGCGACCGCGAGGGCACCCACGACGACGAACAGCAGGTAGACCGCGGGGACGACGAACCCGAGCAGTGCCCACGCGGCGCCACTGTGCACCGCAGCGCCGATGATGCCGACGATCCCGGCGACGATGCCGAGCCCGAGTCCGGCGACCATGGCCGGCGGCACGAAGTAGCGGATGCCGTTGCCCGCGGGGAAACGGCGTGCGAGTTCGCCTCGCCAGAGCCCGGTCGCGACGAACTGGCGGATCAGGCGCTTGAGGCTCGGACGCGGACGGTAGGTCACGACGAGCTCCGGCGTGAACCAGACGGTCCCCCCGGTGGTGCGCAGCCGTCGGTTGAGCTCCCAGTCCTGCCCGCGCTTGATGCCCTCGTCGAAGAGCCCCACCGCGAACAGCCGGTCGCGCTTGAAGACGCCGAGGTACGCGGTCTCCGCCGGACCCGCCTGTCCACCGACGTGGTGCGGGGTCCCGCCGAGACCGACGCGGCTGCCGTAGGCCAGTGCGACCGCCTTCTCGAACGGCGTGCGTCCCTCGGCACGCATGATGCCGCCGACGTTGTCCGCGCCCGACTCCTGCAGCGTCCGCACGGCGATCCGCGTGTAATCGCGGGGCAGGACCGAGTGCGCGTCGACGCGCACGACGATCGGGTGCTCCGAGGCGCGGATGGCCACGTTCAGACCGGCCGGGGTCGATCCGACGGCGTTCTCGACCGCACGGACACGGGGGTCGGCTGCGCTCATCTCGGCGACGAGCTCGTTCGTGCCGTCGATCGACGGACCGAGGGCCAGGACGACCTCGAACGGTCCCTCGTAGTCCTGGTCGAGAAGACTCGCGACGGCTGCACGGACCTCGGTGACCTCGTTGAGGACGGGCATCACGTACGAGACGCCCGGCAGGGGCTGTCCGTCTGTCTGCATGCGTTCCTCGGGGTCCTGGCGGTGAGCGACCTGAAGCCTATCAACTGCCCAACCGGCCCACCTGCGGACCACCCCAGCGCCGGGCGGGCGAAATACCCTGGTCCACCGTGCGCCCGACGCCGGTATTCCGCCCGCTCGACCGGACGCGGAGCGCGCGCACCCCGAACGGGCGGAATACCCGGGCGCTCCCACGATCGACCGCGGTATCTCGCCCGCTCGACCGGACGCGGACCGCGCACACCCCGAACGGGCGAAGTACCCGGGTCTGCCCTGCGCCCGACGCCGGTATTTCGCCCGCTCGACCGGATGCGGACGTTCCGCGCCCCGCGCCCCGCGACGCGCGCCGAGCGGGTGGCGGGACCACGGACGGACGGGAGGCGCGGTGCCAGCTGGCACCGCGCCTCCCGTCCGTCCGTTCCTGCGTCAGCTCTTGCTGTCGTAGGTCCCGAGCGTCACGTCTGCCGTGCGGGTCTCCCCGTTGCGAACGTAGGTGATCGTCGTCTTCGCACCGCCGGCGAAGTAGCGGACCTGTGCGGTCAGGTCGGTCGCGTCCGAGATGGTCGCGTCACCGATCTTCGTGACGACGTCGCCCTTCTGCAGGCCGGCGGCCGCCGCAGCACCACCGGACGTCACGGACTTGATGAGCCCGCCCATCTGGGTCGCCTTCGCGTCCTCGTTCGCGTCACCGACGGTGGCGCCGAGGAGGCCGTGGGTCGCCGAGCCGTTGTCGATGATCTCGTTCGCGACGCGCTTCACGAGGTTCGACGGGATCGAGAACCCGACGCCGATGCTGCCGGACTGCGAGCTCGACGAGTCCGTGCTGCCCGCGCTGGCGATCGCGACGTTGATCCCGATGAGCTTGCCCTTCGAGTCGAGCAGCGCACCGCCGGAGTTGCCGGGGTTGATCGACGCGTCGGTCTGGATCACCGGGAGGGACACCGTGGTGCTCGCACCCGAGCTCGATCCGTTGTCGCCGTTGCCCCAGAAGTCGAACGGGCCGCTGCCGTTGTTGCCCTGGCCCTCGTTGGAGTCGCCACCGGCGTTGGGGTCGCTCGACGTCACCTGGATGCTGCGGTTCAGTGTCGAGACGATGCCGTCCGTGACGGTGTTCGACAGGCCGAGCGGCGCGCCGATCGCGACAGCGGTGTCACCGACGTTGAGCTTCGACGAGTCCGCGAAGGACATCGGCTTGAGGTCGCTCGCGTCGATCTTGATCACCGCGAGGTCCACCGTCGGGTCGGTGCCGACGAGCTTGCCCGGGTAGATCTTCCCGTCCGACGTCGTCACCTGGATGGTCCCGCTGGAGCTGTCGCCGTCGAGGGTCACCACGTGGGTGTTCGTGACGATGTAGCCGTCCTTGCTGAGGACGACGCCGGAACCGGTGCCGGCCTCGCTGGAGGACGACACGTTGATCGTCACGACGGAGGGTGTCGCCTGCGCGGCCACGGCGGTGACGACCGTCGCGGAGTTGTAGTCGTTGACGGTGAGGTTGCCGCCGCCGTTCGAGCTCGACGAGCTGGAGGTGGTGCCGCCGCCGTTCGAGGTCGCTGCGACCCAGCCGCCGCCGGCTGCACCACCGACGAGCGCACCGACGATGAGGCCACCGACGACCGGCAGGACGAGCTTGGAGCGGCCCGACTTCCGCTTCGTGGTGGTGTCGGTACCGGCCGCCGCTGCACCGCCGGCAGCGCCGCCGAAGTAGTAGCCGTTCGTGCGCTGGTCCGCGCCGTCGGTGTCCCCGAACGCGCTCGAGGTGGGCGCGGGAGCCGAGGTGTTCGCCGCCGGCTGGCCGTAGGCGGACGTCGGCGCCTGGGCGGAGCCGTGCTGCGCGTACTCGCCGTACCGCGGCTGCTGACCGGCCTGACCGTACTGGCCTGCCTGGCCGTACTGGCTCGTCTGGCCGTACTGACTCGTCTGGCCGTACTGGCCTGCCTGGCCGTACTCGCTCGTCTGGCCGCACTGACTCGCCTGGCCGTACTGACCGGCCTGGCCGTACTGCGCCTCCTGGCCATACGCTGCCTGCTGGCCGTACGCCGCCTGCTGGCCGTACGCCGCCGTCGGCTGCTGGCCGGTCTGACCCTCCGACTGCTCGGGCCGGGACGCGGGCGCCGCGTACGCCGAGTGGTCCTGCCCGTAGCCGCCCGGCGTCTGCTGGGCGTCGTGGGTCGTCGGGTACGGCGCCGTGTACTGGCTCGTCGGGTGCTCCGAGGCGGGGAGCTGCTCCGAGGCGGGGAACTGCTCCGTCTCGTGCACCGTCGACGCCGGTTCGATCACGTCGGTGTGGTCCGCGTCGGTGTGGTCCGCGTCGCGGTGCGCGCTGGTCTCTGCTTCGCTCGGCGTCGACGCTCCAGCGTCGCCCGCCTGCTGCGCGACGTCGTCGGCGCCGACCCCTGGGGTCGTGTCGTCCTGACGGTCGTCGTCGCCGTGCCCGTTGGGCGTGGTGTCGGTCATGCTGGACGTGCTCCTTTCAAGCTCGTGCAGTCTGTCGCACGCACCTGGGCGGTCATCCTGACAGCGCTGCGAGTGCGCTATGGCGATCTTATGCGTGAGCTGTGGGCACGCTCCCGAGGCGGTCCTCGAGGACGCACTAGGTTGGGGTCCGTTCAGCGTCACCGCGCGTCGGAGGGAACCACATGCGGCACTCAGGACCCTGGTTGCGAGCAGCGGAGGGCGCCATGCTCCTCGGCCCGGACGGCACACCGGCGCCGACGGTCTTCGCCGAGATGAGCGCCCTCGCCGCCAGCACCGGAGCGATCAACCTCGGGCAGGGGTTCCCGGACGAGGACGGTCCGGCCGAGGTGCTCGACGCCGCGGTCCGGGCGATCCGCGACGGTGTCAACCAGTACCCGCCGGGCCGCGGGACCCCGGACCTCCGGAAGGCGATCGCCGAGCACCAGCAGCGCTGGTACGGGCTCGACGTCGACCCCGACCGAGCGGTCCTCGTCACCGCCGGAGCCACCGAGGCACTGGCCGCGACGCTCCTCGCCCTGGTCGAGCCCGGGGACGAGGTCATCACCTTCGAGCCGTTCTACGACGCGTACGGGGCGCTCATCGGTCTCGCCGGGGGCACGCACGTCACGGTCCCCCTGACCGCACCGGACTTCCTGCCGGACGAGGACACCCTCCGTGCCGCGTTCTCCGACCGGACCCGGGCCGTCCTGGTGAACACACCGCACAACCCGACCGGCCGGGTGCTCCCGACCGAGGTGCTGCAGACGATCGTCGAACTCGCCGAGCGGTACGACGCCGTCATCGTCACGGACGAGGTCTACGAGCACCTGACGTTCGACGTCCCGCACGTCCCGATCGCGACGCTCCCCGGCGCCCGGGACCGCACCGTGACGATCTCCAGCGCTGGGAAGACCTTCAGCACCACGGGCTGGAAGATCGGCTGGCTCACGGCTCCCCCGGCGCTCGTCGACGCGATCACGTCGGTGAAGCAGTTCCTGACGTTCGTCAACGGCGCCCCGTTCCAACCCGCGGTCGCCGCCGGACTCCGGCTGCCGGACGCGGTCTTCGCCGGGATCGCCGCGGACCTCTCGGCGAAGCACGGCGTCCTCGCATCAGGGCTCACCGCCGCCGGCTTCGACGTGATGCACCCGGACGGCGGGTACTTCGTCATCGCGGACACCGCCCCACTCGGGTACGACGACGCCCGCGCCTTCTGCCTGGAGCTCCCGGCACTCGCCGGGGTCGTCGGCGTCCCGGTGTCCGCGTTCGTCCGACCCGACCACTCGGCGGGCTACCGGTCACTCGTGCGGTTCGCTTTCTGCAAGCGGCGCAGCGTGCTCGAGGACGCGGCCGCACGGCTCGCGGGCCTCAGCGAGCCGTCACGTCGTACCGGCGCAACGACAGCGAGGGGTTGACCCGCCGGACCTCGTCCGCGACGGCGGTGTCGACCGTCGCCACGAGGAGACCGGGCGTGGCGCCGAGCGCCGCCGTGGCGACACCGGCGGGATCGAGCACGACCGAGCCACCGATCCCGATCGGCGGAGCCTGTCCGACGCCGACGACCCAGACCGTGTTCTCGATCGCGCGGGCGGTCAGCAGCGTGCGCCAGTGGTGTTCCTTGCCGGGACCGCGGACCCACTCGGCCGGCAGCAGGACGACGTCGACCGGGGCCACCGCCAGCCGCCGCGTCACCTCGGGGAACCGCAGGTCGTAACAGGTCTCCAGACCGATGCGCACGCCGGCGACCTCGAACACCGGCAACTGCTCGGGGTCACCAGGCTCGATGCGGTCGGACTCCCGGGAGCCGAACGCGTCGTAGAGGTGGATCTTCCGGTAGGTCTGCAGCACCGTGCCGTCCGCGCCGATCGCGACGAGCGTGTTCCGGAACCGGTCCACCCGGTCCGAGCGCTCCGCGACCCCGACGACGACGGCCACGCCGGTCTCGCGGGCGATCTGCCGCAGGCCCTGGACGAACGGGCCGTCGAGCGGCTGCGCTGCTGCCACGAACCGGTCGTCGATCTCGGCGGTGAAGTACGAGGTGTACTCGGGCGTGACGAGGAGGTCGGCGCCGCGGGCAGCGGCGTCGACCGCCGACGCACGGACCGTCTCGAGGTTCGCCGCCGGGTCGTCGACCGGGGCGAACTGTGCTGCGGCGATCGTCAGGGAGGTCACGGTGCCAGGCTAACCGGCTCCGGTCAGCGGACGTCGGTCGGCCCGCGACCAGCGGCGGACTGGAGGCTCGGTGCACGCCCGCACCGGGCCTCCTGTCCGTCGCGGCGCGGCTCCACGGCCGCGGCCGGGCACACGAAGAAGCCCCGATCCGAAAGGACCGGGGCTTCTTGTGTCGCGTTGGTTGCGGGGGCAGGATTTGAACCTACGACCTCTGGGTTATGAGCCCAGCGAGCTACCGAACTGCTCCACCCCGCGGCACGTAGAACAGCCTACACGGCAACGGGCGGGGCACCAAATCGAGTGCCCCGCCCGTGTCGTCAGTTGCCGGAGCTGCTGCTCGCCTCGGCGTCGATCGCTGCCTGGATCGCCTCCTGCAGGCGCTTGTCGGCCTCGGCCGCGGCGACGAGGTCGTTGTCCGCGTAGGCCTGCTGGCGGTCCTGCAGTGCGGCGTTCGCGTCGTCGAGGGCCTGCTGCACGGCCGGGTTCGTCGAAGTCGATCCGCTGCCACCGGTCGACCCGGAACCCGAGCTCGACCCGGAGTCCGAGGACCCGTTGTCCGAGCCGTTGTCCGACCCGCTCGACGAACCGGAGCCGCTCGCAGCACCCTGGTCGCCCGCGGCAGCGCCGGAGTCACCGCCGAAGAGCTGGTTGAGCGCTTCGTCGAGGGTGTCCTCGAACGCGATCTTGTCGCCGAAGGCCACGAGGACCTTCTGCAGCAGCGGGTAGGAACCGCTCGACGTCGACTGCACGTACACCGGCTGGACGTAGAGGAAGCCGCCGCCCACCGGGAGCGTCAGCAGGTTGCCCTGCTTCACGGTGCTGTTCCCGCGCTTCAGGATGTTCAGCTCCTGCGACACCGTGGTGTCGGAGTTGAACAGGTTCTGCACCTGCAGCGGCCCCGGGATGTTGTCGGTCTTGGGGATCGTCAACAGCGTGAGCTTGCCGTACCCGGACGCGCGTTTGCCCTTGCCTGCGCCACCGGCGTCGGAGTCGACCGCGAGGTAGCCGGTCAGTACGTTCCGGGCGTTGGACCCGGTCTGCTGCGGGATGTACGTCGTGTACAGCGAGTAGGCCGTCCCCTGCCCGGGCACCTTCATGGTGAGGTAGTACGGGTCCTGCAGGTCCGCCCTGGTCGCCGTCGTCTGGGTCCCCAGCGCGTTCGTCGTCGTCGTGCTCGTGTCGCTGCTGGTGTCGCTGTCGCTCGACCCGGTGGTCGGGTCGGACGGGGTCGTCCAGGCGTCGTCACCCGAGTAGAACGAGTTCGCGTTGGTGACGTGGTACGTCCCGAGGATCGAGCGCTGCACCTTGAACAGGTCCGTCGGGTACCGCACGTGGTCGAGGAGCTCGGCGCTCATGCTCGATACCGGCTTCATCGACGTCGGGAAGATCTTCTGCCAGGTCTTCAGCACCGGGTCCTTGGTGTCCCACGAGTACAGGGTGACCTTGCCCGTGTACGCGTCGACCGTGGCCTTCACCGAGTTCCGGATGTAGTTGACCTGGTCGGTCCGGAAGGTCGACGACTCGGTGCCGGCGATGCTGTCGGACAGGCTCTGGCTCTGCGAGTACGGGTACGCGTCCGAGGTCGTGTAGCCGTCGACGATCCACTGCAGGCGGTGGTCGACGATCGCCGGGTAGGCGTCGCTGTCGGTCGTCAGGTACGGCGCGACCTTCTGGACGCGCTTGATCGGGTCACGGTCGTAGAGGATCTGCGAGTCCTTGTTGACCGCGTTCGACAGCAGGATCTGCTCCGACTGGAACTTCGCCGCGTAGACGAGCCGGTTGAAGAAGTTGCCGATGCTCGGCCCGCCGTTGCCCTGGTACGTGGTGGTCGCGTTGCCGCCGTTGTCGTCGGCGCTGTCCGAGCCGGACGGGTAGTCGAGCTCGACGTTCTTCGAGCCCTTCGGTGCGCCGACGATGGAGTACGGCGGCGAGGTCTCACCGAAGTACACGCGCTGCTGGTAGTCGCCCAGCGCACCGGTGGACGGGATGCCCGACTCGAGGAACACCGGCTTGCCGTCGCTCGCGCGCTGGTTGCCGTACGCCGCGGTCACACCGAACCCGTGCGTGTAGACGAACGTGCGGTTGTACTGCGTGTTCGCCGCGCTGCTCAGCCCGTCGAGGTCGATGTCGCGGACCGCGATGACGGTGTCCTCGGTCTGGCCCTTGATGTTGTACCGGTCGACGTCGAGCTCGTCCGGGAACTGGTAGTACTGCCGGGACTGCTGGAGCTGGCTGAACGTGTCCGAGACGATCTTCGGGTCGATGAGCCGGATGTTCGTCGTCGTCTGCGCGTCCTCGGCGAGGGCACCGGTGGCCGTCTCGGTCGTGGCGTCGTAGTTCGACTCCTTGACCCCGGAGACGTCGTACGCGTCACGGGTGGCGTCGATGTTCCGCTGGATGTACGCCGACTCGAACGAGCGCTCGCTCGGTGCGACCTGCAGGCGCTGCACGATCCAGGGGTAGATGCCGCCGATGACGATCGCGGACACGAGCAGCAGCCCGGTGCCGACGATCGAGATCCGCCAGCGGCCGATGATCGCCGTGACGATGAACAGGATCGCGACGATCGCCGCGATGCCCGCCATGATCTCGCGACCCGGGATCGTGGCGTTCACCTCGGTGTACTGCGCACCGGTGATGAGCGAGTTGTCCTTGGTCAGCGCCGCGTACTGGTCGAACCAGAGGCTGAGGGCCTGCAGGGCGATGTAGACGGCAGCGGTGATCGCGAGCTGCACGCGGGCGGCGCGGGAGATGCGGACCTCTCGCCCGCCGAAGCGCATCGCACCGTACAGGTAGCTGGCGGCGAGCGCGGCCAGGCCGGCGATAAGCACGACGGCGGACGAGTACGCCACGACGGAGCGCCAGAACGGCAGCTCGAAGACGTAGAAGCTGATGTCCAGCCCGAACTGCGGGTCGGTCTTGCCGAACGGCGTCCGGTTGAAGTACTCGAGGACCATGCTCCAGCGCGGGGCGGTGGCGAGCCCGGCGAAGACGCCGAGGACCGCTGGGATGCCGATCATCACGACACGGCGGAGCGGCTCGATGACCTGCTGATACCGGTCGAGCTGCGAGCCGAGCTTGGCGTAGACCGGCCGGAACCGGAACGCGATCAGGATGCTGACGTACACCGGCACGGCCATGCCGAGGAACCCGGCGACGAACATCAGCCCGCCGGCGAGCCACCTGGTGGTCAGCACGTTCTGGAAGCCCAGCTGGGCGAACCATGCGTAGTCCGTGTACAGGCTCGCGAAGATGAAGAAGGCGATCACCAGTGCTGCGAGCACGATGATCGTGACCACGATCGGGACACGCGGCGAACGCCGTCCCGCGGTGGACGAGTTGGACGAGGTTGTCGTCACGTGATTGTGCTCCAGACGTGTCGGACCGGCAGGCCCGGCGCACCGGGCCGTCAGTGCACCGATCCTATGGGACGCCACCGACAGCCAACCTGTACCCGATCTCAGGAAGGCCCCACGATCCTCCCGGCCGTGGTCAGGACCCGCAGGTCGCCAGGCCGGCCGTGCTCTTCCCGCTCGCGATGGTGTCGAGGTCGGTGACCGCCTGGTCCAGCGTCTTCACGGAGTAGACGTCGAGTCCGTCGGGGACGTGTCCGACGACCTCGTCGCAGTTGTCGGCGGGGGCGAGGAAGACGGTCGCGCCCGCGTCCTTCGCGCCGTAGAGCTTCTGGCGGATGCCGCCGATCGGACCGACCTCGCCGTCGGCGGTGATCGTGCCCGTTCCGGCGACGTGCTTGCCGCCGTTGAGCTTGCCCGGCGTGATCTCGTCGATGATCCCGAGGGCGAACATCATGCCGGCCGACGGGCCACCGACGTCCTGGAGCTTGATCGACACGTCGAACGGGAAGTCGTAGTGCTCGACCACGCCGACGCCGAGCAGCGCGGTGCCGCTTTCGTCGCGCGGGGTGACCGTCACGTCCTTCGACGCACCGTCGCGGGTGATGGTGACGGTCGCGGGGTTGGACGTCCCGTGCTTCGCCACGGCCTCCCGGAGGGTGGTCGCGTCGGCGTTCGTCGTGAGCGACGTGCCGTCGAACGCCGTGATCACGTCGCCCTTCCGGATCGTTCCGTCGGCTGCGGAGCCGTCCTGCACGGTGCCGACCTCGAGCGTCGTCGGGATCTCGAAGCCCTGCTGGATGAGCGCGGCCGCGACGGCGGACTGCTGCGAGTTCGACATGTCGGCGGCGTCCTGCTTGTTCACCTGTTCGGTCGTGGTCCCCGGGGGGTAGATCGCCGAAGCGGGGACGACGGCCTGGGACTTCGTGAACAGGGCCCGGATGACGCTCGTCCAGGCGGGGCGCTGCGTGGCCGTGCCCTCGACGCTCACCGTGAGCATGTCGAGCGCGCCGGCGGTCGGGTACGTCTGGTGCCCGTCGACCTGGATGAGCTTGACGTCCTTCGCGTCCTTGCCGGTCCCCTGCTGCTGGGTGCCGATCGTGTTGAACACCGGGCCGGGCAGTTCGATGACGTACGGGCTCGGGAGCACGCTCGCGATGATCGCCAAGACGACGGCCCCGACGACGAACGCCCACCCGACGGTCCTGGTGCGGGAGCGGCGGCGGGGGGCGGGCGCGAAGAGGGTCAACGGGGTCCTTCCGGGGTGAGGTGCGCCGCGGCTTCCGCCGGGCTGTTCGCCCTGGGCGCAGCCCGCGGAGCGATCCCACGGGTCCGTCTCAGGTCAGGCCCCACGAGCAGCGATTAGCGTAGTCGGCATGCCTGATGAACCGCAGCCGGGGCCGGACGACGACTTCCAGGAGATGCTCCGCAAGCTCCTGTCCGGGGAAGGCCAGATCGACCCGTCGCAGCTCGCCGGCGCGGCCGGTCTGCCGAACGACCCGGCCTTCGTCGCCAACCTGATGAGCCAGCTCCAGCGTGCGGCGCAGGACGGCGGGGACGGCATCGACTTCTCGGTCACGGCCGAACGCGCCACCGCGATCGCGAAGGACGGCCAGCACGGTGTGGACCCCGCGACGTCGCAGGCGAGCGACCAGGCGTTCCAGGTCGCCGCGCTGTGGCTCGACGAGGTGACGACCGTGGCGGAGCTGACCGCGACCCCGAGTCTCTACACCCGTGAGCAGTGGGCGAAGGCGACCGCACCGGTGTGGACGCAGATCGCCGAGCCCGTCGCGGACAGCATCGCGACCGCACTCACCGAGGCCATCGACCAGCGCGCCCCGGAGGAGCTCAAGGCCATGCTCGGCGACGTGTCGAAGGCCATGCGCGGCGTCGGCGGCGCACTGTTCGCGATCCAGCTCGGCCAGGTCGTCGGGCAGCTCTCGAAGGAGGTCGTGTCCGGCGGCGACGTCGGCGTGCCCCTGCTGGACGAGCAGGTCGCGGCGCTCCTCCCCCAGAACGTGGCCGAGTTCGCCGAGGGCCTCGACGTGCCGGAGGACGAGGTCCGCATCTACCTCGCCGTCCGCGAGCTCGCACACGCCAGGCTCTTCCGCTCCGCCCGGTGGCTCCGGCTGCACATCATCTCCTCGATCACCGAGTACGCCCGCGGCATCCACATCCCGTTCGACCGCGTCGAGGAACTCGCAGCGGACATCGACCCGACCGACCAGGAACAGCTCCGCGACGCCCTGGCGTCCGGTGCGCTGATCCCGCCGCGCACCCCGGAGCAGGACGCGGCGCTGGCACGCCTGGAGACGATGCTCGCGCTCGTCGAGGGCTGGGTGGACACGGTCACCGCGGCCGCGACGGCACGCCTCCCGCGGTCCGGCGCGATCGCGGAGACGGTCCGCCGTCGCCGCGCAGCCGGCGGGCCGGCCGAGTCCGCGTTCGCCACGCTCGTCGGCCTGGAGCTTCGTCCCCGTCGTCTCCGAGAGGCAGCGGCCATGTGGCAGCGGGTGACGGACGAGCTCGGGGCCGAGCAGCGGGACGCGCTCTGGGCGGCGTTCGACCTGGTCCCCGTATCCGACGACATCGACTTCCCCGACGCACTCGTCGCCCGGCTCCGCAACCCCGGGCAGAGCGCCGAGGACGACGAGTTCGACCGGGCGCTCGAGGACCTGCTCAACGACACGACCGGCGACCGTCCGCACGAGGACGAGTCGGGCGGGATCGAGTCGGGCGAGGACTCGGGTGACGACGCAGCGGGTGACGGCGAGGCGGGCGGGCCGAAGGGTCCGTCGGGTTCTCCACAGATCTGACGGCGGCCCCCACCGGTCGCGGCACGTCCGGCACGGTGGGGTCATGGGCATCCGCATCGATCCGACCCTCGAGTTCGTCTGGCGCGACCCGACGACCGTCCAGCTCGGCGTCGATCCGCCACGCGCCGTCGTCGGCGTCCCCACCACGGCGGAGGAACGGTTCCTCTGCACCCTCCGCCGCGAGACCGGGCGAGACGCCCTGTCCGGCGTCGCCGCGAGCGTCGGGTGCCGACCGGAGGTCGCCGCGCGGGTGCTCGGCGCGGCATCACCCGCCGTGATCGACATGCTCCCTGAACCGCTCGCACGGGTGGAGGTGCACGGCAGCGCCGACCTCGCCCGGATCGTCGACGACTTCCTCACGGGTGACGGAGTGACCGTCGTCCGGACCACCGCGCCGCGCGGGGGTCCGGTCGTGCTGCCCGATCCCGAGCCGTCGATGGCCGTCGTCGTCGCGGAACACGTCGTCGACCCGGCACTGCGGTCGGCGTGGACCCGCCGTGGCACGCCGCACGTCCCCGTCGTCGTCGGTGACGGCCGCATCCGGATCGGACCGCTCGTGGTGCCCGGTGTCGGACCGTGCCTGCAGTGCATCGAGTACGCACACGTCGACGCCGACCCCGCGTGGCCGGCGATCGCGGCGCAGGTCTGGGGTCGCCCTGCCGCACCGCTCTCGCCCTACCGTGCCGGTGCGGTCGCGGCAGCGGTCACCCGCATGGTCCTCGAGCAACTCCCGGGGACGACGGTGCGCCCCGACGACGAGCAACTCGTCTTCGAGCGCGACGACCTGTCGGTCAGCCGGCGCCAGGTGCGGCCGCATCCCCGCTGCGCGTGTCGAGCGCTGCCAGGAACCGGCTCGGCGCCCGCGCACCGCCTCGGGTGGACCCCTGTCGTGACCACGTGACGGTCACGGTACGGCGGGCACGGGTCAGTCCGACGTAGAAGAGCCGGCGTTCCTCGTCCACCTCGTCGTCGGTCGTCGCGTGCGAGATCGGCAGCAGCCCCTCGGCGACGCCGGCGATCACCACGTTCGGCCACTCGAGGCCCTTCGAGGAGTGCAGGGTCGCGAGCGTGACGGCGTCGAGTTCCGGCTCGTGGTGGGTCGCCGCGCGGTCGACCAGGTCCTGGGTGAACTGCTGCATGGTCGTGCCGGCCGGGGCGTCCTCGGCGAGGCCCATGATCGCCTGCAGCGCCTCCCACTGTTCACGGACGGCACCGGTGCCTTCCGGTGCCGTGGGCGTCCACCCGCTGACCTGCAGGACGAGCCCGACCCGGCGAGTGAGCTCGTCGTCGGTCTGCCGGATGGCCTCGCCGCGCATGTGGTGTACCGCGAGCTTGACCTCGGGACGGTCGAAGAACCGCGTTCCGCCCTGCACCCGGTACGGGATCCCCGCGCGGCCGAGCGCGGCCTCGAGTGCCGCCGACTGTGCGCCGACGCGGAACAGCACGGCGCAGTCGCCGTACGCCGCGCCACCCGCGACCAGGTCGGTGATCCGCCTGGCGATGGTCTGTGCCTCGTCGCCGTCGTGCACGCACGGGACGACCACGGGGTCCGGGCCGGGTTCCGTGCTCTGCGCGACGAGGTCGAGGGCACCCGGCTGGCCGCGCATCAGCGCGTTCGCGGCGTGCACGACCTCGCGGGTGGACCGGTAGTTCCGCTCGAGCCGCAGCACCGATCCCCGGGGGAACTCCGACCCGAACCCGAGCAGGTAGCGACTCGACGCCCCGGCGAACGAGTAGATCGTCTGGCTGGCGTCGCCGACGACGCAGAGGTCCTGGCGGTCGCCGAGCCAGGCCGTGAGCAGGTCGTGCTGCACCGGCGAGACGTCCTGGTACTCGTCGACCACGAAGAACCGGTACTGCTGCCGGACGTAGCTCGCCACCCGGGGCTCCGTCTCGACCATGCCGAGCGTCGCGAGCAGGACGTCCTCGAAGTCGAGCTGCCGACGGTCGTCCTTCAGCCGTTCGTACGCGCGCATCAGGTCGATCACCCGCGCGGGGCTCGTCTCGCGCGGCATGACCCGGTCGGCGGCGGCCGCCTCGTACTCGTCGAGGGTGAGCCGCTGCACCTTCCGCCACTCGACCTCGGCGGCGAGGTCGCGGAGCACGGGCTTGTCGACGCTCATCCCCACCGTGTCCGCGGCGTGCGCGATCATCCGTGCCTTCGACTCCACGATCCGTGGGGCGTGCCCGCCGACGGTGTCCGGCCAGAAGTAGCTGAGCTGCGACATCGCCGCCGCGTGGAACGTGCGGGCCTGCACAGCGCCGGCGCCGAGCGCGCGCAACCGGGAACGGAGTTCACCCGCGGCCCGCGTCGTGAAGGTCAGCGCGAGGACGTGGGCGGGCGAGTACGTACCGGTCGCGACCCCGTAGGCGATGCGGTGCGTGATCGCCCGGGTCTTGCCGGTACCAGCACCGGCGAGGACGGCGACGGGGCCGAGCAGCGTCGTCGCGACGGTGCGCTGTTCGGCGTCGAGCGCGGCGAGCAGCGACTCCGGAGACGACGGAGACGGGGATGGACCAGGGTTCACGGCAGGTCCAGCGGGCCGCCGTACCACTCCTCGATGATCGCCCGCGCGATCGACGTCTTGCCCGGGAGCAGGAGCGTGTCCCCGGCGCGCTCCCGGATCTCGTCGCGCGAGAACCACCGGACGTCGAGGATCTCGACCCCGTCCGGCCGCGCGGTCGAGGGGTCGCCGTCGACCGCCTTCGCCCGGAACCCGACCATCAACGACGCGGGGAACGGCCACGGCTGCGACCCGAGGTACTCCGGCTCCTCGACCCGCACGCCCGATTCCTCCCAGACCTCGCGGCGGACGGCGTCCTCGAGCGACTCCCCCGGCTCGACGAACCCGGCGAGCAGCGAGTAGCGGTCCTGGTCCCACGCGGCGTTCGAGCCGAGCAGGATGCGGTCCTCGCCGTCGGTGACACCGACGATGATCGCGGCGTCGGTGCGCGGGAAGTGCTCGTGTCCCTCGGGGTCGCGGCGCACCCAACCGCCGGTCACCACCTCGGTGGCCGAGCCGGTCCGGGGCGAGAACCCGTGGACCGCGTGCCAGTTCGCCATCGCGACGGCCTCGACCGCGAGGCCCTGGTCGCGCGGCGAGAGCTCGGTGCCGAACATCCGCAGGCTCTCCCACGCGTCGGAGTCCGGTTCGATCCGTCGGGCGGCGTCGTCGTCGACCAGCGCGGCCGCGAAGCGCGTGCCGGACGGGGCGTCGTCCGCGTCGCGCGCCGACCGCCCCAGGTAGACCACCGGCGCGTCGGCGGGCACGTCGGACGCGCCCACGAAGCGCAGCGAGCCGGACGGCAGGCGCAGCATCGCACCGCCGTGGACCGGCAGGAATCGCGTCTGCTGGTCGTCCCGGAGGGACCGCTCGAGGTCGTCGGTGGTCCGGAACTCCGCGTCGCGGTCGAGTTCGTTGCGGGAGAGCGGAAGCCGGGCGGCGAACTCCACGGTCACGTGGGACTCCTCAGATCGGTGTCGTGTCGGGACCGGGTCAGCGTGGCGAACCTCGTTCGCGGCGCATGCGGACCTACCCTGAGAGGCATGGCGGGATCCCAGTTCACTCTAGCGGCGTTGGCGACGACGGCCGTTCCCGGACTCGTGGTCACGGGCACGCGCACCCTCGGTTCCATCGCGTCCGGGGACTACGAGTCGGCGGTCCTCCGGGACGCCGACGGGGGCGAGTCGGCCATCCGGCGGCCCCGCAACCAGCGCGCGGAAGCACGGCAGTCGGCCGACCTCCTCGCGATCCGGGCGCTGAGCGCCGGGATCAGGTCGCGCCTCCCGTTCGCCGTCCCCGAGTACCGGGGTCAGGCGCCCATCGGGTCGACGCGTGCCATCGTGACCACCTACGTCCCCGGAGCGCACCCTGCGCTCCGCACGCTCGCGGAGCGGCCGGAGCTGGCCACCAGCGTCGGCCGGTCCATCGCGGCCGTGCACGTCCTGCCGACGAGCTTCGTGACGGACGCCGGTCTGCCGTCCCTCACCCCGTTCGAGATCCTCCGTTCCGCGGTGTCCGTGATGGACCGCGCGGTGGCGACCAAGCTGGTCCCGGCCGCACTGCAGGAGCGGTGGGAGGGCGCAGCCCGCGACCAGCAGCTCTGGCAGTTCACCCCCACCGTCGTGCACGGTGGATTCGGAGTCGACGCGCTCCTCGTCGAGGGCGACGCCGTCTCCGGTGTCCTCGGCTGGGGCGAGCTCCGGCTCGGCGACCCGGCGAAGGACCTGGCGTGGGTGCTCGCCGGACGGCGCGAGGCGTTCGACACGGTGCTCAGCGCGTACGAGGCGAACGGCGGCGGCCGCGACCGGCAGCTCGCCCAACGCGCCAGGGTCTACCACGAGCTCGAAACAGCGCAGTGGCTGCTCCACGGTGTGCAGGCGAAGAGCACCGAGGTCGTCGACGACGCGGTCGCGATGATGCACCGGCTGGTCGACGCGGTGCACGCGCCGACGTCCACACCGCTGCAGTCGGTCTCGCCCGAGACGATGGAGATCGGCGAGGTCGAGCAGCTCCTGTCGTCGACCGAGCGTCGACACGGCTGACGTCGACCGCGTCAGCCCGGATCGGCTCGGCTCGGGTCGGCCGGGAGGCTCGGGGCGGCTCCGCCCCGCCCGTCGCGTCAGCCGACGGCCGCGGTCCAGGCGCGTTCGAGTCCGGCACGGTCGAGCAGTTCCGCAGGCCGGACCTCGAGGTCGTCGGCCACGAAGTAGAACACCGCGTCGATCTCGTCCACCGGTCGCCCGGTGAACTCCGCGTACGCCACGCGGTACAGCGCGAGCTGCAGTTGTCGTCGTTCGAGGTCGGTCTTGCCCGCCGGGGCCTTCCCGGTCTTCCAGTCGACGACCTCGATCCTGCCGTCGATCTCGTAGACGGCGTCGAGCTTGCAGACCACGCTGTGCCCGAGGAACGGGATGTGGATCTCGCGCTCCACCTCGACCGGGGTGAGTCCGGCCCACCGTGAACGGGCGAAGGTCTCCTGGAACTCCCCCAGCCGTCGGGCGTCGTCGTCGCTGACCGCGGCGTCGGCCGGTGCGGACTCGTCGAGGTCGATGTCGAGTTCGTCGTCCCAGGCGTCGAGCGTCTCGAGCGCACCGCCCGCGTGCCCACGCTGTTCGACCCACTGGTGGAAGAGCGTGCCGAGACGGGTCGCACGGTACGGCCGCTCGGGCATCGGTCGGCGCAACCGCTCGGCCACCGCGTCCGGTTCGGTGAGGTAGTCCTTGAACCCCGACGCCGGCACCCGGTGCGGCACCACCACGCGGTGCTTGCCGGAGCGGCTCGCGCGACGTTCCGCGAGGAGCAGGTCGATGTCCGCGGCGAAACGCCCGGCGGCACCGGGGTTCGCGTTCCGGACCCGATCCGCCGCCGCCTGGACCCGGACGGCGCGTGCACCGAGGGGCACATGCGGCCAGGACTGGGTCGCGCCGGCGTCGCCCAGGGGGTTCTCGTCGTGCACGGTCGTCTCGGGGATCGCGTTGCCGTCGACCACACCCGCCTCGACGAGGTCCCCGAGGTACCGGCTGGGCTGCATCGGCTTCACGCCGCCGGCCCAGAACGAGCCGGACACCAAGAGTTCGTGCCGCGACCGGGTCAGCGCCACGTACGTCAGGCGACGCTCTTCGTCCTCGTTGCGCGACTTCACCTCGTCCTTGAACGCGTCGATCGCGACCGTGACGTCCTTCTGCGAGTCGTGCCCACGCCATGCCAGGCGCGGCAGTTCGTCGGCGTCGCCCCGGAACTCGTACGGCAGCCGCCCGAAGCCGATCCAGCCGGACGAGCCCTCCTGCGGGCGGGCCGGCAGTGCTCCCTCGACCAGCCGAGGCACCGCGACGGCGTCCCACTCGAGCCCCTTCGAACCGTGGATCGTCAGGATCTGCACGGTGCCCGACTCGGGTTCCTCGGACCGCGGTCCCATGTCGTCACGACGGGCAGCCGCGTCGATCCAGCCGAGGAACGCCCCGAGATCGGCACGGTCATCGGTGGCGACGAAGCCGGACAGCTCGTCCACGAAGGCGTCGAGGAACGCGCCGCTCCCCTGTTCGTGCGCGGCGACCTCGATGTCCAGGTGCATCTCCTGCACGACGAGTGTGACGAAGTCGACGAGGTCCCCTCCTGCGCGAGACCGGAGCATCGCGAGCTGCTGTCCGAGCCGACGCATGCGTGCACGCCCGGCTTCGGTGATGCCGTCGAGCGCACCGTGGTCGTCCGGCGCGACGGCGACGAAGTCGAGTGCGTCGACGACCGAGCCGTGCTCGCCGACCGCGACCGACGCCCGGAACGCCGCGGTGACGTCGTCGTCGAGGCGCTGCTGGGTGTGGTCCCGCTTGAACAGCCACTGCGCCACGCCGTGCAGCGCTGCGATGTCCGCAGCACCCACCCGCCACCGGGCACCGGCGAGCAGCCGGATGAGGTCGTTGCCGGCGGCCGGGTCGTGCAGCACGCGCAGGCACGCGACGAGGTCGACGATCTCCGGACGCTGCAACAGGCCCCCGGTGCCGAGCACGTGGTACGGCACACCCCGGTGCCCGAGCGCCGCGGTGAAGGCGGCGAGGTCCTTGCGGGCCCGGAGCAGCAGCGCCATCGACCCGGTGGGGTTGCGACGCCGGTGGTCCTCGAACCACGCCGCGACGGCGTCGGCCTCTTCCGGCAGGGTCTCGGTGAAGACGGCACGGACGTCGCCGGAGTCCGCGCCGGGACGCGGGGAGAGCCGCTCGACGTCGACGTCGGACGCCTCGGACAGCGGGGAGACCACGGCGTTCGCCCCGGCGAGCACGTCCACCGGGTTCCGCCAGCTCGTCGACAGCGCGAACGTCCGCGGCGCGAGGACACCGGTGCCGCCGAAGTCGCGCGGGAACCTGGCGAGGTTCGCCGCACTCGCGCCGCGGAACCCGTAGATCGACTGGTGCGGGTCCCCGACCGCCATGACGGCGTGCTCCCGGAACAGCCTGGCGAGGAAGCGGGTCTGCACGACGGAGGTGTCCTGGTACTCGTCGAGCAGCACCACTCGGAACCGCTGGCGCAGGTCCGTGACGACGCGCGGTGCGGCCTCGGCTGCGGCGAGCGCCAACGCGATCTGGTCCGAGAACTCGACGAACCCGCGGTCGACCTTCTGTCGGCGGAACTCCTCGACCAGGTCGGCGAGCGGCTCGAGTGCGCCGATCGACGCGACCGCGGCGGTGATCGCGGCGTACGGCTTGCCCCGGTTCCCGGGGAGTTCGAGGAGTTCCGAGAACTCGATCGCGAACCGACGCAGCTGCTCGGGTTCGACGAGGTGCTCGGACGCGGCGCCGGCGAGCGCCACCACGGCGGCGGTGATCGTGTCGACGTTCCGGTCGAGGCCGGCGAGCCGGTCGTCCCGCGCGGCGACGACGACCCGTCGTGCGAGCTGCCACGCGGACGGCTCGGTGAGGACCTGGGACTCCCCGTCGCGGCCGACCAGCAGGGCGTTCTCGCGGAAGACGCTGTTCGCGAAGGCGTTGTACGTGGACACGGTCGGCGCTTCGAAGGCGTCACCGGGGGTGATCAGCCCCGCGGCCTCCAGCGCGGCGATCCGGTCGTTGATGCGGATCGACAACTCGCCGGCCGCCTTGCGCGTGAACGTCAGCCCGAGGACCTCGTCCGGCCGCACGTGTCCGTTCGCCAGCAGCCAGACGACGCGGGACGCCATCGTCTCGGTCTTGCCGCTGCCGGCTCCGGCGACGACGAGGGCGGGGGCGAGCGGCGACTCGATGACGGCACGCTGTTGTTCGGTCGGACGTGGTCGCTGGAGCGCGTCGGCGATGGCATCGGCGCCGTGGCGGATCGTCGTGGCGGGCGCCCCGGTCGCATCGGTCGTCGTACCGGTCGTGTCGGTCGTGTCGGTCGTGCTCACCAGGTCACCTCTCCCACCACGTGGATCCGGCACTCGACCCCGGTGCGCGCCTTCTCGCAGTGGTCGTCCACGTTCGCGACGAACGTCCGACCGGCCATGCCGCGGGCCACCGCGTGCAGGCGCTCCCGGTACGCGGCGCGGTCGTCCGCGTCGAAGGCGTGCTGCGTGCGCTCCGAGTAGGCGTGCCCGCCCTTCGGGTTCTGCACGAAGACGAGTCGAGCATCGGCCATCGGCGACCCGGCAGGCACGCCGTCGACGGCGCCGTCCTCCACCGCGAGCTGGTACGCCCCGAGCTGCGGGTGCTCCGGCATGTCGTTCTTCTCGCTCGGCATGCTCCTGCCGGTCTTCAGGTCGACGACGCTCACGGTGCCGTCCGGGTCGATCTCGATCCGGTCGATGCTGCCGCGGACCCGAGCCGGCCCGGTGACGAGCGCGAACGAGGTCTCGGCGCCGAGCAGCTGTCGCCCGGCGGACGCGAAGGTGCGCAGGTAGTCACTCAGCCCCTCGATCATGCGGCGGGTCCTGGCACGCTCGCGGTCGGCGATCCACGGCGACTCGAAGGTGAGCTCGCCCCAGCGAGCGTCCACCCGCTGCCAGAGGGACTCCACGTCGATCTCCGTGGCGTGCTCCATCGCTTCGTGGACGATGGTGCCGATGCCCATCGCCGGGCTCGGTGCACCGCCGCCGAAGGTCTGCACGAACCAGTGCACGGGGCACTCCTCGAAGGTGCCGATCCTGGACGGGGACACGCCGACGGTTGGCGGAGCGAGTTCACCGCTGACGGGGTCCGGTTGCGGGTCGGCGTCGAGGTCGACGAGCGGGTCGTCGGTCGTGACCTCCGCCGTGCCGTACCAGTCGTCCGGCGAGGCGCCGGGGACGTCTTCCGCCGCGAGGCGCGCCAACGCGGAAGCCGCCTCGTGGTCGCCGGTGGAGACCACCCGGCGACGGAGCGACCCTGCGAGGCCGCGGAGGGACAGCGGGTGCACGGTGGGTTGCCGGTCGGGCGGCACGGGGACCAGCCGGACGAACGGCGACGGCGCTTCGTCGTCGTTGGCGACCGTCCCGATGACGACCTGGGTGGTCGCGCGGGACACCGCCCGGGCGAACAACCGGAGTTCGTCCCCGATCACGGCCGCACGGTCGTCGACGGCGGCGTGGTCGATCCCGGCGGCGGACCGGACCAGGCCGTCCGGGTCGAGCAGGCTGCCGCGCACCCGGGTGTTCGGCCACACGCCGTCCTGCAGTCCGAGGACCACGACGACGTCGGTCTCGAGCCCGATCGTCGCCGACGGGGTCAGCACGCGCACCCGGCCGGCCGTGCGGTCCGGGCCGATGCTGTCCTCGGCCAGGTCGGCGCCGAGCACGTCGTCGACGAACACCCGGGCGGGAGCGTCCGGCGTCCGTTCGACGAACCGCTTGGCGGCGGTGAACAGCCCGACCACGGCGTCCAGGTGCCGATCCGCCTCGGCCGCGCCGACGCCACCGGCGAGGGACTGCCCGCCCCAGATCCCGGCGAGACCACTGCGCTCCCAGAGCCCCCAGAGGATCTCCTCGATGCTGGCGCCGGCGTCGGCGTCCGCTCGGGCCTGCACCAGACTGCGCGCGAGTCGGGTCGCGCGTCGGGCGAAGGCGGCGTCGACCGTAGCGAGTCGTTCAGGAGCCCCCAACGCGTCGACGAGCAGCTCGTCGGCCGTCCGGGAGCCACCACCAGCGAGCTCTTCACGTCGCAGCGCGAGCCGGAGCCGACGCATCGCGAGGGTGTCGAGCCCACCGAGCGGTCCGGTCGCGAACGCGGTGGCGAGGGTGGCGTCGAGCGACAGCACACCGAGCGACACCCCGGCGGCGTCGAGGAGGGACCGCGCGGCCGTGTCGTCCCGCGGGCGCGTCGGGGCGGCGCCGGCGGTCGCCGGGACCTCTGCAACGGAGAGCGCGCGGACGAGCTCGGGGATCGCCGCACCGCTCCGCGTGACCACGACCATGCGGTGCCACGGGACGCCGTCGAGCAGGTGGTGTTCGCGCAACCGCCTGGCGATCGCGACGACGAGCGCCGACCGGCTGCCGGCCTCGAGGTGGAGCACGGAGTCGGCGCGGGCATCCGTGTCGGCGGCGACGGCCGTGCGCTGGCGCCCCGCGGCGGCGGCACCGACGCGCCCGGAGATGCCCGAGACGAGCGCACGGATCGGCGCGGGGTGACGGTGCACGGTGCCGAGGACGATCTCCTGGACGCGGTCGACCCCGAGCCGAGGTGCGAGCCGCCCGAGGACGTCCGGCTCGGCGCCGCGGAACGCCGATGCCGCGATGTCCGGATCCCCGAACGCGACGATCTGCACTCCGGAGCGTGCCAGTGCCCCGAGCAGGGCGATCTCGCCCTCGACGAGTTCCTGGGTGTCGTCGACCACCAGCAGCCGGAGCGCCGCGACGGCCGGTGGGAGCTCCCCGCGGAGCACCGCAGCGGTGGCGAACGCGACGAGTTCGGCCGCGTCGAGACTCGTCGCACGGAACGCGGTGACCGCCGCGCGGTACTCGTCGACGAGGTCCCCGACCGCACGCCACTCCGGGCGGCCGTGGTCGTCACCGAGCTCGCGCATGTCGTCGGGCTCGACACCGGCGGCGACCGCGCGCATCATCACGTCACGGAGCGCCGTGCGGAACCCCGCGCGCTCGCGGACCACCGCCGTGATGGGATCGGGCCACGCCGGCCCGGTGCCGTCGGTCTCGTGGCCGGCGAGCAGGTCACCGAGGATGCGGTCCTGCTCACCACCGGTCAGCAACGTCGGCGCCGGCTGCCCCTGGACCGCGGCGGCGTGCGCGACGACCTGGAAGGCGAGGGAGTTCACGGTCCGTGCGAGCGCACCGGGTGTGACGCGTTCGACGGTGACGGCGAGGTGGTCGCGGAGCGCGGTCGCCGCGGTGCGCGAGGACGTCAGGGCGAGCACGGTGGCGTGACCGTCGGCACTGATCGCGTCCGGACGCCGCAGCCGGGCAGCGACGAGCCGCGCGAGCGTCGAGGTCTTGCCGGTGCCCGGTGCGCCGATCACCGCGGCGTGCAGGTCGTCCGGCAGGGCGAGGACCGCCGCCTGTGCCGGGTCCGCCACGAGCGCGCGCGACACCTGCTCGGGAGCGGGTGCTGGTGTCAGCGTGGTCTGCGGCACGCTCGTACGGTACCGACCGCGACCGACATCGCCCCGTCCCCACCCCGTGCGCCCGCGGCGAACGCACCGGACCGGCGCGGACCCCTCGGATATGGTGAGCACGTGGACATCAAGATCGGCATCATCAACAGCCCGCGCGAGATCGCCTTCGAGACGAAGCAGACCGCTGAGGAGATCGAGAAGGCCGTCGCGGACGCGCTGTCCTCCGACGCGACGCACCTGACGCTGCAGGACGACAAGGGCCGCAAGTTCATCGTCCCCGCCGTCGCCCTGGCCTACGTCGAGTTCGGTGCCGAAGAGGCCCGACGCATCGGCTTCGTCGCCTGAGCTGACGCGTGGAGCTCCTCTTCGCCGTCCTCGGCGGCATCATCTGCGGCGCGATCGCGCACGTGATCCTGCCGTGGCACTCGACGCGCGGGCAGCTGCTCGGCCCCGCGGTCGGCGGCATCACGGCCGCCGTCCTGTGGGAAGTGCTCACCTGGGCCGGCTGGCGCTACGACGCCACCTGGATCTGGGTCGTCGCGCTCGTCGGTGCCGGCGTCGTCGCCCTCCTCGTGGAGTGGCTGCTCGGCCGCAGCCGGACGACCAAGGACACCGCCTTCTACGAGCAGGTCAAGGCGCGCGGCGCCTGAAACCGCCGGCGGGAACGAAGCGACCGCCCACCGGACAGGAGGCTCGTGGCGACGCCGCCACGAGCCTCCTGTCCGTCGTCAGGCCGTCAGGCCGAGCGCGTCCATCCGCCTGGTGTGCGCCGCGATCAGCTCGGTCCACACCGGCTCGAGCCGCGACTGGTCCTCCCTGGCGTGCGACGCGAGCGCGGACCGCGCGACCAGGAGCGTGTCGCCCACGAGCCGTCGTCCCCACATCGCGAGCCGCGATGACACCTGCGGCTCCTCGTCGATCCGCGCACTGAGCTCCTCGACCACGGCGGGCTCTTCCCGTGCGTCGAACACCGAGCCGAGCCGCTGCCGGACGTCACCGGGGAGCGAGCGCAGCAGGTTCGCGAACAGGTCGTTGAGGATCCCGGCGGTGACGTAGCCGGTGAGCATCGACTCGTACCAGTCGGCACCGCTCGTCCGCTCCAGGAACACGTCGATCGCAGCGCGGTGCGGCGCCATCAGCTCGGCCGGGTCCTCGCCGAGGCGTTCGATCTCGGCCACGATCGACCGGTGCCGCTCGAGCGCGGTCGTCGCCAGCACACCGGTCACCAGGCGGCCGGACAGCGTGGGGGCGCCGGCCCCTGCACGGCCCATCGTCTCGTACAGCGAGAGCTGGAGGTACGCGGCCTGCCCGAGGTACACGGGGAGTTCCGGGCTGACGTCGTCGAGCTGCAGACGCTCCGTCTGGGCGGCGTTCTTCGGGTTCCGCGACGCGAGCCACTGTGCCGCGAGCTGCGCCGCGCGCTTCCGGTTCCACCACGACACCACGCGACCAGCATAGGGGCCGCGACGGCGCGCACCTCGCACCCCGGTAGACTGGCTCGGACTCCCCGATAGGACAGGGTGACCTTCTTGACTTTCTCAGACCTCAACATCGACCAGGACATCGTCGATGCGCTGGCCGGCAAGGGCATCATCGAGCCCTTCCCGATCCAGGAACAGACCATCCCGCTCGGCCTCACCGGCCAGGACATCATCGGCCAGGCGAAGACGGGTACCGGCAAGACCCTCGGCTTCGGCCTGCCGCTCATCCAGCGCCTCGGCGCCGACCCCGCGCACGGCGTCAAGGCGCTCGTCGTCGTCCCGACCCGCGAACTCGCGGTGCAGGTGACCGAGGACCTCGAACTCGCGTCGTCGAACCGCCCGACCACGATCGTCTCGATCTACGGCGGCAAGGCGTACGAGGGCCAGGTCGAGCAGCTCAAGGCCGGCGCGCAGATCGTGGTGGGCACCCCCGGGCGCCTCATCGACCTGCACCGTCAGCGCCTGCTCGACCTCTCCCACGTGCAAGAGGTCGTGCTCGACGAGGCCGACCGCATGCTCGACCTCGGGTTCCTCTCGGACATCGAGCGGATCTTCCAGGCCGTGCCCGACGTGCGCCACACGATGCTGTTCTCGGCCACGATGCCGGCGCCGATCGTCGCGCTCGCCCGCCGGTTCATGACGCGTCCGGTGCACATCCGCGCGACGGACCCGGACGAGGGCCTCATGCAGGCCAACATCAAGCACGTCATCTACCGCGCGCACTCGCTCGACAAGGACGAGGTCATCGCCCGCATCCTGCAGGCGAACGGCCGCGGCAAGACCGTGATCTTCACCCGCACCAAGCGTGCGGCGGCGAAGCTGGTCGAGGAACTGAAGGACCGCGGGTTCAACGCCGCAGCGGTGCACGGCGACCTCAACCAGGAACAGCGCGAGCGTGCGATGGCCGCCTTCAAGGCCGGCAAGCGCGACGTGCTCATCGCCACCGACGTCGCGGCCCGCGGCATCGACGTGGACGACGTCACGCACGTGATCAACCACACCATCCCGGACGACCCGGACACCTACCTGCACCGCGCCGGCCGCACCGGTCGCGCGGGCAAGACCGGCATCGCGGTCACGTTCGTGGACTGGGACGACCTGCACAAGTGGACGCTCATCGACAAGGCCCTCGAGTTCGGCATCCCCGAGCCCGTCGAGACCTACTCGTCGTCGCCGCACCTGTTCGAGGACCTCGACATCCCGCAGGGCACGAAGGGCCGGCTCCCCGGTTCGTCGTCGCACGCCGCCACGGCAGGCACCGCGGAGCGCACGGGGTCACGGCCGCCGCGTCGTTCCGGTGAGTCCTCCGAATCGAGCGAGTCGCGTCCGCGTCGCCGCACCCGGACAGGAGGCTCGGATCGCCCGGCAGCGTCGGCTGCGGAGTCCGCCCCCTCGGCCGAGAGCACGGGTCCGGACGCCGCCGAGGGCGACGGTTCGGCACCCAAGCGCCGTCGGCGTCGCCGTCGTCGCGGAGCCGGCACGGGTGGCGAGGCGACCGCCTCGGCACCGCAGCCGGCGTCGGACGGCGAGTAGCGCCTCCAGTTCGAAGGGCCCGTCGCTGACGCGACGGGCCCTTCGGCGTCTGGTCAGGGCAGGCGCGAGCCGGGGCCGACCACCGGGGCCGAACCCGTCGCCTGCGTCAGGATCTCGTCGAAGGCACCGCGGGACGTGCGGTGCTCGCCGAGACGGTTCGGCTTCCCGGTGCCGTGGTAGTCGCTCGAGCCGGTGACGAACAGGCCGTAGCGGTCCGCCCACTCGAGCAGGGTGCGCTTGCCGTGCGCGAGGTTCTCGCGGTGGTCGACCTCCAGCCCGCCGAGCCCCGCGTCGACGAGCTCGCGCAGGCCCGCCTCGTCGATGACGATCCCGCGTGAGGTCGCCGCCGGGTGCGCGATCACGGGGACGCCCCCGGCAGCACGGATGAGTTCGACGCCTCGGAGCGGTGTCGGGGCGTCGTGCGGTTCGTAGTACCCGGACGCCGGGTGCAGGATGCCGCGGAACGCCGCGCTGCGGTCGGGTTCGAGCCCGCGTGCGACCAGGGCGTCGGCGATGTGCGGCCGGCCGATCGTCGCGCCGGGGCTCGCCTGCGCGAGGACGTCCTGCCAGGTGATCGGGTGGTCCTCACCGATGCGGTCGACCATGCGGTGCGCGCGGGACAGGCGGCCCTCGCGGATGCGCTCCGTCTCGGCGGACAGGGCGGCGTCGTCCGGGTCGACGAGGTAGCCGAGGACGTGCACGCTCCGGTAGCCGACGCGCGTGCTCAGCTCGAGGCCCGGGACCAGCGTCAGCGGGAGCTCCCGTGCGGCGGCGGCGGCATCGGCCCACCCGGCGGTGGTGTCGTGGTCGGTCAGCGCGACGGCGTCCAGTCCGGCGGCCGCCGCTGCCCGGACGAGGTCGGCGGGCGGCTCGGTGCCGTCGGAGACACTCGAGTGCGCGTGCAGGTCGATGAACGGGTCGGGCACGCGCCAATCGTATCCACAGGTGAGCAGGCACACAGACCGGGCGTCGAGCGCGGTGCGATGATGGGGGCATGGCCGACACGACTCCCCGCGCAACGAGCAACCGCTCCACCACACCCGGCTCCTCGACCTTCAAGGACTTCATCGGGTCCCAGTGGGCCGAGCGCGACCGCCCCGTGCCCGCAGCACGTGAGCAGGCTGCGTTCGCCGCCGCCCGTCGGGCGCGTATCTCCGAGCTCCACCCGGGTCGGACGATCGTGGTCCCCGCCGGCACCGCGAAGGTCCGCTCGAACGACTGCGACTACCCGTTCCGCCCGCACTCCGCGTTCGCACACCTCACCGGCTGGGGCACCGACACCGTCGTCGGCTCCGTCCTCGTGATGACGTCGAACGGTGCCGGGCACGACGCCACGCTCTACTTCCGCTCGACCGCCGGACGCGACTCCGAGGAGTTCTACGCGAACCCGGAGATCGGCGAGTTCTGGGTCGGTCCGCGCCCCTCGCTGGACGAGGTGGCCGCCGACCTGGGCATCGCCACCGCCGACCTCGGCGAGTTCTCCGGGGTGCAGGACGCCCTCGACGCCTCGGTGCTCGTCGTCCGTGACGCCGACACCGAGCTCACGCGCTCTCTCGACGAGCGCCTCGGCTCCGCGGTCGGTGGCGCTGCCGCGACCGACGACGTCGCCGCGACGGACGACGTGCTCGCCCGAGACCTGTCCGAGCTCCGCCTCGTCAAGGACCCGTACGAGGTCAACGAGCTCCGCAAGGCCGTCGACGCCACGCAGCGTGGGTTCGCCGACGTGATCGCCGACTTCGACGCGGTCCTCGCACACCCCCGGGGCGAGCGCATCGTCGAGGGCACGTTCAACCGCCGCGCCCGCGCCGACGGCAACACGGTCGGGTACGACACCATCGCGGCGTCCGGCCACCACGCCTGCATCCTGCACTGGACCCGCAACGACGGCGCCGTGCAGCCCGGTGACCTCATCCTCATCGACGCCGGCGTCGAGGTGGACTCGTTCTACACCGCGGACATCACGCGGACGCTGCCGGTGAGCGGAACCTTCACGGCCGTGCAGCGCCTGGTCTACGACGCCGTGCTCGAAGCCGCCGACGCCGCGTTCGCCATCGTGAAGCCCGGCATCACGTTCCGGCAGGTGCACGCGACGGCGATGGAGGTCATCGCGCGCAAGACCGCCGAGTGGGGCTTCCTGCCCGTCTCGGCAGAGGAATCACTGCAGCCGGACAACCAGTTCCACCGCCGCTACATGGTGCACGGCACCAGCCACCACCTCGGCCTCGACGTGCACGACTGCGCGAAGGCCCGTCGTGAGATGTACATCGACGGCATCGTGGAGCCCGGCATGGTGTTCACGATCGAGCCCGGCCTCTACTTCCAGCAGGACGACCTGACGGTGCCGGAGGAGTTCCGCGGCATCGGCGTCCGCATCGAGGACGACATCCTCGTGACCGCCGACGGCGCCGAGAACCTGTCGATCGGCATCCCCAGGACCCCCTCGGAAGTGGAGGGGTGGATCGCCCGCACCGGGCGCTAGCCTGATCGGGTGACGACACCCGAAGCTTCCTCGCAGAGCATCACGATCGACGTCGAGCACTTCGACTCGCCCGACGCCCAGCGGCTGCGTGCTGCCCAACGCATCGAGATCGACAGCACGTACGGCGGTGACACCGAGCCCGGTGACAAGCCCACTGCCGAGTCGATCGCGGTGTTCTTCGTGGCGCGCGACGGGGACGGGACGCCGATCGGGTGTGGCGGGCTCCGGCTCGTCGACGACGGGGTGACCGAGATCAAGCGCATGTACGTCCGTCGCGAGTCCCGCGGCACCGGGGCCGCGACGGGGATCCTCCGACGCCTCGAAGAGGCAGCGCTCGACCTCGGCTCCCCCGCACTCGTGCTGGAGACGGGCACGGAGCAGAAGCGCGCGATCCGGTTCTACGAGCGCGAGGGGTTCAGCCGCATCGCGAACTTCGGCCCGTACGTCGGCGCCCCGCTGTCCGCCTGCTACTCCAAGGTCTTGTAGGCGCGCTGCGGTCTCGCGTCAGCCTGAGCTCGCTCGGGGTCGGCGAGATCGCACTCCGTGTCGCCTTGCCTCGTCCGGAAGCAACACGGAGTGCGATCTCGCGGGCGCAGGGTCCGAGACTCGAGTGCGCGCGGGTCAGCGCTGCTCGTCGTCCTTCGGGAGCTCGGGAGCGTCGGGTTCGGCGGACGCGGGCGGCGTCGCGCCGGGGACGCGCTCCCCGAACCGCGGCGGCTCATCCCCACGAGGTGCCGGAGCGGCGGCCGGCGCAGCCGGCTGTTGCTGAGTCGTGTCCGGGGTCTCGCCGTACCGCGGACCGTCGTTGGTGCCGTAGCGCGGCTGCGCACCGGGGGCCGGAGCCGACGCGCCGGGCTGTGCCGGGCCTCCAGGCTGGCTGTGCGGCGTGGACTGCCCTCCGTAGGGCGACCCCGTCGGCGGACCGGGACGCCACGGCTCCTGGCGGGGCTGCTGCGGCTGCTGCCCCTGGAAGGGCGCTCCTGGACCGGCCCCCGGTTGCCCGGGGTTCCACGATGCGTGCGGCGTCGCGCCGAACTGCCCGAGGATGCGCTGCGCCTGCCCGACGAGCTGCGGGTCGACGATGATCTGGTAGTTCGTGGCGAGCACCTGGTGCACGCTCGTGAAGTCCCGCTGCCGCTTCGTGATGGCGAACGAGACGATGCCGTAGAGCATCCCGAACGCGGCGCCGATGATCGCGGCTGCGAAGATGAGGCCACCGGCCGTCGGCGAGAACAGCGTCAGCACGATGCCGAAGAAGAAGCCGAGCCACAGACCCGACAACGCACCAGCGAGCGCCGCGCGCCCGTAGGTCATCTTACCGGTGACGCGCTCGACGGTCTTGAGGTCGTTGCCGACGATCGAGAGCTTGTTCACCGGGAACTCCGACTCGGCGAGCTTCGCGACCACCGCCTGTGCGTCCGGGTAGCTGTCGAAGGTGCCGAGGACGTCCCCGCGGGGCAGCGTGGGGAACGCCTGCGCCGTACGACCGCGGAAGGGGCTCTGAGTGCTCACACAGTCATCTTCCACCGTCGTCCTTGCAATCGCACGAGAACCACCAGGGAACGACCAGGACGGACGGCCAGGGAACGGAACGGGTGACCGGCTACGCTGGCTGGGTGAGCGCCTCGAAGGTTTTCGTCGCCCGCCTCGCCGGGTGCTCCGTCTTCGACCCCGCCGGCGATCGCGTCGGCAAGGTCCGTGACGTCCTGGTGGTCTACCGCCGGGCCGATCCCCCGCACGTCGTCGGGTTGATCGTCGAGGTCCCTGGCAAGCGTCGCATCTTCGTGTCGGTCGGCCGCATCACGTCGATCGGCGCCGGGCAGGTCATCACGACGGGCCTCGTGAACATGCGCCGCTTCGAGCAGCGCGGTGGTGAGGTCCGGGTGATCGCCGAGATGCTCGGGCGCAAGGTCCTCATCACGAAGGACCGCATCCGCGCCACGATCGAGGACATCGCGATCGAGGACCGCGGCCAGGGCGACTGGGAGGTGTCGCAGCTCTTCCTCCGCAAGCCGAAGACCACACCCTCCCCGTTCGGCAAGGGGCCCACGACGTTCGCCACGTGGAACGAGGTCACCGAGGACGAGCTCCCCGGTGAGTCGCAGTCCGCCGAGCACGTCATCGCCGCGTACTCCGACCTCGTGCCGGCGGACCTCGCCTCGACACTCCTCGACCTCCCCGTCGAGCGGCGCCTCGAAGTCGCCGAGGAGCTCCCCGACGACCGTCTCGCCGACGTGCTCGAGGAGATGCCCGACCAGGAACGGGTCGAGATCCTGTCCTCGCTCCAGGACGCGCGCGCCGCCGACGTCCTCGACCAGATGCAGCCGGACGATGCCGCCGACCTCCTCGCCGAGCTCTCCGACGAACGGAGCGAGGCGCTCCTGCAGCTCATGGAGCCGGAGGAGGCGCAGGACGTCCGCATGCTCCTCGAGTACGAGCCGGACACCGCCGGCGGGCTGATGACCACCGAGCCCGTGATCGTCTCCGCGGACGCCACCGTGGCCGAGGGACTCGCCCTCATCCGCCGGCACGAGCTCGCGCCGGCCCTCGGCGCGAGCGTCTGCGTGACCCTGCCGCCCTACGAGCCGCCGACCGGCCGATTCCTCGGGCTCGTGCACTTCCAGCGGATGCTGCGCTACCCGCCGAACGAGCGACTGGGCACGCTGATCGACCAGCAGACCGAACCGGTCCGGGTCGACGCCAGCGCCGCCGAGGTGACGCGCGTGATGGCGACCTACAACCTCGTGTCCGTCCCCGTGGTCGACGACGCCCACCGCCTGGTCGGGGTGGTGACGATCGACGACGTGCTCGACCACGTCCTGCCGGACGACTGGCGGAGTCAGGGGGACGGCGAACCCGCCCGTCCCCGGACGAAGACCCGCAGGCCCCCCGTGAGTACCGGAAGGAGGACCGCACGTGGCACGAACGGATGAGAACCGGCGCGAGCAGCGTCCGGACAGCCGCCTCGACTCCCCGAAGGGCATGCGGACGAGTGTCCTGCCGACCCGCCGCCGCTCCGGCCGCGGAGACGCGTTCGGCCGTGCGACCGAGGGCATCGCACGCGCGATGGGCACCCCCTGGTTCCTCGTCGGCCTGACGCTCTTCTGCGTCGTGTGGATGGGGTGGAACACGCTCACGCCGAAGCCGTGGCAGTTCGACTCCGCGGCGATCGGGTTCACGGCGCTGACCCTGGTGCTGTCCCTGCAGGCGTCCTACGCGGCACCGCTGATCCTGCTCGCGCAGAACCGGCAGGACGACCGCGACCGCGTCCAGTTCGAACAGGACCGGCAGCGCGCGGAGCGGAACCTCGCCGACACCGAGTACCTCGCCCGCGAGGTCGTCGCCCTCCGCCTGGCGATGCGGGACATGGCGTCGAAGGACTTCATCCGCGCCGAGCTCCGATCGCTGCTCGAGGAACTCGACCGGCGTGACGCGGACGACGCCGGCTTCGCCGACGAGCCCGGCAGCACCACCCGTGGCTGAGGGCACCGACGAGCAGCTCGGCGCCGCCGTCCTCGCTGCGCTCGGCCGCGTCATCGACCCCGAGATCCGCCGCCCCGTCACGGAGCTCGACATGATCCGTGGTGTCGACGTCCAGCCGGGAGGCTCGGTGCGCGTCGACCTGCAGCTCACGATCGTCGGGTGCCCGGCCGCCGACACGATCGAGCGCGACGTCCGGTCGGCCGCCGGTTCCGTCGACGGCGTGCACGCCGTCCACGTGGACGTCTCGGTGATGGACCCAGCGGTCCGGAAGGCGCTCACCGAGCGACTGCGCGAGGGACGTCCACAGGGCGTGCAGTTCACCGCCGACTCGCTGACGCGGGTCATCGCCGTGACGAGCGGCAAGGGCGGCGTCGGGAAGTCCACCGTCACGGTGAACCTCGCGGTCGCACTCGCCCGTCGCGGCCTCCGGGTGGGCATCGTCGACGTCGACGTGCACGGGTTCAGCGTCCCGGGGCTGATGGGCCTCACTGACGAGCGCGGTGTCGCACCCCGTCCGACCCGGGTCGACAGCATGATCCTGCCGCCCGTCGCCCACGACGTGAAGGTGATCTCAATCGGCATGTTCGTCGACGATCCCTCCACCGCGGTGTCCTGGCGCGGGCCGATGCTGCACCGCACCGTGAACCAGTTCCTGTCCGACGTGTGGTTCGGCGACCTCGACGTGCTCCTGCTCGACATGCCGCCCGGCACCGGGGACGTCGCGATCTCGGTCGGTCAACTGCTCCCGCACGCCGAGGTCCTCGTCGTCACCACGCCCCAGGCAGCCGCGGCGGACGTCGCCGAGCGCAGCGGCATCGTGGCGCGACAGACCGGCCAGCGGGTCATCGGCGTCGTCGAGAACATGGCGGGCCTCGTCCAGCCCGACGGCTCCGTGCTGCACCTGTTCGGCGAGGGCGGTGGCGCCGAGACCGCCGCCCGCCTGTCCCGCGGGCAGGACTCCCCCGTGCCGGTGCTCGGCAGCGTGCCGCTCTCCGTCGCGCTCCGCGAGGGCGGCGACGCCGGCACACCGGTGGTCATCGGCGCGCCGGACGACGTCGCCGCGGCCGCACTGACCGCGGTCGCGGACCGGGTCGCCACGATGGGCCGTGGACTCTCCGGCCGGAAGCTCGGTCTCTCCCTCTCCTGACCGGCGCCACGCTCCGGTTTCCGCTTCCTGTACGTCTCCTCATGGACGCACCCCTGTTGCTGAGAGCAATATGCAGGGGTATTCCACAATGCTCCTGCGTATTCAGGGTGCAGGAGCTCCACCGTGCCGACGACGACGTCGGCCGAAGCATTGGAGAACCCAGGTGAACAGGACCACCAGGATCCGGATCGGCGTCATCGGCGCCGTGGCAGCAGCGCTCGCAGGGGGAACGCTCGCAGCCGTACCGGCGACGGCCGCCACCGCCGCGACGACCTGCGCGACCGCGTGGGCAGCCGGCACCGCGTACAACGGCGGTGCGACGGTCAGCGAGAACGGCACGAACTACACCGCGAACTGGTGGACGCAGGGCGACGACCCCGCGACGCACTCGGGCGCGACGGGGAGCGGGCAGCCGTGGACCTCGGCGGGCGCCTGCACGGGCGGGAGCACCACGCCCGGAGGCGGCACGGGGGGCGGCGGGACCACGAACCCCGGGAGCGGCAGCACCGGCACCGCCAGCGGGCTGGTCTTCAGCCCGTACAAGGACGTCACCGTGAACCTCGACTGGAACACGAACGTGATGAACACCGCGGTCACCGGCACGCGCATCCCGGTCGTCGGGAGCTCGAACAGCCTGGTCTCGACCAGGGAGCCCGGTCTCAAGGCGATCACCCTCGCCTTCGCGACCGGCACCTGCGGCAGCGAGAACTGGGGCGGGGTCGCCGCCGACGCGTTCGCGAGCGCCAACATCCCGAAGCTCGACGCCGCCGGCGTGAACTACATCGTTAGCACCGGCGGAGCGGCCGGGTCGTTCAAGTGTTCGGGCACCGCGCTCCAGAGCTTCATCGCCCGGTACGCGTCCCCGCACATGATCGGCGTCGACTTCGACATCGAGAGCGGGCAGTCGGCAGCCGACGTGCAGAACCTCGTGAACGCCGCGGCGCTTGCGCAGACGAAGTACCCGGGGCTGCGCTTCTCGTTCACCCTCGCGACCCTGGCCGCGTCCGACGGGTCGTACGGCGGACTGAACAGCACGGGTGACGCCACCGTCAAGGCGATCAAGGCGTCCAGCCTGACGAACTACACGGTCAACCTCATGACGATGGACTTCGGCCGGGCCACCTCGGCGAACTGCGTCATCGTCGGGTCGACCTGCGAGATGGGGCAGTCCACCATCCAGGCCGTGACGAACCTGCAGCACACGTACGGGATCGCATCGTCGAAGATCGAGGTCACGCCGATGCTCGGGGTGAACGACGCCTCGGACGAGGTCTTCACGCTCGCCGACGTCGACACGGTGTCCTCGTACGCGAAGTCGCACGGGCTCGCCGGGGTGCACACCTGGTCCCTCGACCGTGACACCCCCTGCGCGACGCCGACGAGCACCGCGTCCGCGACGTGCAGCTCCGTCTCGGGCACGGCGGCCCTCGCCTGGACCGACCGCTTCCTGGCCGACCTGAAGTAGCGGGTCGATCCGCGCGTAGGAAGCCGAATCGCGCGTAGGAAGCGGAATCGCGCGTAGGAAGCGGAATCGCGCGTAGGAAGCCGGTTTTTCTGGCCACCTACGCGCGATTCGGCTTTCCATTGCGGGCGGGATGGGTCGGAACGCGCCGCGGGACGGACGGGCGCGCCCCGCTCAGCGGCAACGCGAAGCGTTGCGCGGGGCGCGCCGACCGAGCCTGCGAGGGAGGGGTGCCAGCTGGCACCGGGCCTCCCGTCCGTCACGTGGTCAGGTGACGGTCGTCAGGTCGCTTCGCCGTCGTACGGCGCCTTCTCGCCGGCGGCGAGCGGCACGATCGGTGCCGGCGCACGCACCTTCGTGGCGGTCACCTGCGGCGCGGCGGCGGCAGCGCCGGTGCCGGAGTCGAGGAGGGCGTCGCGGATGATGCGGCGCGGGTCGTACTGCCGCGGGTCGAGCTTCTGCCAGTCGACGTCGTCGAAGTCCGGACCCATCTCCTCGCGCATGCGGTCCTTGGCGGTGTCCGCGAACCGTCGGACCGCCTTGACGAACTCGGCGAGCTTCTGCGCGTACATCGGCAGGCGCTGCGGCCCGAGCAAGAGCACGGCAATGATCCCGATGATCAGGATCTTGTCGAGCGGGATGTTCACACGAGCGAGCCTAACCCGAACCGGCCGAACTGCACCCTAGAGTTGTCGTTCGAGGAGTGTGCGTGTCAGAGAAAGAGTCGAACTGGAAGTTCGCGGAGGACATCGTCTCCGAGTCCGAGGTGATCGCCCGTGCCCGCGAGCACTCGCTCGAGCTCGGTGTCGAAGCCGTCGCTCCGTCGATCGGCGCGCAGATGAGCGTCATCGCCGCAGCATCCCGCGCGACCGGCATCATCGAGATCGGCACGGGCCTCGGGGTCTCCGGGCTGTACCTGCTCGGCGGTGCCCCGAAGGCGACCCTCACCACGATCGACATCGAGGTCGACCACCAGCAGTACGCCCGTGACGCCTACATCGCCGCCGGGACCGCGCCGTCGCGCGTCCGGCTGATCCCCGGTCGCGCCAACCAGGTGCTCCCCCGCATGAACGAGGCGTCCTACGACGTCGTCCTGGTCGACGCCGACCCCGAGCACGTCATCGAGTACGTCGAGCACGGACTGCGGCTCGCGCGACTCGGCGGGACCGTCCTGGTGCCGCACGCACTGTGGCGCGGGCGGGTCGCCGACCCGGTGAAGCGGGACCGTGCGACGACCGACTTCCGGCTGCTGCTCACCGAGGTGTCGACATCCGGCGCCGTGATCAGCTCGCTGTCCCCCGCCGGAGACGGCCTGCTGCAGATGACGAAGGTCACCGCCTAGCGTCCTGCCCGTCGGCGACGTCGTCGTCCGCCGGCTCCAGGTGTCGGAGGTACCGCTCCGGCGACTCGAGGAACGCGCGCTGGTTCCGCACCAGGTCGAGGTCGGCCCAGGTGCTGCGCCGGAGACCCCACTCCCCGACCTCGTGGATGGTCGCACCGGGGAACGCCGCCAGCACGGGCGAGTGCGTCGAGAGGACCACCTGCCCGAGGCCGTCGTCGACGATCGCCTGCAACAGCCCGATGAGCGCCAGACACCCCTGGAACGACAGCGCCGACTCGGGTTCGTCGAGGATCCACAACCCCGGCCACTGCGACCGGTCGATCACGAAGTCGAGGAACGACTCACCGTGGCTCCGTTCGTGGAACACCGGCTCCGGCCGCGCCCCTGGGTGCTGCTCCAGGTACGTGAAGAACCCGTGCATGGTCTCCGCACGGAGGAAGAACCCGCCCTTCGGTGCCCCCGGCTCCCGGTGCAGCGCGATGTGTTCCCAGAGGTCGGACTCGCTCGGACGCGTGCTGTGACCGGAGTTCGTCGACCCGCCTTCCGGACTCATGCCGAACGCGAGGGCAATCGCCTCCACCAGGGTCGACTTGCCGGCGCCGTTCTCCCCGACGAAGACCGTGACGGTGTCGAGGTCGAGCCCGTCGTCGAGGAGCTGCCGGACCGGAGCGAGCGTCGCGGGCCACGCGCCGCGCGGCATCGGGTCGGCGGCGTACTCCTCGACACGGCGGACGGATCGGCGAGAACGTGGCACGCCACCATCATGACGGCGACCGGTGACACCGCCCCAGGACCACAGAAGGCCCGGAACGTACGCGTTCCGGGCCTTCTGCTGTGGAGCGTCGACGAACTATGCCGAGACGACCTCGGCGAGTGCGTCGTGGAGTTCCTTGGCCTCGGCATCGTTGACCGAGACGACCAGGCGGCCTCCACCTTCGAGCGGAACCCGCACGATGATGAGTCGACCCTCCTTAACAGCCTCCATCGGCCCGTCACCGGTCCTCGGCTTCATGGCTGCCATCAGATGTCCCCTTTCGTGCAGTACATGCATCCCCATTATCCCGTATCGGCAGGAGACTGCGAAACCGCCCAGGATGGGGGTGCGGAATCGCGCCGATTTCGCGGCTTGCCGTGGTCACCTTGGGACATGCCGAACATCCGCTCCACGTCTCGTCCATCCGACGACGGTGTCGTCGAGGCCGTCCCGTCGGGCATGCGCATCGCGGGCGCGTTCTCGTGGCGGTTCCTCGTGGTGGTCGCCGCCCTGGCCGTGGTCGTCGCCCTCGTGATCCTGCTGCAGGAGATCGTGGTGCCGTTCCTCATCGGGCTGCTCGTGTGTGCCCTGCTCGCACCGTTCTCCACGTTCCTGCAACGGCACCGCTGGCCGAAGTGGCTCGCCGTGCTCTCCTGTTTCCTCGCGGTCGTCGTCGTCATCGGTGTGCTCGCGCTGATCGTCACGGCGCAGATCCGGTACGACATCCCGACGCTCGCACACCGGCTGCGGAGCAACGTGCAGACGTTCCAGACGCTGCTCGGGTCCGAGCCGTTCGGCATCACCTCGGCGCAGGTGACGAAGTACCTGTCCGAGGCGACGGCGTTCCTGCAGAAGCACTCCGCGTCGATCCTGTCCGGCGCCGCGGAGGCCGGCAGCGGACTGGTCCACGCGCTCGAGGGACTGTTCATCGTGGTCTTCACGACGATCTTCGTCCTGGTGGACGGGCGGCGGATCTGGTCGTGGGTCGTCCGGATCTTCCCCGTCCGTTCCCGCGGGCGGATCGACGCGGCTGGTCAGGCCGGCTGGAAGACCCTGACGAGCTTCATCCGGGTCCAGCTCATCGTCGCGGTGACCGACGCGCTCGGCATCGTCATCGGCGCGCTCGCCCTGGGACTCCCGCTCGCGATCCCGATCGGTGTGATCGTCTTCTTCGGCGCGTTCGTCCCCGTCGTCGGTGCGATCGTCGCCGGCATCGTCGCGGTCGTCGTCGCCCTCGTCTTCAACGGATTAGTGCCGGCGCTGATCATGCTCGCCGTCGTCGTGGCCGTGCAGCAGCTCGAGAGCCACGTGCTGCACCCGTTCCTCACGGGGTCGGCAGTCCGGGTGCACCCACTCGGGGTGGTGCTCGGTGTGACCGCGGGCACCACGATCGCGGGCGTCGTCGGGGCGTTCTTCGCGGTGCCGTTCATCGCGACCGTGAACGCCATGGTGCACGCAGCCGCGGACTGGCGACCGGGTGAGGCCCCTGACGCGACTCCGCCCGCCGCCGAGTCCGACGAGCGCGAAGCCGACGACGACGCAAGGTCAGGCACTGCGGGCGCCGGACACGGCGGGGCGGACGCCGATCACGGCGGGGTCCAGTCGTAGCCGTCGACCCACCAGCAGTAGTACATCCAGACCCACTGCAGCACGACGCACAGCACGACGACGGCCACGCGGTACACCCGTGACCGAGGCAGCGCCACGATCCCGAGCAGCGGTGCGATCGGCAGCAGGATGCGCCACGTGCTCGACTGCGGGAAGAACACCGCGAGCAGGTACACCAGGTAGGCGACCGCCCAGAGCCGCAGCTCGAGCCCGATCCGCCGAGCCGGCGCCATGAACACGAACGCCGCGAACCCGACGAGCACCAGGGCGAGCAGCACCCCGCCGGCCGGCTGCCGGAACCACCACCCGAAGCCCTGCACCCACGGGGCGAACGGCACGAGTTCCTTCCACCCGATGTAGGACGACCGCCAGGCGAGCTCCGTGTCCGTGTACGCCTTCGGGACGCCGGTGACCGCCCACGCGATCGCCGGCCACGCGAGCCCGACCAGACCGGAGACGACCGCCACGACCGCAGGCGGGACGAGCGACCGGAACGACGGACGCGACGGCATCCGCACCCACGCGGGCCGGAGCCACCACACGCCGATGAACAGCACCATCAGCAGCGCGAACGCCAGACCGGTGGGGCGGGTCATGCCGAGCAGCAGCACGACGGGCAGCATCGTCCAGAACCGGCGCTGCACGAGGAGCATCAGCGCCACGAGCAGCAGGAACAGCCCCATCGCCTCGGCGTACGCGACCTGGAACATGACCGAGACCGGCGCGACGCAGAACAGCACCGTCGCGAACGTCGCCCGTGCCGGGTCGAGGAACCGCCCCATCAGCCGGCGGAAGACCAGCGCAGCACCCCACCCGGCGACCAGCGACACCGAGACCGCAACGAGCTCGAAGGACGCTCCGGTGAGCAGCATCAGCCCACGGACCAGGAACGGGTACGCCGGCATGAACGCCCACGCGTTCTCGGTGACGTGCCCTGCGGTGTCGATCGGGAGCGTCGAGGGGTACCCGGCCGAGGCGATCACCCGGTACCAGGCGCCGTCCCAGATCGACGCGAACGACAGGTACGGCGGGTGCGACAACGTGAACGAGTTCGCGGTCTGGATGCTCGAGAACCCCATGAGCATCGCGCCGGTGACGATCCGGGCGAGCAGGTAGACGACGGTGATCCGCGCCCACCAGGGCACGACGCGGTACCGCGCACGCCAGCGCGCGACCCCTGGACGTGGACGCCGGACCGGCACGGAGCCGGACGGCGACGCGGTGGTCACGCCGTCAGCCACCGACGCAGACCGTCCTCGACCGCGGTGATCTGCGCGACCGGGACCTGTTCGTCGTCGTGGTGTGCGAACACCGGCTCACCCGGGCCGTAGTTCACGGCGGGGACGCCGAGGGCCGAGAAGCGGGCGACGTCGGTCCAGCCGTACTTCGGACGCGGCGCCGGACCACCGACGGCGGCGACGAAGTCCTGCGCGAGCGGCGCGTCGAGACCCGGGCGTGCGCCGGCGGCCAGGTCGACGATGTCCACCTGGTAGCCGTCGAACAGCTCACGGATGTGCGCGACGGCCTCGTCCGCGGAGCGCGACGGGGCGAACCGGTAGTTCACGTGGACCATGACCTCGTCCGGGATGACGTTGCCGGCGATGCCGCCGGTGATCCCCACGGCGTTGAGGCCCTCGCGGTACTCGAGCCCGTCGACCTCGACCGTGCGCGGCTCGTACGCGGCCAGGGTCGCCAGGATCGGCGCCGCCTTGTGGACGGCGTTGTCACCGATCCAGCTGCGGGCGCTGTGCGAGCGCTTGCCGTACGCGCGGATCTCGGCGCGGAGGTTCCCGTTGCAGCCGCCCTCGATCTGGGCGCCGGACGGTTCACCGAGGATGGCGAAGTCCCCGGCCAGCAGCTCCGGGCGCGTGCGCGCCAGGCGTCCGAGGCCGTTCAGCGCGTCGGACACCTCCTCGTGGTCGTACCAGACCCACGTGACGTCCACCGACGGCGCCGCCAGGTTGTACGCGAGCTTCAGCTGCACCGCGCAGCCCGCCTTCATGTCGACGGTCCCGCGTCCCCAGAGGATCTCGGTGCCGTCCTCCGCCGTCCGGAACTCCGTCGGCAGGTTGTCGTTCAGCGGCACGGTGTCGATGTGGCCGGCGATCACCACGCGGCGGTCACGGCCGAGGTTCGTGCGCGCCACGATCGCGTCGCCGTCCCGGATCACCTCGAGGTGCGGCAGCGGCGCGAGCACCGCCTCGATCGCGTCCGCGAGGGACCGCTCGTTGCCGGACACCGACTCGATGTCGCAGATGGCACGGGTGATGTCGATGGACGAGGCGGTGAGGTCGAGCTGCTCCGGCATGCGGTCACCCTACCGGGCACCACTACCCTGGAGCCGTGACCGACACCACCGCCCGCCCGACCTCCGCCTGGGGCCACGGCCTCGCGACCGTCGCCTCCGACGGCACCGAGCTCGACACCTGGTTCCCGGAGACGCACCTCGGCGCGCTTCCCGCTGACGCCGAGTTGCCCCTCGAGCTGCAGGAGCACATCGGCGAGGACGACCGCCGTGGGGTCCGCATCGAGGCCGTCACCGTCGAGATCGAGATCGACGCCGCCCCGACCAGCACCCCGGACGCCTACCTGCGCCTGCACCTCCTCAGCCACCTGCACGTGCGTCCGAACACGATCAACCTCGACGGCGTCTTCGGCCACCTGCCGATCGTCGCGTGGACGAACGCCGGGCCCGTGCTCCCCGCCGACCTGACGCGCCTCCGCCCGTCCCTGCAGCGCGCCGGCATCGCCGTGCACGCGATCGACAAGTTCCCCCGCCTGGTCGACTACGTCGTCCCGGACCGGGTCCGCATCGGCGACGCCAACCGGGTCCGACTGGGCGCACACCTCGCACCGGGCACCACCGTCATGCACGAGGGCTTCGTGAACTTCAACGCCGGCACCCTCGGCGACGCCATGATCGAGGGCCGCGTGTCCCAGGGCGTCGTCGTCGGCAACGGCACCGACATTGGCGGCGGGGCGTCCATCATGGGCACGCTCTCCGGCGGCGGCACGCACCGCGTCTCGCTCGGCGAGCGCGCGCTGCTCGGCGCGAACGCCGGGCTCGGCATCTCCCTCGGCGACGACTCCGTCATCGAGGCGGGTCTCTACGTCACCGCCGGCACCAAGGTCGTGCTGGTCGGGTCGGCGCCGAACCCCGACGGCACCCCGAAGACCGTGAAGGCGGCGGAGCTGTCCGGCACGCCGAACGTCCTGTTCCGCCGCAACAGCCTCTCCGGCGCCGTGGAGGCGCTGCAGCGCCGGGGCGAGGGCATTCAGCTCAACACCGCGCTCCACGCGTAACGCGGCAACCGACTGGAGGCCCGGTGCCGGTCCGCGAGACCGGCACCGGGCCTCCAGTGCGTGGCGACGGTGACCGCCGCGTCAGCGAGCGGGCAGGTCCCGCTTCGGGGACCCCACGTACAGCTGCTGCGGGCGACCGATCTTGTTGAGGGGGTCGTTGTTGAGCTCGCGCCACTGCGCGATCCAGCCGGGCAGGCGCCCGATCGCGAACAGCACGGTGAACATCCGCGGCGGGAAGCCCATCGCCTTGTAGATGATGCCCGTGTAGAAGTCCACGTTCGGGTAGAGCTTGCGGTCGATGAAGTACTGGTCGCTGAGCGCGATCTCCTCGAGCTCCCGGGCGATGTCGAGCAGGTCGTCCTGCACGCCGAGGGACTCGAGGACCTCGTCCGCCGACTCCTTCACGAGCTTCGCGCGGGGGTCGTAGTTCTTGTACACGCGGTGCCCGAAGCCCATGAGCTTCACCCCGCGCTCCTTGTTCTTCACGCGCTCGACGAAGCGCTGCACGGGCTCGCCGGAGTCCTTGATCTGCTGGAGCATCTCGAGGACGGCCTCGTTCGCGCCACCGTGCAGCGGGCCGTACAGGGCGTTGATCCCGGCGGAGATCGACGCGAACATGTTCGCCTTCGTCGAGCCGACCAGGCGGACCGTGGCGGTGGAGGCGTTCTGCTCGTGGTCCTCGTGCAGGATGAGCAGCCGGTCGAGCGCCTTCGTGAGCACCGGGTTCGGCGTGTAGGTCTCGGCCATGGTGCCGAAGTTCAGGCGCAGGAAGTTGTCGACGAACGACAGCGAGTTGTCCGGGTACAGGAAGGCCTGCCCGATGGACTTCTTGTGCGCGTAGGCGGCGATGACCGGGAGCTTCGCGAGGAGCCGGACGGTCTGGAGCTCGACCTTCTCCGGGTCGTCGACGTCCATGTCGTCCTCGTAGTACGTGGACAGCGCGCTGACCGCACTGGAGAGCACCGACATCGGGTGCGCCGAGTGCGGCAGGGCGTCGAAGAGGCGACGGAGGTCCTCGTGCAGGAGGGTGTGCCGACGGATGCGCGCGTCGAAGTCCTCGAGCTCGGACTCGGTCGGCAGCTCGCCGTAGATGAGCAGCCAGGCGACCTCGAGGAACGTGCAGTTCGAGGCGACCTGGTCGATCGGGTACCCGCGGTACCGCAGGATGCCCTGGTCGCCGTCGATGTACGTGATCGCGCTCTTGGTCGACCCGGTGTTCACGAACCCGTAGTCGAGCGTGTTCATGCCGGTCTGCTTCTTGAAGGTCGAGATGTCCACCGTGGACGCGCCGTCGACGCTCGGCAGGATCGGGAACTCCGCCGTTCCACCCGGGTACGACAGCGTCGCGGTCTCCGTCGCCTGCTCGGCGGCGGGACTCACGGGGACGGGCGTCGTTGGCGGTGTGGCCGTCTTCTGAGCGTCATTGGCAGTGTCAGTCACGAGAACAGCCTAATCGCGCCGTCTGTCGCTCGCGCACACCCAGAGCCTCGGAACTTGGTGGGACTCACGAATTGCGGTCGGGTCGCCGCCCCGGTCGCCTACGCGGAAGCCACGCGGCGGCCGCTCGTCAGCCGCTGCGCCGCCGCTGCGATCCGCTCGTCCGTCGCGGTGAGGGCGACGCGCACGTGCTCGCCGCCGGCCGCGCCGTAGAAGGTCCCCGGGGCGACGAGGATGCCGCGCTCCGCCAGCCACGCCACCGTGTCGAGCGCCGGTTCACCCCTGGTGGCCCAGAGGTACAGGCCCGCCTCGCTGTGGTCGACGCGGAAACCGGCGCCCTCGAGCGCACGCCGGAGCATGCCGCGACGGGCACGGTACAGCGCCTTCTGCTGCTGCACGTGCGTCTGGTCCGCGAGCGCGACGATCATCGCCTGCTGCACGGGCAGCGGCGGCATCATGCCGGTGTGCTTCCGCACGGCGAGGACCTCGGCGAGCACCGCGGCGTCGCCGGCGACGAAGGCGGCTCGGTAGCCGGCCAGGTTGGACTGCTTCGACAGGGAGTACACGCTGAGCACGCCGTCGACGGAGTCGCCCACGACGCGCGGGTCGAGGATCGTCGGGGTCGGCTGCTGGTCGAACGGTGCTTCCCAGCCGAGTTCGGCGTAGCACTCGTCCCCGACGATCACGGCGCCGAGGGCACGGGCGCGGGCGACGGCGACGCGGAGTTCCTCGATCGAGAGCACCCGCCCGTCGGGGTTGCCCGGGGAGTTCAGCCAGATCAGCTTGGTGCCGTCCGGCCACGCGGCGGGATCGTCCGACGCCAGGGCCGTGGCTCCGACGAGCGCCGCGCCGAGCTCGTACGTCGGGTACGCCGCAGCGGGGAACACGACGGTGTCCCCCTTGCCGATGCCGAGCCAGAGCGCGAGGCCGGCGATGAACTCCTTCGAGCCGATCGTCGGCAGCGTCTGGTCCTCGGTCAGTTGCACGCCGTGGCGGCGGCCGTACCAGTCGGCGATGGCCTGGCGCAGGGCAGGGGTCCCGGCGACCTGCGGGTAGGCATGCGCGTCGGTGGCCTCGGACAGCGCCGTCCTGATGACTGCAGGGGTCGGGTCGACGGGCGAACCGACGCTGAGGTCGACGATGCCGCCCTCGTACTCGGCCGCGCGCTGCTTGAACGGGACGAGCTGGTCCCAGGGGAAGTCGGGGAGGTCGAGCGCCACGTGCGTGTCGTTCAGCCGCGCGGCGGTTCGGCCATGACGACCGGGTGGTCCTTGTGGATCACGCCGACCTTGGCGGCACCGCCGGGCGAGCCCACCTCGTCGAAGAACTCGACGTTCGCCTTGTAGTAGTCGGCCCACTCGTCCGGCAGGTCGTCCTCGTAGTAGATCGCCTCGACCGGGCAGACGGGCTCGCAGGCGCCGCAGTCCACGCATTCATCCGGGTGGATGTACAGCGAGCGATCGCCTTCGTAGATGCAGTCGACGGGGCACTCGTCGATGCACGCGCGGTCCTTGACGTCGACACAGGGCTGGGCGATCACGTAGGTCACGGTCGGGTTGCTCCCTTCGAACTGAGCGCTTCGAGTCTACTCGCGGGCGGCCGGCGTCCCTGACCGCGGCCGGTCGGCGTCGACACGGGCGTCGGCGGCGGCACGGGCACCGGAGAGATCCGGCCAGGCGAGCGCCAGCATGGCGACGATCGCCGGTCCGAACGTCCACACGTACCCGGCGGTGTTCGCCAGCACGAGCGGGGAGCTCTGCCCGCCGACCGACACCAGCACCTGCGTCGCGACGATGACCCCGATGCCGATGGCCGCGACCATCGCCCGCGACCGGTACAGCAGCCGCACGCCGACCGTCAGTCCGACGACGACGAGCGTCGTGAGCACGATGCCGATCGGGAAGGCGCCGAGGGTCTGCTGGTGGGTGATCGTGCCGAGTCCGCCGGCGAGGAGCCCGACGACGAGCGACGCGACGACCGCGGTCGCCTTGCCGGCGGGGGTCATCTCGGCGTACGTCTCCGGTGCCGGCGCCGACGGCGGTGCGTCGTGCCGGAAGGCCTCGGTCGCCGGAGCCTCGTGGCGCACACCGTGCGGCATCACCCACGACAGCGCGAGCGGGTCGGCGGGCTCGACGGGGTCGACGGTGACCTGGGAGCGGTACTGCTCGACCGCCGCGCGGAGCTTCGCGCGGACCGGGAGCACGTCCACGGTCAGGTCCGCTTCACCGGAGTCCGGGTCGACGATCATCGAGAACGGAACGTCCTCGGCCTTCGCCGCGTACTTCGCCGCGTGGTGCACCCGCACGTGGTCCGGGTGCCCGTACCCGCCGTCGTCGGCGTAGCTGATGACCGCGTCCGCCGCCGTGGAGCGGATCGCGGCGCGGACGTCGTCGACGACCTCGCCGAGGTCGGCCATCGTCAGCGAGTCGGCCGGGGCGTCGTCCGCGGCGACCGCTCGCCCGTCCGGTCCCCACTGCATGCCGGAGTCCGTGTAGCGGCGCTCGGGCAGGTCGGTCGGTCGGGCACCGGGACCGCCGAGCCAGAGGTGCGCCGGTCCCCCGAGTGCGGCGAGGGCCGCCGCGATCTCGGTCTCACGGTGGGCAGCGACGCGCGAAGCATCGCCGAACAGCGGCGCCAGCTCCGGTGTGAGCATCTCGCCGCGCTCGCCCCTGGTCGCCGTCAGGACGGTGACCTCGGACCCGAGTTCGAGGAGCGTGGCGATGGTCCCACCCGACGACAGGGTCTCGTCGTCGGGGTGGGCGTGCACGATGAGGACACGCTCGGGGCGCGTCGCGGTGGCCTTCGACATCGGGTCCAAGCGTACGGGACCGTGCCCGGACGGACTCCGCCTAGCGCGGGGTGACGATGTACGTCGCGGTCGCTCCGGCGTCCGACTTCGAGAAGGTCAGGACGACCCGGTGGTCGTCGCTCCGGAAGATCCCGAACGCGCTGGACGTGTCCGCCCGCTTCGCCGACTCGGTGAACCCGGCGTCGGTGAGCTGCTGCGCGGCCGCGGTGAAGTCGTCCACCCCGGCGGCCTGCACCTGAACCACCCAGCCGGACCCGTTCGGACCCGTCCCGCCGCCGAGCACCGTCCCGTCCACGAGCGGCACCGCGGCGGTCGGGAACCCGTCGGGGACCTTGCCGTCCGAGGTCACGTTTGCGCCCTTCAGCGCGGTGTCGAGCGCGCCGTCGATCCCGCCGGCGATGTTCGACATGCCCTGCTCGATCGCGGAACCGTCGATGCCCTTGACGTGCTCGCTGACGTCCGATGCCACCGAGGACCCGAGGTCGGTCGCCTGCTTCAGCGTGTCCGAGGAGCAGCCGGTGAGCCCGGCCAGGGCGATGCCGGCCGCCACGGCGGCCACGAGCGGGGTGCGGATGGCGTTGCGCATGCGGACAAGCTAACGGTTCGGCCAGGAGGCCCGGCGCGAGTTCCCTGGGAACCTGACGTGGGCCGTTTCGCGCGTTGGAGGACGAATCGCGCGTAGGTGGTCTTGAGGAACGACCTCCTACGCGCGATTCGGCTTTCCAGCGCGGATTGGATGGGACGGAAACGTCCGCCGGTGTCGAGCCGGGGGCGTCAGGACAGGTAGGCGCGCGCGGCGGCGACGAGCGCGTCGACGCCCACCGGGATCGCGGTCTCCGCCTGCGGCGCGTAGAACGGCGAGTGGTTGCTCGGGATGTCCTCGCCGCGACGGAACAGCTCCGGGTCGGTGATGCCCGTGAACCAGTACACGATCGGCACCCCGGCGGCCGTGGCGAGCTGCCCGACGTCCTCCGACGCCATCGCCAGGCCGGACTCCAGGTCGACGGCGTTCGGGACCGCCGGACGGAGGGCGTCGAGGACCTTCGCGGCCTGCTCCGGGTCGTTCACGAGGACGTCGGCACCCGGGAACCGCTCGATCGTCGGCTCCGGCAGGCCGCCCGCCTGGCTCTCGGCACGGACGATGCGCTCGATGGAGTCGATGATGCGGCCGCGGGTCTCCTCGTTGCGCGCCCGCGTGGAGATCTCGATGACGGCCTTGTCGGGGATGATGTTCGCCCGGCTGCCGGCATGGAAGCTCCCGACGGTCACGACACCGGCGTCGCTCGGGGAGGTCTCGCGGGAGACGATCGTCTGCAGCCGCACGACCGCCGACGCCGCCGTGACGACGGGGTCGAGCGAGGACTGCGGTGCCGACCCGTGGGCGCCGCGGCCGTTGAACGTGACGGCGAACCGGTCGCTCGACGCCATCACCGCACCGGCGCCCACCGCGACCATGCCGACCGGGGCCGGAGCGGAGTGCTGGCCGAGCACGACGGAGGGCTTCGGGAAGCGGTCGACGAGGCCGTCGTCGACCATCGCCCGGGCACCGGAGATGACCTCTTCGGCGGGCTGGAACACGGCCACGACGGTGCCGGACCAGTCGGCCTTCGTCTCGATGAGGCGCTCCAGCGTGCCGAGCAGCCACGTGACGTGGATGTCGTGGCCGCAGGCGTGCATCGTCGGGACGTCGGTGCCGGTCTCGTCGGTGCCGCGGTGCTTGCTCGCGTACGGGAGGCCCGTGCGCTCCTCGACGGGCAGGCCGTCCATGTCGGCGCGGAGCCAGATGACCGGACCCTCGCCGTTCGACAGGACCCCGACGACACCCGTGCCGCCGACGCCCTCGGTCACGTCGATGCCGCCCAGCTCGTGCAGCTTCGCGGAGACGACACCGGCGGTGCGGTGCTCCTGGAAGCCGAGCTCCGGGTGGGCGTGGAGGTCCTGGTACAGCGAGAGGAGGTCGAGAGTCACGGCATCAACCGTATCCCTCGACCTCCTCGTGCACTGTGTGCGGGTGCTTACGCGTCCTGACGCTTCAGGCGGGCGTACGCGCGCTGGCGAGCCTGCGCGTCGAGCTCCACCTTGCGGATGCGCACGGCGTCGGGGGTGACCTCGACGCACTCGTCCTCGCGGGCGAACTCCAGGCACTCCTCGAGGGAGAGCTGGCGCGACGGCGTCATCGACTCGAAGGAGTCGGCGTTCGCCGAACGCATGTTCGTGAGCTTCTTCTCCTTGGTGATGTTCACGTCCATGTCGTCGGCGCGCGAGTTCTCGCCGATGACCATGCCCTCGTAGACCTCTTCGGTGGGGTTGACGAAGAACGTCATCCGCTCCTGGAGGTTCGTGATGGCGAACGGCGTGACGACACCGGAGCGGTCGGACACGATCGAGCCGTTGATGCGGGTCTGGATCGGGCCGGCCCACTCGGCGTAGCCGTGCGAGATCGCGTTGGCGATGCCGGTGCCGCGGGTCTCGGTGAGGAACGACGTGCGGAAGCCGATGAGGCCACGCGACGGCACGATGAACTCCATGCGGATCCAGCCGGTGCCGTGGTTCGTCATGTTCTCCATGCGACCCTTGCGCGCGGCCATGAGCTGCGTGATCGCGCCGAGGTGTTCCTCCGGCGTGTCGATCGTCATGTGCTCGTACGGCTCCTGGAGCTTGCCGTTCTCGTCACGCTTGGTGACGACCTGCGGCTTGCCGACCGTGAGCTCGAAGCCCTCTCGACGCATCTGCTCGACGAGGATGGCCAGCGCGAGCTCGCCGCGACCCTGGACCTCCCACGCGTCGGGGCGGCCGATGTCGAGCACCTTGAGCGAGACGTTGCCGACGAGCTCGCTGTCGAGGCGGTTCTTGACCATGCGGGCGGTGAGCTTGTGACCCTTGACCTTGCCGACGAGCGGGCTCGTGTTGGTCCCGATGGTCATCGAGATCGCCGGGTCGTCGACCGTGATGGTCGGCAGCGGGCGGACGTCCTCGGGGTCGGTCAGGGTCTCACCGATGGTGATCGTGTCGAAGCCGGCGACGGCGACGATGTCACCGGGACCAGCGGACTCGGCCGGGTAGCGGTCGAGCGCCTTGGTGATGAGGAGCTCGGTGATGCGGGCGTTCTGGACGGTGCCGTCGTGCTTGACCCACGCGACCGTCTGGCCCTTCTTCATCGTGCCGTGGAAGATGCGCAGCAGCGCGAGGCGGCCGAGGAACGGCGAGGCGTCGAGGTTCGTGACGTGCGCCTGCAGCGGGTGCTCGTCGTCGTACTTCGGGGCGGGGACGTGCTGGAGGATCGCCTCGAAGAGCGGCTCGAGGTCGTCGTTGTCGGGCAGCGAGCCGTCGGCCGGCTTGTTGCGGGACGCGGCACCGGCACGACCCGAGGCGTAGACCACGGGGACGTCGAGGATGGCGTCGAGGTCGAGGTCGTCGACCTCGTCCGAGAGGTCGGACGCGAGACCGAGGAGCAGGTCCTGCGACTCGGAGACGACCTCGTCGATGCGGGAGTCGGGGCGGTCCGTCTTGTTGACGAGCAGGATCACCGGGAGCTTCGCGGCGAGCGCCTTGCGGAGCACGAAGCGGGTCTGGGGCAGCGGGCCCTCCGACGCGTCGACGAGCAGCACGACACCGTCGACCATGGACAGGCCGCGCTCGACCTCGCCACCGAAGTCGGCGTGGCCGGGGGTGTCGATCACGTTGATCGTGATGGGGCCGTCGGAGCCGAACTCGGTCGCGTGCTTCCCGTTGTAGAGCACCGAGGTGTTCTTCGCGAGGATGGTGATGCCCTTCTCACGCTCGAGGTCGTTCGAGTCCATCATCCGGTCTTCGCCCTCGAAGTGGGCGTCGAACGAGTTGGTCTGCGTGAGCATCGCGTCGACGAGCGTGGTCTTGCCGTGGTCGACGTGTGCCACGATGGCGACGTTGCGCAGGTCGGACCGGGTGGCGAGCGCCATACAGGACATCCTTCAAATTCTGGGAGAGTGTCGGGCCGACGTCGTCACGACACCGCACCCGCGGGCAGAACGCCCGACACACCAGTCTACCGGTAGTTCGCAAGTGGCAGGAGTACAGCACATGAGCCGACGGCGAACGTGGGTCGAGATCACGATCGTGCTCATGCTGTCGCTCGGCGGCAGCGCGCTCTACTCGGTGCTGCAGATCATCGACGACCTGTCGCAGACCACCCCGCTCGGGCAGCAGTCCACGGCGCTCAACACGTCGACGACCACGGTGCAGTACGTCGACCTCGCGAGGCAGCTCGTCGGCATCGCGGTGGACCTGGCCCCGGTCGCGCTGGTCTGCTACCTCCTCTGGAGCACCACCCGCCCACACCTGTCGCGCCTGGGCATCGACCGGTTCCGGGCCGGGTCCGACATCGGCGTCCCCGTCCTCATAGCGCTCGGCATCGGGATCCCGGGGCTCGCGCTGTACTTCACGGGCCGCGCGCTCGGGTTCACCGTGAACGTGAACCCCGCTGCACTCGACTCCTACTGGTGGACGATCCCCGTCCTGCTGCTCTCGGCGATCCGCTCTGGGCTGCAGGAAGAGGTGATCGTCATCGGGTACCTGTACGCGCGCCTCGGCGAGATCGGGTGGGGGCGCTGGCAGATCATCCTGTCCACCGCACTGCTGCGCGGTAGCTACCACCTGTACCAGGGCTTCGGCGCGTTCGTGGGGAATGCCGTGATGGGCATCGCGTTCGGGTGGATCTACACGAAGTGGGGTCGGCTCATGCCCCTCATCGTGACGCACTGCATCCTCGACGCCGCGGTCTTCGTCGGGTACCCCTGGGTGGCGCACGCGTTCCCTGCCCTGTTCCGGTAGGCGCGGCCGGCGGGGCTCACGCGCCGGTCGCGACCAGGCGGCGGGCGGGAGGCTCCGCTCGCGTCCGGCACCGAGCCTCCTGTCTGGCGTCCGGTCGAGTGCGCGGAAATGGCGGGGTGTCGGGTCGCTGGGTCGCACCTACTGCGCGCTCGTCGTCCGCCCATCGCGCGCCGTTCCGGCGCGCACCCGCCGAGTGCGCGGAAATGGCGACCACCGGGCGGCGCCGGCCGCCGTTGCTGCGCACTCGATCGCGAACGGCGCGTGGCCGCGACCACGCGGCGGACGGGAGGCTCGGCGCGCGTCCGGCACCGAGCCTCCCGTCCGGCACCTGGTCACCTGCGGACCGCCGGCCACCGCGCGTGCCCCGCGAACGGGCGAAGTACCCGGGCGGGTGCGCGATGGGACCCGGGTATTCCGCCCGCTCTTGCCGGGGGCGGGGCGGCCGAGGAACGAGTGCGCAGAAGGCGGGGTCCGGACGCGTCCGTGAGCCCGTCTTCTGCGCACTCGATCGAGTGCCGGCGGCTACGCCGTGAGGGTGGCCACCTGCTCCGGGTAGTGGCACGCCGCACGGTGGTCGACCGACGCGCCGCGGTGCGACGTCTTCTCGGGGACCTCGACCTCGCAGCGCGACTTCTGCGCGTCCGGCAGCATCGCGTACAGCGGGCAGCGCGACCGGAACCGGCAGCCGGTCCGACGTTCGGTGGGACTCGGCGGGTCACCGGGGAGCAGGATCGTCGTCCGGCTGCGCTCGACCACCGGGTCGGGCACCGGCACCGCGGACATCAGCGCCGCCGTGTACGGGTGCATCGGGCGTTCGAAGACCTCGTCGACCGCGCCCTCTTCCACCGTGCGGCCGAGGTACATCACGCTGACGCGGTCGGCGACGTGCCGGATCACCGACAGGTCGTGCGAGACGAACAGGTACGACAGGCCGAGGCGCGCCTTGAGCTCGGCGAGCAGGTTGAGCACGCCGGCCTGGATCGACACGTCGAGCGCTGAGACCGGCTCGTCGAGGACGATCAGCTCCGGCTCGGTGGCGAGCGCCCTGGCGATCGAGATGCGCTGCCGCTGGCCGCCGGAGAACTCGTGCGGGTACCGGTCGGCCTCGGCGGAACGGAGTCCGACGAGTTCGATGAGCTCGGGCACGCGCGCCTGGATCCGATCGGCGCTCGCGCCCACCGCACGGAGCGGTTCGGCGACGACGTCGTACACGGTCATGCGTGGGTCGAGGCTCGCCGCCGGGTCCTGGAACACCATCGAGATCCGGTTGCGGAGGGCCTTCGTGCCGGACTTGCTCGCGTCGACCGGCGCGCCGAAGAGCTCGACGGTGCCGACCTCGGGACGCTCGAGGTCCATCAGCTGGTGCAGCGTCGTGGACTTGCCCGAACCGGACTCCCCCACCAGGCCGAGCGTCTCGCCCTGCCGGATGTCGAGGTCGACCCCGTCCACGGCGAAGACCTCGCCGACCTTGCGGCGGAAGACCGAGCCCTTGACGAGCGGGAACGTCTTCGTGAGGCCCTCGACCTGGACGACGGGGTCGCGGTCGGTGCGCTGCACGTGCGCGGCCGGAGCGCTGTCGATCGACGGCAGCGTGAAGATCGCCCCCGCGTCGGCGTGGGCCTTCGCGACCTCGTCGGTGCGGTGGCAGGCGGCGGCGTGCGGGACGCTCGTGTCCACCGGCGCCTCGCCGGGGACGCCGGCCGCGACGTCGAGGACCTCGAGTGCCGGCTCGGACGTCCGGCACGCCTCGGCGGCGAGCGGGCAGCGGTCGGCGAACGGGCACGCGTCGGCCAGACCGATGAGCGACGGCGGCGACCCGGGGATCGGCACGAGGGGCCCGCCGCTCGACTCGTCGAGTCGGGGCAGCGCACCGATCAGCCCGATCGTGTACGGCATCCGGGGGCGGGCGAACAGCTCCTCGGCGCTGGCGGTCTCCACGATCCGGCCGGCGTACATGACCGCGATCCGGTCGGCGATCCCGGCGATGACGCCGAGGTCGTGGCTCACGAACACCAGTGCCGCACCGGTCTCCCGCTGGGCGGTGCGGAGCACGTCGATGATCTGCGCCTGGATCGTCACGTCGAGCGCCGTGGTGGGCTCGTCGGCGAGGATCACCTCGGGGTCGTTCGCCATCGCCATCGCGATCATCGCGCGCTGCCGCATGCCGCCGGAGAACTCGTGCGGGAATGCGTCGACGCGGCTCTCGGCCTGCGGGATGCCCACGAGCTTCAGGAGCTCGATCGCACGCTCGCGGGCCTGCTGCTTCGTGACGTCGCGGTGGATCCGGACGGTCTCGGCGATCTGCTCGCCGATCGTGTACACCGGCGTGAAGGCGGACAGCGGGTCCTGGAAGACCATCGCCACCTTCGCCCCGCGGAGCTTGCTCATCTGCCGGTCGCTGCGGCCGACGAGCTCCTGCCCGTCGAGGTCGATCGAGCCGGTGACGACCGTGGTCTCCGGGAGCAGGCCGAGGATCGCCATGCTCGTGACCGACTTGCCCGACCCGGACTCGCCGACGATGCCGAGGACCTCGCCACGGCGGAGCTCGAGGTCCACCCCGCGGACGGCGTGCACCTCGCCCCGAGGGGTCGGGAAGCGGACGTGCAGGTCGCGGACGCGGAGGATCTCGTCGGTGTTCGTCGTGGTGGTGCTCATGCGCCGGCGCCCGCCTGTGTGGTGATCGACGCCGCGTCGACCGCGGCCTGGTTCTGGTCGCGCTTCCGACCCGTGCGCTTCTGCTTCTTGCCCGTCGCGGACGTCGGGTCGAGGGCGTCACGGAGGCCGTCGCCCAGCAGGTTCGCCGCGATCGCGAAGATCACGAGCGCGCCTGCCGCGAAGTAGAACAGCCACGGACTGGTGAGCGCCGCGTCCTGGTTCTGCGCGATGAGCGTACCGAGCGACACGTCGGGCGGCTGCACGCCGAAGCCGAAGTAGCTGAGGCTGGTCTCCGCGAGGACCGCTGCGCCCACCTGGATCGTCCCGTCGATGATCAGGAACGACGCGACGTTCGGCAGGATGTGCCGGACGATGATCCGGAACGGCCCGATCCCCATGTACCGCGCGGCCCGGACGAACTCGCGCTCCTTCACGGACAGCGTCATCGAGCGGACGACGCGCGCCGTGACCATCCACCCGAACGCCGCGATGAGCACCACGAGCACGATCCATCCCGAGTTCTGGATGCGCGGGCTGATGATCGCGATGATGAGGAACGACGGCAGCACGAGCAGCATGTCGACGAAGAACATCACGATGCGGTCGGTCCAGCCGCCGAAGTACCCGGCCGCTGCGCCGGTGAGCGCCGCGAGGGCGGTCGAGAACAGCGCGACGAGCAAGCCGATGAGCAGGCTCTTCTGCATGGCACGGGCGGTCTGGGCGAACACGTCCTGTCCGATGCCGTTCGTGCCGAACCAGTGGGTTGCACTCGGCGGCTGCGTGAAGGCGGTGTAGTCGATCTGTGAGTACCCCCACCTGGTGACGAACGGTCCGAGGAACGCGAACGCGAACAGCAGGACGATCACGACGAGTCCGATGCCGGCACCGCGGTTCATGAAGACGCGGGCGACGGTCTGGACGAAGCGGTTCCGCTGCTTCTGACTCGTCCCCGGGCTCCCGGGCAGCGGGACGTCGGCCTTGCCGAGGGTGTCGCCGTCGACGGGTTCGATGCGGGTGTCGGTCATCTCAGCTCCTCCGGACGCGCGGGTCGAGCGCTGCGGTCATCACGTCGGCGAGGAAGCCCGCGATGAGCACCACCACCGAGGCGAAGAGTGTGTACGCGGTGACCGCGTTGACGTCGTTGCCCTGGACGGAGTCGATGAACCACGCGCCGAGGCCGTTCCACCCGAAGATCTTCTCGGTGAACGTCGCACCGGTGAGGATGCCGAGGAACCCGTAGGCGAACAGCGTCGTCATCGGGATGAGCGCTGTCCGGAGTCCGTGCTTGAACGTCGCCTGTCGCCTGGTCAGGCCCTTCGCACGTGCGGTGCGCAGGAAGTCCGATCCGAGCACGTCGAGCATCGTCGCACGCTGGTAGCGGCTGTAGATCGCGATGAGGCCGAGCGCGATCGAGATCGTGGGGAGCAACAGGTGCACCCCGCGGTCCACGAAGAGGTCCCACCACGTGCCGGTCAGCCCGGGTGTCGCCTCGCCGGTGAAGTTGATCAGCTGCTGCCCGGTGTCCTGGTTGAGCTTCGTCGCGCCGATCTTCAGGAACACCGCGGTCAGGAACACGGGCGTCGAGATCAGGAAGATCGAGATGATCGCGCTCACCCTGTCCGATATGCGGTACTGCCTGATCGCATTCCACACCCCGACCAGGACACCGATCACGATGCCGATCACCGACCCGACCAGGAGCAGCCGCAGACTGACGCCGAGCCGTGGCCAGAATGCGTCGTCCACGCTCCGGTCCTGGATGGTCTGCCCCAGGTCACCGTGGACCGCGTCGCCCAGCCAGTGGCCGTAGCGGACGATGATCGGCGTCTTGTCGTTCACGCCGATGTGGTCCAGTTTGGCGTCGATGACGGCCACGGGCGGGGCCGGATTGCGCTGCGCGTACACGGATCGTGGGCTGAAGGTCGCCGACGCAAGGAAGTACGTCAGCGACGTCGCGAGGAACACGAGCACGACGTAGTACACGATTCGACGCGCCAGGAAGCGGATCATGCGGAACACCCTACGGGTCGATTTGTTTCCGGGAGATGTCACAGACCGTCCGGCCGGGTAACGATTCATAGTTCGAAGACGAAATGTTCTGACGCCCCTGCTCGGGGGTCATAGTGTGTTCCACAACTTCACGAGGGGAAGAACATGTTGCACAAGAAAGTCCTCGCGACGACGGCGGTCCTCGCCGGCATCGCGCTGGCCGTGACCGGCTGCTCGGGCGGTGGCTCGACGGGATCGAGCTCGGACTCCGGCAAGAAGTCGCTGCCGTCGGCCGCCCAGATCAACGAGAAGCCCGTGTCGGACCTGCAGCAGGGCGGCACCGTCCGGCTGCCGATCTCGCAGTGGATCTCGCAGTGGAACTACTTCGAGCTCGACGGCACCCTGCAGGACGCCGCCGACATCGAGCAGGCAACGATGCCGCACACGTTCAACATCGACGCCGACGGCAAGCCGCAGCTCGACAAGAACACGCTCGAGTCCGCGAAGGTCACCAGCGAAGACCCGCTGACGATCACGTACACGGTGAACCCGAAAGCGCAGTGGAACGACGGCTCGCCGATCACGTGGAAGGACTTCGAGGCGCTCTGGAAGGCCAACAACGGCACCGACGAGAGCTACCAGATCGGTGACGACACCGGCTGGAAGGACATCGAGTCCGTCACGCAGGGCACTGACGAGCGCCAGGCGATCGTGAAGTACTCGACGCCGTTCTCGGACTGGAAGTCGCTCTTCAGCCCGCTCTACCCGGCGAGCGTCATCGGTACCCCCGACGGCTTCAACAACGGCTACAAGGACAAGGTCCCGCTGTCTGCCGGCCCCTACAAGGTCTCCAAGCTCGACGAGACCGCAGGCACCGTCACGCTCGTGCCCGACCCCAACTGGTGGGGTGACAAGCCGAAGCTCGACACCGTGATCTTCCGCTCGCTCGACGGCAACGCGGACATCGACGCCTACCTCAACAAGGAGCTCGACTCCGTGGCGGCCGGCACGTCGGACCGCTACGCCCGGGTCAAGGACGCGAAGAACACGAAGATCTACGCGTCCCAGTCCGCGTCGTACACGCACGTGGACTTCTCGACGCAGGGGCTCCTGAAGGACAAGAACCTGCGCCTCGCGATCCAGCACGCGGTGAACCGTGACTCGCTCGCCTCGGTCATCGGCGGCACCCTGCCCTACAAGCTGCCGGTGCTGAACAACCACGTGTTCCTCGCCACGGACGACGGGTACAAGGACAACTCCAGCCCGAACGGCACCTTCGACGTCGACAAGGCGAAGAAGATCCTCGACGACGACGGCTGGAAGACCGACGGCACGTACCGCAAGAAGGACGGCAAGAACCTGTCCATCTCGATCACGATCCCGTCCGGGGCGACGAGCTCGCAGAAGATGGCCGAGGTCATCCAGTCGCAGCTCAAGGACGTCGGCATCAAGCTGTCGATCAAGGCGGTGTCGAGTGACGACTTCTTCCCGCAGTACGTCACGCCGGGCAACTACGACATGACGATCTTCCTCTGGGGTGGCACCGGCTACCACGCCAGCGGCGCGAGCATCTTCATCACCGGCGACACCGGCCAGAACTACGGTCGCGTCGGAACGAAGTCGATCGACAAGCTCGTCAACCAGGCGATCGCCGAGACGGACGCCTCGAAGGCGAACGCCCTGTGGAACAAGGTCGACAAGCAGGTCTGGTCGATCGGACACTCGCTGCCCATCGTGCAGTCGCCGCGTGTCATCGCGCAGAACCCGAAGCTCGCCAACTACGGCGCACGCTCGGGCGCGATGGCCTACGACTGGACGAAGGTCGGCCTCACGAAGTAGTCGATCCGCACCAGGTCACAGCGGGGTCGAGCGCAGCAGCGCTCGGCCCCGCTGGCCGTTCCGACAGCAACCACCCGGACTCACAGCCCTCGCGCAGCGCGCCGAGGGCTCCCCCGCCCCCGTGCGCCGTACGTTGTGCACATGAGCATTCCCGCGGTCGGCGAACCTGCCCCGACCTTCACCCTGCCGGGCATGATCGTCCGCGACGGGGTGCGCACAGACGACGAGTACGATCTGTCGTCCGAGATCGGTCGCACGATCGTCCTCGCCTTCTACCCGGGCGATGCCACCCCCGTCTGCACCGCACAGCTCTGCAGCTACCAGGAGGAGCTCGACGACTTCGACGACCTCGGTGCCGTCGTCTGGGGCATCAGCCCGCAGGCGCTCGACTCGCACGAGGCCTTCGCCCGCGACTCCTCGCTCACCTTCCCGCTCCTCAGCGACACCGCAGGGACCGTCATCCGCGACTACGGGGTCCGCGCGCCGGGCCTCGGACTCCGACGCTCCGTGTTCGTCATCGGCCCGGACGGCATCGTCCGGTGGCGGCACATCGGGCTCGTCGGGCTCCGGTTCCCGAAGGCCTCCGTGATCCGCGCGGAGATCGAACAGCTCGTCCGGTAGGTACGTCCGCATCGGCTTTGCGCACGATCGGCGTGTCGGTTTCCTGATCATCTCGTCCCGGGGTATTGACACCCGAACTGGGGTCGGGGACCATCGTCGGTACGAGAGATCCGTCATGGATTTGCCTCCCCGGAACATCGGGTCGTCAGTTGGTACGCGCACGGCGTTTCACGCCCGCTCAACAGACGGTTCCGGGGAGGCACTCTCGCACCTCTCCTACGATGGAGCCGTGAGCGACTCCCCCGGACCCGAACCCGCGCGCATCGTCGCTCCCGGCATGCGGACGTTGGCCATCGTGCTCTGGGTCGTCGCCGTCGTCCTGCTCGTCCTCGGCTTCATCAGCCGTGGTGACACGTCGGTCCTCCTCGTGCCGATCCCGAGCATCTTCATCGCGTTCGTGGCCTGGGCTGCGCTCTGGCGTCCTCGGCTGCTGCTCACCCCCGATGCGCTCGTGGTCGTCGACGTCCGCCGCACCTCGACGTACGCCTGGCGACGCATCACCGGCGTCCGGACGAAGTACGGTCTCGAGATCCAGTCGAACGAGCCCGACCGTCGCACCTGGATCGCGCCGCGGCCGACGGCACGCTTGCGCGTGGACCGGACGGGAGGCTCGGTGCCGGTGACCGTCGACGGCGCGGCTGCCGAGGTGCTCGCGTTCGTCCCCGCGGCGGCTCCGCAGGACGGCCCGCCCCCGGCGACCGTCACCCCGCACCCGATCGTGCACCGTGTCCACGGGTGGACGATCCTCGCGGTCACGATCCTCGCAATCGCCGCGTCGATGGCCGCGGCACGCCTCTGACTTCACCCCGCCGGCGAGCGGGCGGGCACGCCGTCAGAGCGGGCGCTCCCGCGTGTGCGGGCGCTCCCGCATGTGCGGGCGCCCGCGTGTGTGCGGACGCCCGCGCGTGTGCGGGCGTTGAGTCGAGCGGGTGAAATACCCGGGTCGGTCCCACCCCAGACCCTGGCATTTCGCCCGCTCAGCCGCGCGCGGGGGCGCGTCCCACGGTGAGATCGCAGTTCGTGTCGCCTCGGCGGGCCCGAGGCGACACGAACTGCGATCTCATGCGGCGTCGATCCGGGTACGAGGCGGGCGCGACCGTTGCGCGGACGCGGGGCGGTCCTCCAGTTCGTGTCCACGGCCGAGCGGGCGGAACACCTGGGTGGGCGCTCGAGCCGACCACGGTATTTCGCCCGCTCGGCGAGGGCGAGGACCGCGCGGAGCACGCCCCGGCGTCGAGCGGGCGGAACACCCGGGTGGGCGCTCGAGCCGACCACGGTATTTCGCCCGCTCGGCGAGGGCCGGGCGAGGCGGGGCGGGCGGAAACGCGGAACGCGCCGCCCCCTCGGGGCGACGCGTTCCGTCTGCGGTGACCAGGCGGGTCAGCGTCCGAACTCGAACGAGGCGCCCGGGATCGCGGCCAGCAGGTCGCGGGTGTACTGCTCGCGCGGGTTGGCAAAGACCTCGTCGGTCGTCGCCTTCTCCACGATCTGTCCCTTGCGCATGACGCAGACGTTGTCCGCGACCAGGCGGACGACGGCGAGGTCGTGCGTGATGAACAGGTAGGTCAGGCCCAATTCCGACTGGAGCTCGGTGAGGAGCTCGAGGATCTGGCCCTGCACGAGCACGTCGAGCGCGGAGACCGCCTCGTCGAGCACGATGACCTCGGGCTTCAACGCGAGCGCACGGGCGACGGCGATGCGCTGCCGCTGACCGCCGGAGAGCTCGTTCGGGTAGCGGTTCACCATCGAGGACGGCAGCGCCACCTGGTCGAGGAGCTCGCGCACGCGGGCACGACGGGATGCCTTGTCGCCGACGCCGTGCGTGACGAGCGGCTCCGCGATGGTGTTCCCGACGTTGTACATCGGGTCGAGCGAGCCATACGGGTCCTGGAACACCGGCTGCACACGACGACGGAAGTCGAAGAGCTCCTTGCCCTTCAACGCACCGATGTCGGTGCCGTCGAACTGGACGGTGCCGCTCGTGATCCCCTCGAGCTGCAGCACGAGCTTGGCGACGGTCGACTTGCCCGAGCCGGACTCTCCGACGAGCGCCGTGGTGGTGCCCTTCGGGATCGAGAACGACACGTCGTCGACGGCCTTCAGCTCACGCGACGCGAGGTTCTTGCCGCGCAGCTTGTAGATCTTCTGCAAGTTCTTGACGACGATGAGGTCCTCGGCCGGCTGCGGCTGGTGCTCGCGCTCCTGGGCGCGTGCGATCAGTTCGTCGTCGTCGCTGCCGCTGTCCGAGATCGCGATGCTCTCGTGTTGCACCTTCGACTGGATGCGGCGGCTGGCGAGGGACGGCGCCGCGGCGACGAGTCGCTGCGTGTACGGGTGCTGCGGGTTGCCGAGGATCTCCTGCGACGGACCCGCCTCGACGACCTGCCCCTTGTACATCACGACGAGCTTCTCGGCACGCTCGGCGGCGAGGCCGAGGTCGTGCGTGATGAAGAGCACGCTGGTGCCGTAGTCGCGGGTCAGGGTCTCGAGGTGGTCGAGGATGACGCGCTGCACGGTCACGTCGAGCGCGCTCGTCGGCTCGTCGGCGATGAGCAGCTGCGGGTGGCTCGACAGGCCGATGCCGATGAGCACGCGCTGCCGCATGCCGCCGGAGAACTCGTGCGGGTACTGCTTGAGACGGTTCGCGGCGTCGCCGAGACCCGCTTCCTTCAGGACCTCGATCGCACGCTCGCGCACGGCCTTCTTGCCGGTGGCCATACCGTTCGCACGGATGGCCTCCTCGACCTGGAACCCGATGGTCCACAGCGGGTTGAGGTTCGACATCGGGTCCTGCGGGACGTAGCCGATCTCCTTGCCGCGGATCTCGGACATCTCCTTGTCGGAGAGGCCGACGAGCTCGCGACCGTTGAACTTGATCGACCCGCCGGTCACCTGGCCGGCACCGGGCAGCAGCTTGATGATCGCCTGGGCGCTCGTCGACTTGCCGGAACCGGACTCACCGACGATCGCGAGTCGCTCACCCTGCTCGAGGGTGAAATCGACACCGCGGACGGCCTGGACGAACCCGCTCTGGGTCTTGAAGCCGATCTCGAGACCGGAGATCTCGAGGAGCGGCGCGCCGTTCGCGTTGGCGCGACGCGCGGTCGGCTCGGTCAGCGTCTCGCTCATCGGCGGGCCCTCGCCTTCGGGTCGAGTGCGTCGCGGACCACGTCACCGAGGAGGAGGAACGCGAGCACGGTGATGGACAGGGCGAGCGACGGCCAGAAGATCGTCGACGGGTTGGTGCGGAGCGACGGCTGCGCGGCGTTGATGTCGTAGCCCCAGCTGAGCGACGACGGCGGCAGACCGATCCCGAGGAACGACAGGGTCGACTCGGCGACGATGAACGTGCCGAGCGAGACGGTCGCGACCACGATCACCGGGGCGATCGAGTTCGGGATGACGTGGCGGATCAGCGTCTTGAACCGGCTCACACCGAGCGCTGCCGATGCGGTGACGTAGTCCGCGTTCTTCGCGGACAGCACCGCACCGCGCATGATGCGGGCGATCTGTGGCCACGCGAACGCCGCGAGGACGAGTGCGACCGTCCACGGGCTGCGCTGCGGGATGCTCGACATGATCACGATCGCGCCGAGGACGGTCGGGATCGAGAAGAAGATGTCACCGATGCGGGACACCACGGAGTCGAGCCATCCGCCGTAGAAACCGGCGAGCGAGCCGACGATCACGCCGACGATGACCACGAGGATCGTCGCGACGAGGCCGACGAGCAGCGAGTTCTGCGTGCCGTAGATGACGCGGGAGTAGACGTCGCAGCCCTGACGGGTGTACCCGAGGATGTGGCCGGCGCTGCCGCCCTTCCCGGAGTTCGACAGGTCGCACGCACGCGGGTCGGCGTGCGCGAACACACCCGGCACCAGTGCGACGGCGATGATCAGGACGATCAGGACGCTCGACACCCAGAAGATCGGACGGACGCGCATGGAGTCCCATGCGTCGGTCCAGAGCGACCGGGTCTTCTCGTCTTCGTTGACGTTGTCGATCGCCTGAAGCGGCGTCTCCTCGAGCGGCGCGACGTAGTGCGTCGTCGAGCGCGATTCGGTGTTACTTGGCATAACGGATCCTCGGGTCCAGGACGGCGTACAGCAGGTCGACCAGGAGGTTGGCGAGCATGAAGATGATGACCATCACGGCGACGAACGACACGACGGTCGGGCCCTGGCCGAGCTTGACGGCCTGGTAGACCGTGCCGCCGACGCCGTGGATGTTGAAGATGCCCTCGGTCACGATCGCGCCGACCATCAGGTTGCCGATGTCGATGCCGAGGTAGGTGACCACCGGGATGAGCGAGTTCCGGAAGATGTGCACACCGATGACGCGGCGACGCGGGAGGCCCTTCGCCGTTGCGGTGCGCACGAAGTCGGCGCTCATGTTCTCGGCGACGCTGGCACGGGTGAGGCGCACGATGTAGGCGAACGACCCGGTCGCGAGGACGATCGCGGGGAGCACGAGCTCCGACCACGGCGCCTGACCGGAGACCGTCGCACGGAACAGCCCGAGCTGGATGCCGAGTCCGTACTGCAGGACGAATCCGATGACGAACACCGGGATCGAGATGAGGAACAGGCTGACGACGAGCGCGGTGGCGTCGAACAGCTTGCCCTTCCGGAGACCGGCGATGACACCGACGATGATGCCGGCGACCGACTCGAACACCAGCGCGAGGATCGCGAGGCGTGCCGTGATCGGGAACGCCTGCGCGAGCTGCTCGGTGACCGGGATGCCCGAGTACGTCACGCCGAGGTCGCCGCGGAACACGCCGCCGATCCACAGCAGGTACTGGACGATGAACGGCTTGTCGAGGTTGTACTGCGCGCGGATCTGTTCGATGACCTGGGGCGACGGCTGGTGGTCGCCGAAGAGCGCGGCGATGGGGTCTCCTGGGAGGAGGAACACCATCAGGTAGATGAGGAACGTGGCACCGAAGAACACGGGGATCAGCTGCAGGAGGCGCTTCCCGAGGTACCAGAGCATCAGATCTCCGCCTGGTTCGGAGCGAGCATGTGGATCACAGTCATTTCGTCGTGGGTGGACGTCGCGCGAGTTGACACGGCTGCCCGGCGCGGGAGGCGGCGCCCGCTTGGGTCGTGTGGGGAGGGTGTTGCCGCCGCGGTACGGGGGCCCGAGGACTGATCGTCCCCGAACCCCCGTCCGGTGGTGTTGCTGCTGATGCAGGATACCTGCGATCAGTTCGTTACTTCTTGACCTCGACGTCGTAGTAGAGCGGCACCGAGTCCCAGCCGAACTTGACGTTCGACACGTTGTCAGCGGACCACACACCGGTCACGTTCGAGTACCAGAGCGGGATCTCCGGCAGGTCCTTGAGCAGCAGCTCCTGGGCCTGGTCGAAGATCTTGTTGCCCGCCTCGACGCTGTCGGCCGACTGACCCTGCTTGAGCAGGTCGTTGAACTCAGCCGAGTCGTATCGCGAGTAGTTGTTCGACGAGCCCTCACCCATGGTCGGGCCGAGGAAGTTGTACAGCGACGGGTAGTCGGCCTGCCAACCGGTGCGGCTACCGCCCGTGAGCTTGTCGTTCGTCTGGACGTCCAGCGCTTCCTGGAAGGTCGGGTACGCCTTGCCCTCGGCCTTGATGCCCAGGGTGTTGGAGATGCTGTTCGTGACCGCGGTCACCCACGCCTCGTGCCCGCCGTCGGCGTTGTACGAGATGGTGAGGGTGTCGTTGTACGGCGAGATCTTGTCGGCCTCGGCCCAGAGCTTCTTCGCCTCGGACTTGTTGTAGTCCAGGACGTCGGAGCCCTTGAGGTCCTTCGACCAGCCGTCGATGACCGGCGAGGTGAAGTCGCTGGCCGGCGTACGGGTGCCGTCGAAGATCTTCGAGGTGATCTGCTTGCGGTTGATGGACATCGACACCGCCTCGCGACGGAGCTTGCCCTCCTCGCCCTTCCAGTGGTCGAGGTAGTAGGGCAGGTAGATGCCCTGGAAGATCGCGGCCGGCTGGTTCACGTTGGAGTCGGGGAAGTCCGACTTGTAGTTCGCGAACGCGCTGTCCGGCACGGCGTCGAGGATGTCGAGGTTGCCACCCTGCGCGTCGGAATACGCGGTGTCCTGCGAGGTGTAGAACGTGATCGTCAGACCGCCGTTCTTCGGCTTGCGCTTGCCCTCGTAGTCCTTGTTGGTGACGAGCTTGATGTCCGTGTTGTGCGTCCACGCGCTCTTGCTGGCCAGCTTGTACGGGCCGTTGCCGATCGGGTTCTCACCGAACGCCTTGGGGTCGTCGTAGAACGACGAGGGCAGCGGCACGAACGCCGAGTAGCCGAGGGACAGCGGGAAGTCCGACTGCGGGGACTTCAGCGTGACCGTGAACTCGTCGTCGCTCTTGACGTTGAGGCCCGTGAGCTTCGAGTCAGCGTCGGCGCTGTAGCCCTCGATGTTCTCGAAGTAGTAGCTCGCGCCCTGGGCGTTCGACTTCTGCGCCGCCCAGTTCCACGCCTTCGTGAAGGACTCGGCGGTGATCTTCTCGCCGTTCGTGAACTTCCAGCCCGTGTTGAGCTTGATGTCGAACGTCTTCGAGTCGTCGGTGGTGATGCTCTTCGCGACCTCGTTCACCGGCTTGCCGTCGGCGTCGTAGGAGCGGAGTCCCTCGAAGATCGAGTTGATGATCTTGCCACCACCGGTCTCGGTGGTGTTCGAGGGGATGAGCGGGTTCTGGGGCTCGCTGCCGTTGGTGGTGACGATGCCGTTCGCGTTCGTCGAGCCGGAGCCCGAGTTGCCGCCGCTACCACTGTTGCTGGAGCAGCCGGCCAGGGCGATTGCTGTGGCCCCGAGCACGGCGAGGGCTGCGAGCCCAGCGCGCTTCTTGATCAAGAGTTCCTCCTGGTGCATGGGACGCGCCCGGCACAGAGGTGTCGCCAGGCGCGTTTGACCTTTGCACTGTAGGCAGTGCGCTGAGAACCCGCCAAACCCTGGAACGAACGGTTACACGCTGGTAACCAACTTGCATGATCCTTGCGAGATGCTGCAAGATACGCGCGTTTCACGGCGCAACATGCTGGATTGTTGCATCTGCATCATCTTCGTTGCGCATCGGAACAGTTCCTCGCAGTGTGCCACCTCTTCGGGGGTCGTGTCACGGAGGCTCGTGTCCGCGTTTCGGCGGGCATGACACACCCGACCCCATGGGTGGGCTGTGCGGTGCCTGGACGCAATGATCCACCGCTTGGACGAATCGGACCGCTCCACAGTGGTTCAGGGGCGTGGTAGGGGGTTCGGGGCGGCGAGGTGGGGTGTGGTGGCGCGGACTCGGAACGACGCCCCGCACGCCGACGCACACCACACACGCACCGCACACGACGACGGCCCCGGAGCGAGATGCTCCGGGGCCGTCGTCACGCGCTGCGCAGGCGGCTCGCTAGGCGAACGCCTCCACCGGCGGGCACGCGCACACCAGGTTGCGGTCGCCGTACGCCTGGTCGATGCGACGCACCGGCGGCCAGTACTTCCGCTCGGCGATGCCGGGCAGCGGGTACACCGCCTGCTCCCGCGTGTAGGCGTGCGTCCACTCCCCCGAGATCACCGACGCAGCCGTGTGCGGCGCTCCGACGAGCGGGTTGTCGTCCGCCGGCCACTCCCCACGCTCGACCGCCCCGGCCTCGGCGCGGATGGCGAGCATCGCGTCGACGAAGCGGTCGAGTTCCGCGAGGTCCTCGCTCTCGGTCGGCTCCACCATGAGCGTGCCCGCGACCGGGAACGACATGGTCGGCGCGTGGAAGCCGTAGTCGACGAGGCGCTTGGCGACGTCGTCCACGGTGATGCCCGTGGCGTCCCTGAGCGGACGGAGGTCGAGGATGCACTCGTGTGCGACGAGCCCCGATTCGCCCGTGTAGAGCACCGGGAACGCGTCACGGAGCCGTGCCGCGATGTAGTTCGCCCCGAGCACGGCGGTCTCCGTCGCACGGGTGAGCCCCTCGAGCCCCATCATGCGGACGTACGACCACGTGATCGGCAGGATGCTCGGGCTGCCGTACGGCGCTGCCGAGACCGGGCCACCGGCATGCGCGAGCCGCTGGTTCGAAGACGACGTCGACCCGGGTCGGCGGTCGTCGTCCTGCGCGAACGGGTGCCCCGGCAGGAACGGCGCGAGGTGCGCCTTCGCCGCGACCGGCCCGACGCCGGGACCGCCACCACCGTGCGGGATGCAGAACGTCTTGTGCAGGTTCAGGTGCGAGACGTCCCCGCCGAAGTCTCCGAAGCGGGCGTGCCCGAGGAGCGCGTTGAGGTTCGCGCCGTCCACGTAGACCTGGCCGCCGGCATCGTGCACGGCGTCGCAGATGTCGCGGATGTCGTGCTCGTACACACCGTGGGTGGACGGGTACGTGATCATCAGCGCCGCGAGGGTGTCGGCGTGGTCGGCGACACGAGCACGGAGGTCGTCGAGGTCGACGTTCCCGTTCTCGTCGCACGCCACGACCACGACCTTCATGCCGGCGAGCACGGCGGACGCGGCGTTCGTGCCGTGCGCGCTCGACGGGATGAGGCACACGGTTCGCGCGTCGTCCCCGCGGGACCGGTGGTACCCGCGGATCGCGAGGAGCCCGGCGAGTTCGCCCTGGCTGCCGGCGTTCGGCTGGACGGAGACGGTGTCGTACCCGGTGACCTCGGCGAGCCAGGTCTCGAGGTCGCTGATCATCCCGAGGTAGCCCTCGACGTCGGAGCGCGGCGCGAACGGGTGGATGTTCGCGAACTCCGGCCACGTCACCGCGGCCATCTCGGTCGCCGCGTTGAGCTTCATCGTGCAGCTGCCGAGCGGGATCATGCCGCGGTCGAGCGCGTAGTCCTTGTCGGCGAGGTGCTTGAGGTACCGCATCATGCGGGTCTCGCTCCGGTGCGCGCTGAACACGGGGTGCGTCAGGTACTCGCTCTGCCGCAGCAGGCCGGACGCCAGGCCCGGGGTCGCGTCCGCCACGGCCGTCTCGACCGCTCGCTGGTCCGGTCCACTGCCCCCGGCCAGCAGCCCGGACAGCACACGGACGTCGTCGGGCGTGGTCGTCTCGTCGACGGAGACCAGGACGGTGTCCGCATCGACGAGGTGCAGCAGGTAGCCGGCAGCGTGGGCGGCGTCGACGAGCTCGCCGGCCCGTCCGGGTGCCCGGAGCGTCAGCGTGTCGAAGAACGCGTCGTGGACGACCTGCACATCGGCGGCCCGTGCGGCATCGGCCAGCGCCGACGTCGTGCGGGCGACGCGGTTCGCGATGAAGCGAAGGCCCTCCGGCCCGTGGTAGACCGCGTACATCGACGCCATGACGGCGAGGAGCACCTGCGCAGTGCAGATGTTCGACGTCGCCTTCTCGCGGCGGATGTGCTGCTCGCGGGTCTGCAGGCTGAGCCGGTAGGCCATGCCCCCTGCTGCGTCGAAGGACACCCCGACCAGCCGGCCGGGCAACTGTCGTTCGAGCCCGGCGCGGACGGCGAGGTACCCGGCGTGCGGGCCACCGAAGCCGAGCGGGACGCCGAAGCGCTGCGAGGTGCCGACGGCGACGTCCGCGCCGAGGTCCCCCGGGGACGCGAGGAGCGTCATCGCGAGCAGGTCGGCCGCGACGACGGCGATCCCGCCGCCCGCGTGCACTCGCTCGATCGTCGACGACGGGTCGACGACGTGCCCGGAGGCACCCGGGTACTGCAGCACGACGCCGAACGCACCGTCGAGCTGCTCGTCAGTGGGCCCGGACACGGCGTCGAACGCGCGCAGGGCGATCCCCACGGCGTCGGCACGGTGGTCGAGCAGCGCACGCGTCTGCGGCAGCAGGTCGGCGTCGACGAGGAACGCGTCACCCTTGACCTTCGACGCGCGGCGGGCGAGGAGCATGCCCTCCACCACGGCGGTGCCCTCGTCGAGCATCGAGGCGCCGGCCGTGGCCATGCCGGTGAGGTCGGCGACCATCGTCTGGAAGTTGATGAGCGCTTCGAGACGCCCCTGCGAGATCTCCGGCTGGTACGGCGTGTAGGCCGTGTACCAGCTCGGGTTCTCGAGCACGTTGCGCTGGATGACCGCCGGCGTGTGGGTGCCGTAGTAGCCGAGGCCGATCATCGCGCGCCGGACGGTGTTCTTCGCCGCCATCCCGCGGAGTTCGGCGAGCGCTTCGGTCTCACCGACGGCGGTCGGGATCGACGACGAGGACACCGGTTCGGCGTGGATCGACTCCGGGATCGCCGCGCGGACGAGGGCGTCGAGGGACGGCTGCCCGACGACGTCGAGCATGGTCCGCTGGTCGGCCGGGGTGGTCCCGATGTGCCGGTCGGCGAACGACGTCTGCAGGTTCAGGTCGGTGTCCGTCATGCGATGGACGCCCGGTACGTGTCGTGGTCCATGAGGTCTTCGGGGAAGTCCGTGCCCTCGACCTTGATCTTCACGAGCCAACCGGCTCCGAACGGGTCCTGGTTGACGGTGTCGGGCGCGTCGACGACGGCGTCGTTGACCTCGACGACCTCGCCCTCGATCGGCGCGAAGAGCTCGCCGACGCTCTTGGTCGACTCGATCTCGCCGAGCTGCTCACCGGCGGTGGTGGCGGTGCCGACGGCCGGCAGCTCGACGTAGACGACGTCACCGAGCTGTTCGGCGGCGTGGTCGGTGATGCCGACGGTGACGACGTCACCCTCGACGAGCAGCCACTCGTGGTCCTTGGTGTACTGCAGTGCGCTCTGGTCGGTCATGGGGATCAGCCTTTCGAAGGGCGACGGTAGAAGGGGAACGGGGTGACCGTGGCGGGGATGGCGGTGCCGCGGACGTCGATGTGGAGGACTTGTCCCTCGGTAGCGGCCGACGGTGCGACGAAGGCCATCGCGACCGGGTGGCCGAGCGTCGGGGAGAGCGCACCGGAGGTCACCGTGCCGACGACGTCCCCGTCGTGCAGCACCGGGTAGCCGGCACGAGCGGCTCGGCGTCCCTCCATCACGAGGCCGACGAGCACGGGCGCGTCGGACTCCGGCGAGACGCCGGACGCCCCGACGAACGAACCGGACGTTGCGACGACGCGACCGAGCCCGGCCTGCGCCGGACGGGTCGTCACGGTGAGCTCGTGGCCGTAGAGCGGCATCCCGGCCTCGAGCCGCAGGGTGTCCCGAGCCGCGAGTCCCGCGGGGACGACGCCGCGCGAGGACCCCGCGTCGAGCAGTGCGTCCCAGATCGCCGGGGCGACGTCAGGGTCGCTGTAGATCTCGAAGCCGTCCTCGCCGGTGTAGCCGGTGCGGGCGACGAGCACCGACGAACCGTCGAAGGTCGCGTGCAGCGCCCGGTAGTAGCGGAGCTCGTCGAGCGGTGACTCGGGCTGCAGCCGGTCCTCGACGACCAGGGCGTCGAGCGTCCCGGCGGCGGCCGGCCCCTGCACCGCGACGAGTGCCGTGGTGTCGGAGTCGTCGCTGACCTGCACGTCGAAGCCGTCGGCGCGCGCCTGCAGGGCCGACACGGCGACCTCACGGTTCGCGGCGTTGGCGACGACGAGGTAGGTGTCGTCGTCCGTCCGGTACACGACGAGGTCGTCGAGGATCCCGCCGGTCTCCTCGAGCAGGAGCGAGTACTTCGCCCGGCCGACGGTCATCGCGCCGAACGCACCGGCGAGCGCGTGGTCGAGGAACGCCACGGCGTCGGGTCCCGAGACGCCGATCTCCGCCATGTGCGAGAGGTCGAAGACGCCGGCGGCCTGGCGCACGGCGTGGTGTTCGGCGAGGTCGGACGAGTAGCGCACGGGCATGCGGTACCCGGCGAAGTCGGTGAAGGTCGCGCCGGCCGCTTCGTGCGCGGCTTCCAGCGGCGACGAACGCAACGGCGACGATGACGACGAAGAAGGATCTGACATGCGGAGTTCTCCCGAGGTCGGGCAGCACCCGACGACGATCGCCGGGCACGAACTCCCCCTCTGTCATGGGCCTGAGAGTTTCACCGCGGCCCGTGAGGTCCGTCGGCTTTCACCGTGGGCGAGCCGTTCCGCACCCGGAGGGTGTCGGAGCGTCTGCTTTTCAGAGTGGCCTGTCCGCTGCGGTGTTGGACCTGAGAGATTGGCGGGGAGGATGCTCCTTCGGTGTCGCACGACCACCGACGAGCGGTGGCCGGCACGACGTCTCCCGCGGCGGGTGGTCGGCCTCGATGTTCTGTTGTCAGCGGGAAGCTTACCGAGATCGCGTTACGGGCATGTGACACGTGCCACCCACCTCTTCGACATCTCGTAGAGTGGCCTGGTGGCAGGACAGAGGCAGCGCCCCCGCGGGCAGCTCGAGCAGGCGGTGCTCGACGCGCTCTGGTCCGCCGACGACTCCGGTCTCACCGCACGACAGGTGCTCGACGCCTTCCCGGAGCCCCGCCCCGCGCTGACGACCGTCCTCACCGTGCTCGACCGGCTCGGCCGCAAGGGCACGGTCGAGCGGCAGCAGCACACCGAGGCCCCCCTGACCTTCCGCGCCACGCACAGCAGGGAGGAGCAGACCGCGTCGCTCATGTCGACCGCGCTCGCAGCGGCGTCCGACCGCGAAGCCGCACTGCTGCAGTTCACCGGTTCACTCGCCTCCGACGACCTCGACGTCATCCGCCGGGCACTCGACGCCCGCGCCCGTTCCTGACGACGAGCCAGAACACGACGAGCCAGAACACGACGAGCATGGCGACGACGACGTGGTGATCACCGGCATCGTGCTCATCGTGCTGGCGTTGGCCGTCGTGGTCGTCGCGCCCCGCATCCTGACCCGCTCCGCCTGGACGATCGACCGCCCCCGCACCGCGCTCCTGAGCTGGTCCGTCGCTGTGCTCCTCGGCGCACTCGGGTTCGTCGCCGGCATCGCCCTCGTCGTGCTCGCGAACCGCCCGATCACGTTCGGCGACTCACCGACGCACGGCCTCAACATCGGGGTCGCGGTGCTCGCCGTGCTCGCCTTCGTCGTCGCGGTCCGGGTCCGGCCGGGTCCCGAGCACCAGGCCGTCCGCGAGGCGATGCGGTCCGGCGTCGCCCCGCACCGCGAGATCGACGGCACGCTCGTCGCGGTCGTCGAGGCGGAGCACGCGCTCGCCTGCGCCGTCCCCGGCCGGAGCGGCGGGGTGCTGGTCAGCACCGGCCTCGCAGACCGGTTGCGGACCGACGAACTGGAGGCCGTGGTCGCCCACGAACGCGCCCACCTGCAGCAGCGCCACGCGGCCGTCGTCGCGGTCGCCGAATCGATCGAGCGTGCGGTCCCGTGGATCCCCGGTGCGCGCGCGATGGCGCGCTCGACACGGGTCCTCGTCGAGTTCGCCGCGGACGACGCGGCCGCGCGCCGTACCGGACGCGACGCGGTGCGTCGAGCCGTCCTGGTGGCGGACGAGACGAGCGCGCTCGCGGTGATCCGGGCCTCCCGGCTGGGCTGACGGACCATCTGTCGGAGGCGAGGCATAGGGTGTTTGCACCGTGAAACCACTGACCGAAGCAGACATCCGATCGTCGTTCGTCAACGCCACCCCGGACGAGCTCGCCCAGCTCCCGATCCCGGGGCTGCACGAGATGCTCTGGGACGAGCGCGAGTTCCTCGGCTGGCGCGACCCCCAGGCGGCCCGGCGCGGGTACATCGTGTCCTGGATCGACGGTGTCGCCGTCGGGATCGTGGTGCGCTCGGCCGGCGGATCACTCCGCCCGGGCATCGCCGCGATGTGCTCGTTCTGCCACTCGCCGCAGCCGGCCACGCAAGTCCGCCTGTTCTCGGCGGCGCGCGCCGGTGAGTCCGGCCGCAACGGCAACACCATCGGGTCCTACGTCTGCGAGGACCTCGGGTGCTCGATGCTCATCCGCACCGCTCCCCCGCACCTCAATCCACCGGCCACCATCGCCATGCGGGGCGAAGCACTCCTGCAGCGCGTGCAGAACTTCACGGCCGACATCATGAAGACGGCGTGACGCGGTTCCCCACTGCACGGTGGGTCGTCGTCGAGGAACAGGGCGACGGACGCTGGCGGCTGACGGTCCGCGACGAGGCCGATGACGAGCTCGGCGCCTTCGGCTTGGGCGTCGAAGGCCCGTGGTACCCCGACGTCGAACCGCACGTGTCGTTCGTGCTCGTGCAGCTCGGCCTCGGGCTGCGCGGCTCGCGACCGTGGCGACAGGACGAGCTCGGCGACCAGCGGGCACCGGTGCTGCCGCTGGAGTAGGCGGCTCGGTCAGTCGGCCGCTGCGACGAAGTTCCGGAGGATCTCGCGGTCGTCGTCGGTCCGGACCGCCCAGCGCAGCTCGCTGCGGTGGTCGCTCGTGAGCGGCAGCAGCACGACGGTGTCCGGGGCCGCGAGCGTCGCACTCGCCGGCGCGATCGTGACGCCGAGCCCGGCACCGACGAGGTGCAGCACGGTGGCCCAGGTCGTCGCCTCCTGCACGACCGTTGGATGCTTCGCACCCTGCACCACCGGGGCGAGGTTCCGCTCGGTCGCGACCGCGCCCGCCTTGGCGGGGAAGAACACGAACGGGTCGTCGACGAGCTCGGTGCCGTCGATCTCCGCGCGCTCGGCGAACCGGTGGTGCCGCGGGACGGCCGCGACGAACCGCTCGCTCCGGAACGGCGTGGTCCGCACGCCGTCCGTCGGGTCCGGGTCGCGCACGATCGCCAGGTCGAGCTCGCCGCGGACGATGCGCGCGAGCAGCTGCGATGTGTAGCCCTCTGTGAGTTCGACGCGGACCAGGGGGTAGCGCTCCCGGAACCGCTGCACGCGTTCGATCGGACCGAGCGGCAGCGCCGAGACCACGAACCCCACGTCGAGGCGCCCGGCTTCACCACGTCCGACGCGCACCGTCTCGTCGAGGTCCCGCGCGGCCTGGGCCAGGAGCGACCGCGCACGACCCTGCAGAGCACGACCGGCCGGCGTGAGCGCGACGCTCCGCGAGGTCCGCGCGAAGAGGTCCACGCCGAGCGCGCGTTCGGTCCGGCGGATCTGCTGGGAGAGCGCGGGCTGCGCGATGTGCAGGGCCTCGGCGGCGCGGCCGAAGTGCAGTTCGTCGGCGACCGCCAGGAACGCCCGGAGCTGCCGGAGGTCGACGTCGTGATCCATGCATCCAGCGTATCGATCGACGCGAACGAGTATTGGACTCTTCTCGGGGTCGGTCCGAGGATGGAGCCATGCCCGACACCGCCGACATCACCATCGCCGACCTCGCCACCCCCGCGGACGCCGAGGCGTTCCGCGTGCTCAACGAGGCGTGGATCACCCGCTTCTTCGCGCTCGAGGACGAGGACCGCAAGTACCTCGGCGACCCCGTGGGGCGCATCGTCGAACCCGGCGGCGCCGTGCTCGTCGCGCGCCTCGCCGACGGCATCGTCGTCGGCTGCATCGGGATGGCGCCGGTGAGCCCCGGGGTGTTCGAACTCGTCAAGATGGCGGTCGCACCGGACCACCAGGGGCACGGCACCGGTCGACGACTCATCGAGACGGCGATCGACCGCGCCCGCAGGCTCGGCGCGACACGCGTGGTGCTCGAGAGCAACGCCGACCTCGCCAGCGCCGTGCACCTCTACGAGACCACCGGGTTCCGGCACCTCGGCGCGGACGAGCACGAACCGAGCCCCTACACCCGCGCGAACGTCCACATGGCGCTCGACCTGGTCTGACGGCCGGCCTGACCCCGGCGGGGCGCACGTCCTAGGGTGTTGCGCATGGGGATCATCGGGGTGGTGCTGTTCGCGATCGCAGGGTTCGCGCTGACCAACGGCATGCCGCACTTCGTGGCGGGGCTCGGCGGACGCGTGTTCCGCACGCCGTTCGGGCGGTACTCGTCGCCGCGCACCAACGTGGCGTGGGGCATGACCAACTTCGTCATCGCGATCGGCCTGCTCTTCGGACGCTCGGCCGTGGTCGACCCGACGACCGGGGACATCGTGTGGTTCGTCGTCGGGGCGCTGCTCTGCATCCTGTCGTTCGCCTTCGGGGCCAAGGGGTTCTTCGACGACCGGGACGCACGACCCGGCGGATCGGGTCGTGCCCCCGACGGATCGCGTCGAGGTCCTGACGGATCGCGGGACGCTGCCGACAGTGCCTGACGCCATGCGCATCCACGAACGCACCGACGCCGACCTCGACACGTTGGTCGAGGTGCTCTGGCGCGTGCACACGGACGGCTACCCGGCGACCTGGCCGGACGACCCACGCGCCTGGCTCTCCCCGGAGGGGCTCCTCGCCGCCTGGGTCGCGGTCGACGACGGCCGGGTCGTCGGACACGTCGGCATCGCCGTGTCCGGACCAGGTCGGATGCCGTCGGTCACGCGACTCTTCGTCGACCCGGAGCACCGATGCCGAGGGCTCGCGGACGACCTGCTCGCTGCGGCGGAACACGGCGCACCCGGCACCCACGTGCGGCTCGACGTCACCGAGGAGACGCCAGGGGCGTGGCGACTGTACGAGCGCCGCGGATGGCGCCTCACGGGCACCGGGCCGGCCGACTGGTCGAAGCCCTCCGGCGAGACGCCGATGCTCCGCTACTACGCCAAGCGCGTCGGCTGAGCAGCGTCGAGCGCGTCGGCTGAGCGCCGCCGGGCGCGCTTGCTACGCTCGCGGCATGGCGACGCACGAGGTCCAGGCGGTCCGGGACAAGGGCATGTGGCAGGTGTTCATCGACGGGTTCCTCGTCACCGAGGTCTCCCGCTGGGGCTCCGTCGGGTTCGTCGCCCGGGAATGGGTCGCCATGACCGAGGAGATCCCCTCCAGCGAGGTCGACCTCACGATCCGCGTCGTCGGCCGGAACCAGTACATCGACGCGTGAACCATCAGCGGGCGGCTGCGACCAGCTGCTGCGCGCGCTGATGTGACACCTGCAGGAGCGGCCCGATCTCGCGGACGGTGAGCCCCGATTCGTGCAGGACGAGCGCCGCCGCCGCGGTCTCCTGGCCCGCCTGGACGCGAGCACGCTCCGACTCAGCACGCAGGACCCTTGCTCGATCAAGGTGTGCCCGCGCCGCTGCGGGCATTGCCACGTCGAGGTCGAGTTCGAACGATTCGGTCGCCCGTTCGTACGTCAGCGAGAGCCAGTCACGGGCCATCTCCTCGATCTCACGATGACGTTTCGCCTGCGTTCGGGGCTCCCCATCGATCCAGATCACCCAGTACTTGTCGTTGCGCTCGGCGCGCACGGTGTGACGGCTCATTGCCGTTCGCCTCCTTCTCGCTCACAGTCCCGGATGATCGCACGCGCCGTTCGTTCGTCGACCTCACGGTGACGCGGGATCACGACCGGTTGCTGTCCGAACCGGTACAGGTCGTGTCGCCCACCGTGACGGCGGAACGAGAACTCGACGCGTTCCGCCGCGGCCAACTCGCGCAGCCGGGCGATGAGGACCTTGCGCTTCACGCTACGCGTCTAATCAGAGCTAGGCAACACTGCCTATCGATTGTGGACAACATGTTCTCGATGCGGTGCATCCAGCGACGATGGCGAACCGACCGACCATGATCGACTCACTTCGTGGAACTGTGAACCGTTCGGCGAACCCGGACAGTGTGGAGGGATGCACTCCGACCACGACACCGGCACGATGGTGGACATGAGCACCACCTCGTTCGACCAGCTCGTCGCCATCGGCGAAGCCGCCGACGTCACCGGGTGGGACTTCTCCTGGCTCGACGGCCGTGCGACCGAGGAACGCCCGCCGTGGGGCTACGCAGCGCTGCTCGGCCGTCGGCTCGGAGCGCTCAGGACCGGCGCCGCGTCCCTGGACGTCCAGACCGGCGGCGGTGAGGTCCTCGCCGAAGCGCCGTCGTTCCCGGCGACCGCCGTCGCGACCGAGTCCTGGCCGCCCAACGTCGCCGCCGCGACGAAGCTCCTCCACCCGCGCGGCGTGGTCGTCGTCGCCGACCCGGACGAGCCTCCGCTCCCGTTCGCCGACGGCGCGTTCGACCTGGTCACCAGCCGACACCCGGCGACGATCCACTGGGACGAGATCGCCCGCGTGCTCACTCCCGGCGGCAGCTACCTCGCGCAGCACGTCGGTCCTGCGAGCGTGTTCGAGCTCATCGAGTTCTTCCTCGGGCCGAAGCCCGTCGAGCGCCGCGGACGGCACCACGACGACGAGGCCGATGCCGCACGGGCCGCCGGACTCGAGGTCGTCGACCTCCGCACGGCGCGCACCCGCATCGAGATCCACGACGTCGCCGCGGTGGTCTACCTGCTGCGCAAGGTGATCTGGTGGGTGCCGGACTTCACGGTCGAGCGCTACCGCGACCGGCTGCGCGACCTGCACGCGCAGATCGCTGCCGACGGGCCCTTCGTCGCGTACTCGTCACGCCACCTGATCGAGGCGCGCAAGCCCGCGTAGTGCGACAAGCCCGCGTAGTGCGACAAGGGCCCGCGCCGCTCACGCGACGTGCCAGACCACGCCCTCCTGCGCACTCGACGGGTACGCCGCCGCGATCCGCAGCACCGCCTCGCGCAGGGTGTCCGGCGAACACGCCAGGTTGATTCGGGCGAACCCGCGCCCCTCGGACCCGAACGGCACGCCGGAGTTCAGCGCCACGAAGGCGTGCTCCCGGAGCTGCACGGCCGGGTCGTCCCCGAGGCCGATCCCCCGGAAGTCGAGCCACGCCAGGTAGCCGGCACGCGGCCGCGAGTACACGACCCCCGGCAGGTGCTCGGCGAGGAGCTTCGCGAGCAACCGGTCGTTCGCGACGATCCGGTCGATGACGTCGTCGAGCCACCCCACCGCGAGCGAGAACGCCGCGAGGTTCGCGTGCAACCCGAGGATGCTCGTCCGGCACGCGACCTCTTCCCACAGGGTGTCGAGCAGTGCCGCGGTCCGGTCGTCTCCGGCGACGATGACGGAGCACTTCACCCCGGCGAGGTTCCATCCCTTGCTCGCGCTCGTGACACAGACGCTGCGCGCTCCGACGGACGACGCGATCGCGGCGAACGGGGTGAACTGCACGCCCGGGTGGGTCAGCGGTGCGTGGATCTCGTCGGAGATGACGAGCACGTCGTACTCCGCGGCGAGCGCCGCCAGCGCGAGCAGGTCGGCACGATCGTGCACGAGCCCGATGGGGTTGTGCGGGTTGCAGAGCAGGAACACCCGGACCCCGGATGCGAAGGCGCGCTCGAGGCCCTCGAGGTCGAGTCGGTAGACACCCCACTGCTCGGCGAGCGGGACCTCTTCCACCTGACATCGGGCCTCTTCGACGAGCTCGAAGAACGGCGGGTACACCGGCGGGGTGATCGCGACGCGGCCGCCGTCGGGCAGCGCGAGCCGCAGCGTCTCGACGATCCCGACGCTGACGTCGGTGGCCAGGTAGACGCGCGCCGGGTCGACCTCCCATGCCCAGCGCTCGCGGGCGAAGGACGCGAACGCCGGTGCCAGCGGCCCGGGTCCGTCCAGGTAGCCCAGGTCCGACTGCTGCACGCGTTCGACGAGCGCCTGCCGGATCTCCGGCGCGACCTCGTGGTCCATCTCGGCGACGAACAGGGGCAGCACGTCTGGCGCGTACCGCGTCCACTTGATGCTCGTGCGGACTCCGCGGAGCGTGCCGACCGGGTCTTCCTCGTCGCTCGCCATCCCCTCATGGTGCACCGGACAGGAGGCTCGGCGCGAGTCCGTCCGTCATCTCGCGTCGTCTGCGGGTCACGTCGGGCCGGGGACCGGTGGATCGGCCTACTGTCGGTGCCATGACCAGCAGCACAGCGAGCAGCAGCACCGTCGACAAGGCGTCGACCCTCAAGACCCTGCACGAAGCCCCCGAGATCCTCCGCGTCGTGAACGTGTGGGACGCGATCAGTGCGAAGACCGTCGCGGCCCTGCCGGAGACCCGCGCGATCGCGACCGCCGGCCACTCGATCGCCGCGTCCTACGGATACGAGGACGGCGGCATGCCCCTCGACCTCGCGCTCCAGGGCGCCCGGATCGTCGCCGAGGCCGTGGACCTGCCGGTGACGGCCGACCTCGACGACGGGTACGAGGACCCTGCCGAGACCATCCGTCGCGCGATCGGCTTCGGCGTCGTCGGCGCGAACGTCGAGGACCGCCTCCGTCCCTTCGACGAGGCCGTCGCACGCGTCGCCGCGATCACGAAGGCCGCGGAGGCCGAGGGCGTGGCGTTCCAGCTGAACGCACGGACCGATGCGATCGCCCGCGGCGGGGACCGCCCGCTCGACGAGAGCATCGCCGACGCGATCGCCCGCGGCAAGGCGTTCCTCGACGCCGGCGCACCGATCGTGTTCGTCCCGGGAGCGATCCAGCGCGACGTCGTGGAGCGGCTCGTCGAGGGACTCGGCCGCGGGAAGCTCAGCGTCATCGGGCTCCCCGGTGCCCTGCCCGCCGCGGAGTACGAGGCCCTCGGGGTCGCCCGGATCTCCTACGGTCCGCTCACACAGCGCGTCGCCCTCCGGGCGCTCCGCGACCTGGCGACCGACCTGTACGGCGGTGGCGTCGTGCCGGAGGACACCCCGGCCCTGAACTGAACCAGCGGACGGACAGGAGGCTCGGCGCACGACGTGCACCGAGCCTCCCGTCCGTCACGGAGCCGACCGACTACCCGAGCGGGCCGTACGCGGCCGGCGAGGTGCGCGCGTGCGTCGCCTGCTCGAAGGCGTAGCCGAGTCCGATCACGGTGCTCTCGTCGTACGAGCGGCCGAGGAACTCCAGGTTCACGCCGCCACCGGTGACCGTGTTGTCGGCCGCCGTGGCCTGCCCCATCGGGACGGTCACGGCCGGCATGCCGGTGTTCGGGCTGAGGCGCATGTTCGTCGACTGCGTGCCGTACGGCGTGCCCGACGGGTAGACGAGCGCGTCGAGGTCCTGCGTGTCCATCATCGACGTGACGACCTGCTTGCCGGTGGCGAGCTGCGTCGTGTGCGTCCCGGTCGGACCGGCCCACGCCTGGTACTGGGCGTCCGTGATCTTGTCACGTGCCTCGTACGTGGACTTCCGGCTCGGCACGTACTCACCCGAGGCGAGGATGCCCGAGATGCTCCTGGCGGTGACGTCCGGGTCGAGGTGCTTCCGGACGTACTCGTCGAGGTCGTGCTTGAACTCGTTCGTCGACCCGCTGCCCTCGTTCAGCACCTTCGCGAAGTCCGCGGTGCTGCTGATCGGGACGACGGTGGCACCGGCTGCGGTGAGCTTCGCGACGGACTCGTTGAACAGACGCAGCGTGGTGGCGTTCGTGCCAACCATCGACGTGACGTAGCCGATCCGCGCGCCCTGGAGCGCCTCCGGGTCGAGCGCTGCGGTGTACGACGCCGGGACCTTGCCCTGCTGCCCGCTCGTCACCGGATCGGCAGCGTCGACCCCGGTCACGGCATCGAGTGCCACCGCGGCGTCGGTCACCGAGCGGGCGATGGGCCCACCGGTGTCCTGCGACAGCGCGAGCGGGATGATGCCGTCCCGGCTCGTCAGCCCCACCGTCGGGCGGATGCCGACGAGCTGGTTGTACGAGGACGGGATGCGGATCGACCCACCGGTGTCGGTGCCGAAGCCGATGCCCGCCAGGTTCGCGGCGATCGCGGCTCCGGTTCCACCACTGGACCCGCCTGCTGTCTGCGTCGTGACGTAGGGGCTCGCAACGAGGAGCGAGGACCCCGCCGGCTGGTTCGAGGAGAACTCCGACACGAAGCCGTACGCGAACTCGTCGAGGCTCGCCTTCGCCAGGATCACGGCACCGGCGCTGCGGAGGCCCGTGACCATCGCGGCATCGGTGTCGGTCTGGTTGTCGTCCCAGCAGCCGCAGCCACCGGTGGTCGGCATGTCCTTCGTGTCGTAGTTGTCCTTCAGCGCGATCGGCACGCCGAGGAGCATGCTCGTCATCCCGTGCTCGGCCCGCTCGGTGTCCGCGGTCTTCGCCGCCGCCAGCGCCTCCTTGTTCGTCGTGACGATCGAGTTGAGCGGACGCCCGCCGGCCTGCACGGTCGTGCGGTCGTAGGCGGAGATGCGATCGAGGTAGGCCTGCGTGATCGCGACCGAGGTCGTCACACCGGCGTTCATCGCGGCCTGCATGTCGAGCGTCGAGGCCTCGACGAGCTGGAACGGGCCGTCGTCGTAGATCATCCGCTGGGACAGGGCGGCGACGTCGGCGACCGTGATGGTGCCGTCGCCGTCGGTGTCCGCCTTCGCGACGTCGGACCAGTTCGTGTCCGTGCTCGTCGTTCCGAGGTTCTTTGTCAGGACGGTCAGGTCCTCGGTGGTGACCTGGTCGTCGCCGGTCAGGTCGAGGGACGTGTAGTACGGCGCGAGCATGGCCGCGGGGCTCGCGTCGACGGCGGGGTCGGCAGCGTGTGCCGTCAGCGCGGGCGTCGCGGCGAGGGCTGTGCCGACGAGGGCGACGAGGGCAGCGCCGGCGGCGGCTCGCTTGGTGGTGCGCGTGGTGGTGTGGGTGCGCTGGGCGGTCATCGGGTGGCTCCGTTCCGGCGGGCGCGGGCGCGGGCGACGAGGACGCCACCGCCGGCCAGCAGCAGGGCGAGACTTGCAGCGATCCACGGTGCGACCTGCGCACCGGTCCAGGCCAGTTGACCTGCGGCCGGACGGGAGGCACCGCTCACGGCGTCCGCGTCCGTCACGGTGCCGCCGGTGCCGGTTCCACCGCCCGCCCCGGCTCCGTTCGTCGGGTCGCCTCCGGGGGTCCCTGGCGTTGCCGGATCGGTCGGCGCGGTGGTCGCCGCCGCCTCGATCGTGATGTCCGTCGCCGCGGGGGCGTCGAGCGTGGTCGCTGCGCCGTCCTCGTCGAGGAGCGTGATGCTCGTGACCGCGAGGTCGACCGTGCCGACGCTCGTCGCGGTCAGCCCGATCGAACTCGCGAGGTCGCCGCTGATCGCGGGCGACGTGCCGAGTCGGGTGTGCACGATGGTGAGCTCGTCGCCGTCCTGCGTGACGCTGTCGAAGCCGTCGTCCGGACCGGTCACACTGCCGTCCCGGTAGGCGACGACCGCCTCGTCGGCGTCGAGGGTGATCTCGTACGCGAAGACGTCCGCCGTCGCGGGGATCGTCACGTCGACGTCGAAGTCGTCGCCGACCGTGACGGTCGCCGGGGCGTCGATGGTCGCTGTGGTCGCTGTGGGGGCCGCCTGTGCCGGGCCGGCCGTCAGGACGACGAGCCCGAGGGCTCCCGTCATGACCGCCGTCGCGGTGGCGATCGCCGCGCGGGGGCGCTGGCGTGTTCGGTGCTGCATCCGTGCAGGTCCTTCGTCCGGGTGAATGCTGAGCAGGGGCTCAGTTCTCGAACCGTAACGACGCGGTGTTTCGCGGACCGACCCGATCGGTTTCCACTGCGTTACACGCTTGACCGGTGGACATTCAGGGGGAGCTCGTGTATTGTTCTTCTCTGGTGCACTGCAGCGAACCCATCTGACTCGCGCACACCGAACCGTCTCGACGCCGACTCACCCGAGTCGCATTCCCCCGAGACCACCGTTCGCCCGAACGTCCGATCCGGATCCTTCCGATCGAGGCCAGGCCGAACAGCACGTCGAATGCCGACGTGCGCGTGCCCACCACACGCGACCGATGCGACTCAGTCGTCCGTCGGACCGCACCGTGGGCTCGCCAGAAGACGAGAAAGACAGCACCATGACCAGCAACGAACGAATCACCATCATCGGGACCGCGACCGCGGCTCCCGTCGTCTCCCCCGACCGCATCGCGGAGTTCCCCGTGCGCGACAACGGCACCCAGCGCGAGTACGTCGTGCGCGTGCCCGTCGACGTGCTCGACCTGTTCGTCACCCCCGGCACCCGTGTCGAGGTCGACGGCGAAGCCGGCTGGACCGTCCCCGGGCGCTCCTGGCTCGGCGAGTCGAGCCGCACCATCCTGCAGGCGGCGACCGTCCGTCGGTCGGAGCTCGCGCTCGCAGCCTGAGCCGGGCCTCCCGTCCGGCCGGCTTGCCCGGCTTGCCCGGGGAGACGCCTTCGAACACGCGAAACGCCGCCGATTCCGGCGGCGTTCCGTCGTTGCGGGGGCGTTTCGTCGTTGCGGGGGCGTCGTTGCGGGGGCGTTTCGTCGCTCCCGGGGCGCCTCAGGCGGGCGGGAACGGGTCCGGGTCGTCGGCTCCCGCGAACGGGGTGCGGCCGTCGGCGTTCAGCGGGCCGTCCGGGCCGGCCGTCGCAGCCGCATCACGGAGCCTGCGGATGAACGCCGGGTCCTCGTACTCGAGTTCGTCGTCGGGCGCTGCCGTCAGTACCAGCTCGCTCGCCGGACCCACCAGCACCGTGGTCGTCTCGATCGACCCGTCCTCGGCCACGGTCGGAACGTGGACCGCGTCCGTACGCCCGTTGGCACCGAGCACTGCCGCGTAGTCAGCGAGCGCTTCGGCGATGCGATCACCGGTCATGACGATCGATCCGTCGTAGTTGATGTACTTCACGTTCCACCTCCGCAGTGCACGGTAGGCACTCGTGGGTCCACAACTGCCCGATGGATGCGTTCGGTGGATGAACGGGGCCCACGCTACCGGCGTCGTACAGCAGTGACGACCTGGGCAGACGCGCCGAGCACCGCCGGAACCACAGCGAGAACGGCGCCGGCTTCTCGCCCGTGGAGCACGAGCGCGATCGCGCCGACGAGCGCTGTGAGCGTCGCGAGGTGCGCCGCCACCGTCCCGACCTTGGCGACGGTCACCTCTGCCCGGCTCAAGCGCGTCAGCGGTGACGATCGCGTTCCGCTCGTGACACGCGACCATCCTTGCTGCGCTTCCCGACACGACCGCGTCGTACTCCGCAAGGGTCCTCGGCGACGCAAGCGGCCCTTCGAATCGTTCCGTCCGCGCTACTCCGACGACGAACCCGGGCGGCCGTTGGCGCTCGCCCCGATCCACGTCGTCATCACATCCGCCGATCGCTCGCCGCTCATGGAACGCTGCGCTGCCTCGAGCGCCGCCCGCATCGCTCTCGCCCGTGTCAGATCGCCGGTCAGTCCGACGCACACCCCGTGCGTCGCACTCCGGATCATCTGCTCCAGTGTCATAGCCCACTCCTCTGCCCTCCGCCGCTGTCGGACACAAGCGTCGACCACGACAGGACGAGCTGCCAAACATGTCGTGTTCAGGGCGCGGGAAGAGCGTCAGGACGCGAGCCGGCGCTCGGCGGCGGTGATTCCCGCCCATATCTCGTCGAGCGACAGCCCGAGCACGTCCGCGATGGCGGCGATCGTCGGGAACGCCGGCGTCGCCACCCGCCCGGTCTCGATCTTCCGCAGCGTCTCCGGGGACACCCCGGCGTCGAGGGCCGTCTGGAGCATCGACCGCTCGCCGCGCGCCCGACGGAGCAGCGCACCGAGGCGCTGACCACGTTCGACGTCTGCGGGGGTGAGCGGGAGCCGGACCATGGTGCCAATACTAGTACCGGTATAGTTATCGCATGATCGAGCTCCTCACTCCGACCGAACTCCCCCGCGCACGCGCCGTCGGTGCGCTCGTCGGCCGGATCCTGCACACCCTGCAGGGGCGCGCGACCGTGGGCACGAACCTCTTGGACATCGACCGGTGGGCGAAGGCTATGATCCTCGAAGCCGGAGCCGTGTCGAGTTACGTCGACTACGCACCGTCGTTCGGCCGCGGCCCGTTCGGCCACTACGTCTGCACCGCCGTGAACGACGCCGTGCTGCACGGACTCCCCCACGACTACGCCCTCCGCGACGGTGACCTGCTGACGCTCGACCTCGCCGTCTCGCTCGACGGCGTCGTCGCGGACTCTGCCGTGAGCTTCATCGTCGGGTCCGACGCCCGACCCGAGGACCTCGCGATGATCGACGCCACCGAGCAAGCCCTCGGGGCCGGCATCGCCGCCGCGGTCCCCGGTGCCCGCATCGGCGACCTGTCCCACGCGATTGGCACGGTCCTGCACGAGGCCGGCTACCCGATCAACATGGAATTCGGCGGGCACGGAGTCGGGTCGACGATGCACCAGGACCCGCACATCTCGAACGACGGACGGCCGGGCCGCGGCTACGTGCTGCGGCCGGGTCTCCTGCTGGCGCTCGAGCCGTGGGTGATGGCGGACACCGACGTGCTCGTCACCGACCCGGACGGCTGGACGCTCCGCAGTGCGACGGGAGCACGCACCGCGCACAGCGAGCACACCATCGCGATCACCGAGGACGGCGCGGAGATCCTGACCCTGCGGGGGTGACACCCGGATGGCCCCGTCTGTTCAGGACCACTCATCCCGTCCGCGCGCTCAGGACCACTCGTCGCCGATCACGACGGACTCGGGGAAGTAGTCCGGCCAACGCCCGTCGAGCAGGACGGACACCCGGAGCGGCCGATGCCGGGGTGCGTGGTTCGTCGGGGTTCCGGTGTCCGCGTGCTGCACGTCCATGGTGGCGTCCTGGTCGTCATCGAAGCGAGAGGGTTCGGCGACCGAGGGCTGGGGCAGCTGCCGCTCACCGTAGGGCCGATCCACCGTCGGCGCAAGGGTCTTGCGCGCGCGGCTCCGGTACGCCTACCGTTGCGTCTCAGCTGCCCCAGTCCCTGGTCGCCGGAACACCCACGATTCCGATGACAGGAGACGATCATGACCGCGCAGCGTTCCTCTTTCGGCTCTCCGCCATCGGGTACCCCGAACTACCGGTCGGGTGACGACCCGAACGTGTACCCGGCCGGTGCCACTTCCCCGCAGCCCGTCCCCGCTGCGGCCGACGACGCGATGTCCGACAGTGTGGTCGCCGCGGTCGCCTACATCTCGACGCACGTCGCGGGACCCCTGACGACGGAGACGATCGCGCGTGCTGCGGGTGTCAGCCCTGGCGAATCGGAACGGGGGTTCCGGACGCAGTTCGGGATCTCACCGATGCAGTACGTCCACCGACTCCGACTGGAGGGTGTCCGTGCGGAACTCCAGTCCACAACGGACGAGCCCCTCGCGGCGATCATCGGTCGCTGGGGGTTCGTGCACGTCGGCAGGTTCGCCGAGGCGTACTCCCGACGCTACGGAGCGCGCCCCGGTCCCTGAGACCTCCTCGCGGGATTCAGGCGTACTCGCCCTTGATGACGAAGTACGAGCCGCGGATCTCCCCGGCCAGCTTTGACCGCTGACGGGCGAACTTGAACGCGGACAGTTCCTCGGGCACCTCCATGCCCATCGACAGCTTGAGCCCCACCGCGCGCTTCCCGCCGTCCTCGATCGCGTACATCACGTTGATCGCCAGACCGGACTCGTAGAACACGTACGCCATCCGGAGCCCGCCGACCTCGAACCCGCTGACCTCGAGCGAGAGCGACGCGATCACGATGCCCCGCTCGTCGTGCAGCACCCGCGTGACGAGGTCCAGCACCTCGGGGGCTTCGTCCGGCGTGCTCGTGACGAACACGTGGTCGTACTTGTTCTTGTAGTACCGGGCCTCGTTCGCGCGCAGCCCGGCGAGTGCTTCTGCGACCGGAGACGACTCGAGCCCGGTGGTGGAGACGTCGACGAAGTCGACCGTGTACGTCATGCAGGAACCGTACCGCCGACGGGACGTCCGAGCATCGCCCACGCGCGTCGCGCAGCCGGGGTCAGTGGCACGGCCGAGTGTGGGGAGGCGAGCACCACCCGAGCGACGTCCTCGACGTCGACCACCTCGCGGACGGCTTCGTCGACGCGTACCAGCGCGATACGGCCCCGGTGGACGAAGTCGATCGGAGCTCCGTCGCTCGCACGGTCGAGGTGGAACGCGAACGACTCCCACCCGGTTGCCCCGGCGAGCGTCACGCCACACTCTCGTCACGGATCAAGGCCGGCGTGCCGCTGCCGCTGATCGCTGACGAGATGGGCCACCACGATTCGTCCTCCCCCCCCCTGGAGCGGTACGGCCACCTGGTGGACGATGGCGTCGGAGCTGGCGGCTTCGAGTTCTGACCTTCTGAAGCATCACCGCGCGGCAACCCGACTCGGTCGGGCCGACCTCACCGTCACGCTAGGGCAAGCTCGAGCGCCGAGACCTTCGAATAGAGACTCCGAAGCGCCTGGTCCGACATATCGATGATCGGTTCGTACATGAATGAGTTGATATGCAGGGTCTCCGCGGTGGTGAGAAGAACCGACCTCAGGACCCGAAGCTCGTCGGCACCAGCAGTCCCGCCATCCTCGACCATCTTGAACAGCTTCGCTGTCTGATACTTCGTGATCTGGTCAGTAGCCGCCGGATCATCGATGAGTCGCAGCATGTACGACTCGGCGCGGAGGCGAAGGGCGATCGCGAGCACGATCTTGTTGGCGAAGTTCACCCCATCGTCAGCTTCAAGGCAAGCGTCCGCTTCTCTCCAGATGGCGTCTACGACCGTTTCATCGGCTTCCGGCCACGCCTTATCATCCACTCCCGAGAAGGCCGTCTTGAAGAGTCGATCGAGCTCAGCCTGGGTGATCCCGCGAGAATCAGCCTTCAGGTGAAGCAGGGAGGTGAGGCGGAGGTAGTCCTCATCCTTCGAACCTCGGCTATACTCCAGAATGTTCCGCGCGAAGGGAATGCAGGCAATCCGTTCGAGGGCACTGCTGAACATCTTACCTTTGAGGTCACCCTCGAAGGGGTTCTGGATTAGGTTCCCATCCATCGGTTCGAACTTGACTCGATCGATGCTCTTCTCCGCAACAAAGCACCCGCCCCAGCTCACCACTCCCCTACCTCGGATCGTGCGCAGGAAGTCGAAGTTGTGCGTCAGGATGACGAGTCGGAACAGGGGTTCCTCCTCCATCTCCTTCAGGTAGTGGACGATTGCATACTTGTTCTTATAGTCGAACGAGTCGGCAATGTCGTCGATGACGAAAATGCTCAGCTCCCCAGACTTCCTCCGCGCCTCGACCTCGAAGAGAATATTGAGGATGTAGAGAGCCTTCTTCTCTCCCGTGCTGAGGACTTGAAGAAGATGCTCGCGGTCAACCTGCGCCGAGCCGCCGCCGTCCTCGAACTGGAAGCCGAGCGTCAAGAACGGCTCCTGTGCCAGCATGACCTGGACACGGTTCTTCGGAACGAGCTTGAAGGGTACATCGAACCGCTCGTTGAAGAGTTCGATCACCTCTTCCCATTGCGTGCGCTCCGATGCAGCGGCTTCCAGAATCGTCTTTCGACGCTCCTGGGATGCTTTATGAAGGTCAACAGCTTGACCAAAGAGGTCGGCGTGCTCCTTGAAGTTGGAGATCCACAGCTTCTCCTTGAATCGGTCTATGTGCTCCAGCTCCGCAAGGAGTTCCGGACGATCCGAGACGAAGCTGAAGAAGTCTCGCACCGCTTGATTGGCATTGAGCATCTTCCCGAGCTGTTCGAGGCGAGCAGCGAGTTCCGTGTCTTCGGAGATGCGCGCCTTTTCGTCGGTGATCAAGTTCGTGAGTTCCTTCTCACTGGTCACCTCACGAGGCTTCTCGTCACCAAAGAGCAGGAGAGCGTGCTTTGCCCGGAAGTAGCCTTGGCTGACGAGGCTCTTGCTCACGCTCTCTGCGTTGTAGTAGTTGAAGGACTCGCGACTGAAGAAGGTGGACGCATCGAGAAGCTCATTGAGCCGAAGCACATACTGAGAAAGCAGACTACTGAGCTTTGGGTCCGACAGCACCTTCTCCACGCTCGCGTTGAAGAGCAGGTCATAGGGAACGCCCACATAGTTGGGTTCCTCCAACTGTTCGACCTCGTAGCTCATACGAGTAAGAGCACCGAAGAAGTCGTCGTCCTCCTTGGTGAAGGTCTGCGAGACCAGTTGTGCTACATCCTGCTTGGTTCCGGCGGTCTTCTTCAGAGCCTTCACCAAGTCGGTCTGGATCTTCGAAAGTCCCTTTTGGATGCCCTCAAACTCCTTGCGGAGCGGGGCATTCACCAGGAGGGTGGTGGCGTACTTGTCGGGGGTGTATTGCTCGTCGTAGGCCAGGAACACGGCGACCGCGTCTGGTGAAGGCGATTCACCGTCCTCATCGAGTATGGTGCGCACCGTCTCTCGGTCCGGGAAGACATGATCTGAGGACTCCTCCCCGCGAGCGAGGTCAAGGAAGGTCCGGGCGAAGCTCGACTTCATCGTGCCGTTGGGGGCATAAATAGCCACAGATCGCCGCGGCTCGGTCGCGCCTCCCTTGGCGGCGCGCTCGAATGGCAGGGAAGCTTCGAGCTCTCGGATCCCGTGACAGTTGCGGAGCAAGAGCTGGAGGTTCCTCATGTCGGGATCCTACATAGGCTGAGCAGCCGATCAGCAACCCAGCGCGCCGTGGAAGCACGGCGGGGCCAGGGAGGTCACCCTGGCCCGCGTCGATTCATGGTGATCAGCCCTTGGAGTAGTACGGCGCCCGCGCCTCGGCCAAGTCGTCGACCGTTCGGTAGCCCTCGTGGGTTGCGGCATAGGCTCGGCGGCGATCAAAACCGAGGTCTTCGGTAATCTGGCGGATGGGCTCACCGTCCGCCTGCCTCCGCAACAGCTCAGCAACCTGCTCCCTGGTGAGCACCGGAGCCGCCCCAACTGGTGGGTGACGCTCCCACTCATCCCGAGTTCGATACCCGTCTCGTAGTGCTCGGCTCACCGTGGCCTCTGCAACTCCGTACTCCCTGGCTAGCTCGGCCTTGCTCGAACCTGTCGCAACCCGATCCCGCAGCAACCGGACCTCGTCTGTGGTGAACTTAGGCTTGCTCATGGTCGGCCTCCTTCGCAGCAGCGGCAAGCAGCAAGTCCCTTGCTTTCTCCTCGGCAAGCTCTAGGTCGTAGCCCCGCTGCCTAAGCCGCGCTAGCCGCTCTGATCGCTTCTTCGCAGCCGCCTCGGCCCGAGCGACATACTTGTGGGTATCCCTCGGTACATACGGTTTGGCTCGGTTGACCTGGCCGAGGACCTTCTGCACGGTGTACTTACTCACTTCGGCATTGCGCTCCTTCGGAAGAGCCTTCGCGATCCGTTGAGCACCCCAACCTTCGCTCTCGTACTTTCCTCGAATCCAGGCGACATCGTTGCTCGTGAGCTTCGGTGGCGACCCGAGTGTAACGCCACGAGCAGGAACAGCAACAAGAGCCTCACGAGTGCGCTCAGCGATACGGTCGCGCTCCTGCGCTGCAACCGCGAGCGTGATTCGTACGATGAGCATGCCGGTGCCGCTGTCGGGGTTGACCATATGGATGTTCTCACCCAGAGAGGTCAGACAAGCTCCAGAGGCATGCAGCTCTTTCAGTAGGGCAATGGTCTCCTCTGGATCTCGACCCCAGCGGTCGAGCTTCGCCACAACCACCTCAATCCTACGACTGTGCTTCAGCCGGTCCGTTTGAACCGCGAGCCTGAGCGTATCCATCTTCTCGGAGTGCGAGTTCGATGTTCCGCTCACTCCGCGGTCCACGAAGATGTCTTCCTTCCGCACTCCGTAGTCGACCAGTTGTTGCATCTGTGATTCCAGCCCAAGCTCCCGCTCCTTGATGCAGACCCGGATGCACCAAGGCCGTAGGTGTCCAGCATGATTCCTCCTCATTCCGGGGGTCTTGGCAACACATTTGGACATATCGCTACGCATGCTGAATCGGTCGATCCTGGAGGTAGTTGCCAAACGCTCGATTGGCAACCAGGACGAGATGTCGGACCTCGGCGTTATGATCGGACCAACAAAGACGGATGGGGCGAAGTGGCAGTGAACAAGCGCAGCAAGCCGACGCTTTCGCCCAACGCGGAAGTTCTCCTCCAGCAGGTGCGGAAGCGATTCCTCGACTCACGCGAGTTCAACGGGCTGCATCTTCACGGAGATGTGGTCGATGAGGCGCGAAGTCCTGGGATCGAGCTGGTGCGTGCCGGGATGGTCCAGGTCGTGACCGGGGCGGACTACATGAACATCCACATCCGCGCGTGGCCGTCAAGGCGTTCGCTGGAGGACCAGGAACAAGACCTCGAGTCGCTGACAGCGGACGACTACGGCGTCTGCCTGTACCCAACCGTCGAAGGGATGAAAGGTGTCAGGCTGCCTACTCGTCTGACTGGCCGTCCGTACGCCCGCGCCATGGCCCGAGGCAAGGGCACGCTGGAACTGGCGTACTTCGAGTTCACCGTACTTGAGCAGTACCGCAACGACGGTCGGTTCCGATTTGACTTCGGGGATGCCGGAGCAAGCATGGGCCTCACCGATGAGGCTTTCGACGGCGACGATGTCTTTGAGAGGGACCATGTTGGGCTGAGCCACATCGGTTTCGCCTACGACCTCGCGGGCTACGACTCCAAGGACTCCGACTCGCCCATTGAGCGTCGGGTTGCTGTGTTCTACTGCGACCTGATCACACTCACCCCGGAGCACCAGCGACGGTGGGAGACCTACCAGGTGCCCGACGATGGGCTGGAACCGCACCCGATCTGGTGGGGGTCCCAGATGGGCCGATGGCCGGACTCCATCGGACCCTTCGCCCACCTGTTTATCGAGCTAGAGAACCTCAATCAGCTGACCCAGCTGGCCTTCGGCGAGTACATGTTCCGGATTGAGGAGCGTCCTGCCGACTTCGGGTGGTTACTCCGGCCATCGCAGAGGGAGTGGGATGAGTTCATCCTTCAGCTCGACAAGTTGCTGTCGGAGAACCTGAGCAGTCAGTTCCTCGATCGCGTTGGCGCCCCCACGACGGACGACCGCGGTCAGCGGATCGGCAGTCTGAACCGGTTCCAGGGGTTCATGCACGATCACGGAGTCAGCGCGGCTGATGCGAAGAAGGTTCTTGCGCCGCTGCGGAGTGTTCGGCAGGCGCGCCAGAAGCCCGCTCACGCGCTCCGCTCTAACCTGAACGACCACAGCTTCATCCACAAGCAGATCAACCTAATGCAGGAGACCATCGGTGCCCTCACCGGGATCCGAGTATGGCTGTCAACCCACCCCGCCTGCTCGGAGTGGAAGAACGGCTACGCCGACCTGGGCATCTACCCGCTCTGACTCTCTTGGCAACGGGACTGCTGTCAGTTCGTCTTCGAAGCGGTAGTGGCCCATCGCACAGTAGCTACAGTCGCCCCAGCAGGGATCGGGGCGCGGCCAGCCGATATCCACATGGAAGCCGGCCTGTCCTCCGAATAATGGTATGTCATTCATGCGTCACCACCTCCAGGACGAACTATCGATACTGTCAGCGCGGTGCCGCTAGGATGAGAAACGCTCAGCGGCGAAGGGACGACCATGCGGGATGTGTTCAGGGCGTACTACGCGCCTGCCGGCCAGGAACTTGATGCTCTTTGGACGGAAGGTATCATTGTGCTGGACACCAATACCCTGCTGAACTTCTTCCGTTACACCCCGAGCACTCGCGATGAGTTCTTGAGCGTACTCGAAAGCCTTCAGGAGTCGCTCTGGATCCCCCATCAGGTCGGCCTGGAGTTCCAGCGCCGCAGGCTTGAAGTTATCAGCAACACCGCTGACGCCTTCTCGAAAATCAAGGCTTCTGTTGACTCGGCGAAGAATACCGTTAACAACAAGCTGAACGAGTACAAGCATCACCCGTCGCTCAACCGCAACGAGCTGACGAAAGAGCTGGACACGCTCTTCGAGCGTTTCTCCGCGCAAGTTGACGCTCAGGCGGAACAACACGAGGTGTGGATTGCGGGCGATGGCGATCCCGAGAAAACTTTCTTCCGCATTAGCGACCTCTACTCCCAACGGGTCGGGCAGGGGTTCACCGGCGAGGAGCTGGATGCGATTGAGGAAGGCGGCAAACGGCGCTACGAAGATAAGGTGCCGCCAGGGTACAAAGACGCCAACAAGACGAACGGCAACGAGTACGGGGATCTCATCATCTGGAAGGAGATCCTGCGACTCGGTGAGACCATGAAGAAGCCAGTGATCTTCGTCACGGATGACGCGAAGGAGGACTGGTGGCTCATCGAGCGAGGGAAGACTCAAGGCCCACGGCCCGAACTCATCGATGAGTACTGGGCGGCGGCAGAGCAGCGCATTCACCTCTACGAGCCGCTTCAGTTCCTGAAGCATGCCAAGGACCGCACGCAGCTTCCCGTCAGTGACGACTCCCTCGACGAGGTGAAGGAAGTGTCGGACGGCAAGGAGCGTGCCCTCCGAATACTCCACGACCGCCACCATCAGCTGGAAAGGCAGCGTGGGCACCTCCAGGCGAGGTTGGAGCGGCTTGAGAGTGAGCGATTCCACGATGACGATAATCAGGTGGGGTTCGCCGACCTTATCGCCATGCGGCGCGCGGAGCACCTGTTGGAAGAGCAGCGCAGCAGTCTACTGAATACAGCCGACACGCTTCCCCTGCCTCCAGGGGCCCTCGATGACCCCGAAGCACGCGAGGAATACATTCGGAATCGACACGACAGGATGGCTCGACAATCCGAGCTTGACAAGCAGCTCGCATCGTTGCGCGCCCAGCGCCGGGCTTTGGAGAATCGTGCCAACCACAACAGTTCCGCCGCAGACCCTCGGAGTAGGATGATGGCGCGTAACATTGAATCGGTGGAAGAAGAACTGCGTGAAGTATCGCTCGCCTTGGATGAGCTCGAGAACTGACTTCATCACCATTGGCGCAGTTAGACATCGAGGAGAGCTGTTCTCCCGCCGACGCTTGGCTCGATGTTGACAACGGCTGTTGACCCTAGGCTCAGGACCCCTCTCCTGCGGTCCGGTGGCAAAAAGAAAAAACCACCGCTGCTGCCGCCACTCCCGGGTCCGCGCTTGAAGCCTGTCAGAGAGGACTCACAGGAAACAACCCGCCCGACTGGGGGCCATAGCTGCCCTGCTCAGGCATCTTCGCGCCGAGGGCGACAGCATGTTCGCCCGGAGGCAGATCGTGTCCGAGGCGGGCAGCCACAGCCTCAATCGTGGAGGCGATCAGCCTCCAGGCGATTGACACAACCGTGACACAGACCGACGATTTCTGTCGAAAATCTGTGTCAGATCGAGGGGCTAGATCCGCGTAGATTCAACGATCTAATTATTAAATCGAAACTCCACCACGTCGCCGTCCTGCATCACGTAGTCCTTGCCCTCGATCCGGGCCTTACCGTGCGCACGGGCCTCGGCGATCGAGCCCGCCTCCATCAGGTCGGCGAACGAGATGACCTCCGCCTTGATGAAGCCCTTCTCGAAGTCGGTGTGGATGACCCCGGCGGCCTGGGGAGCTTTCCACCCCTTGCCGATAGTCCACGCACGCGCTTCCTTCGGCCCGGCCGTCAGGTAGGTCTGGAGCCCGAGCGTGTCGAACCCGATACGCGCGAGCTGGTCGAGCCCGGATTCGGTCTGCCCGGTGGACTCCAGCAGCTCACGGGCGTCAGCGGGCTCGAGCTCGATGAGTTCCGACTCGACCTGCGCGTCGAGGAACACGGCCTGCGCGGGAGCGACGAGTGCGGCGAGCTCGGCCTTGCGGGCCTCGTCAGTGAGGATCGCCTCGTCGACGTTGAAGACGAAGATGAACGGCTTCGCGCTGAGCAGTCCGAGTTCCGCGATCGGTGCGAGGTCGATCGACGTGGCGGAGAGGAGCGTGCCCTGCTCGAGCGCCGCCCGAGCCTCCTTCGCCGTCTCGAGGACGATCGGCTCGGCCTGCTTCAGCTTGAGCATCTTCTCGTACCGCGGGAGCGCCTTGTCGATGGTCTCCATGTCCGCGAGGATCAGCTCGGTGTTGATCACCTCGAGGTCGTCCTTCGGGGACACCTTGTTCGCGACGTGCACGACGTCGTCGTCGGTGAACCCGCGGACGACCTGCGCGATGGCGTCGGCTTCGCGGATGTTCGCGAGGAACTTGTTGCCGAGCCCTTCGCCTTCACTCGCGCCCTTGACGATGCCGGCGATGTCGACGAACGACACCGGCGCGGGCACGGTCTTCTCCGAGTTGAACAGCCCGGCGAGCTCGTCCAGCCGCGAGTCGGGCAGGTTCACCACGCCGACGTTCGGTTCGATGGTCGCGAAGGGGTAGTTCGCGGCCAGGACCTGGTTCTTGGTCAGCGCGTTGAAGAGCGTCGACTTGCCGACGTTCGGGAGACCGACGATTCCGATGGTGAGAGCCACGGGAGTAGAGCCTAACGGCCGAGGGACTGGACGGCCGCCGCGACGGTCTCGAAGACGTCGGCCTGCAGCCGCTGCGAGCGCCGCCAGTCGCCGGTCACGTGGAGCGAGTGGTCGGCTCCGGCAACGGTCTGGAGGCTCGCAGCCGTCCCCGGCACACGCTCGGGCCGCCACATGGGGTCGTCCGACCCGCCGATCGCGACGTTCCCGTCGGGAGCGGCGGCGAGCGCCGCCGCGACGTCGTCGTGCGTGAGCACCGGCGTCAGCCACACGCCGCGGACCCCGTTCCGGACCGCCCACGGCAAGGCGAAGCAGCCGAACGACTTCGCGACGACCAGGTCGGGCAGTCGGTCTCCGAGCGATGTCGCGATCGCTTCCTCCACGAACGCGACGGGCGCCTCCCCCGCCGCGTCGTCGACGATCCAGTTCGGCGCGATCACCTCGCAGCCGGCCTCGAGCGCGATCTGCCGCGACCACCAGAGCAGCGGCGCCTGTTGCCCGTACCCGGCACCGGCGAGGATCAGCACTGTCACCATGACCTCACCGTACGTGGCAGCCTGGCCTCCATGTGGTTCGAACGCGATCGACTCGGTGTGCACTCGATGGGGCACGATCGACGAGCCCAACGGCTCTACTTCACGCCGGAGACGATCGAGGCGCTCCAGGCGACCCCGCCCCGCGAGCTCGAGGCGCTCCACGACGTCCTCGGGCAGCTCGAGGCGGACGTCCTCGTCGAGTACGACCCGGACGACGAGTCGATCGACCACGACGCCGAGGACGCGTTCCGGATGGTGTCGCCGCCGTCCGAGGTCGGCTTCCCCACCGTGAGGTCGGACTTCGCCGCCGGGTTCACCGCCCACGTCGAGAGCCTCCCGCCACGCTGGCGACTCGATGCCGTCGCGGTCGCGTTCGAACTGGTCGGCACCCTCCTCGACCCGTACTGGGCGGCGGAGCGTGCCCGACAGGCGGCGACGTGGCGGACGACCGCTCGGCGTCGTCGGGGCACTCGCCGAACCCGACGGCGCTGATCCGACGCCGCTGACCCGACCGCGCCCGCGCAACGCCGACCGGGCTTCCGGGGATGTCGGCGCTCCGTGCGACGATCGGACGCGTGCCGTTGAACTTCACCGCGATCGACTTCGAGACCGCGAACAGCTCGCCCGCCAGCGCGTGTTCCGTCGGCCTCGTCAAGGTCCGGGCCGGCAAGGTCGTGGAGCGGGCGTCGTGGTTCATCCGCCCGCCGATGGGGCACGACGACTTCCTCGAGTGGAACACCCGCATCCACGGCATCGTCGCCGAGGACGTCGTCCGCGCCAAGACGTGGGAGCAGCAGTACCCGGACCTCGTCGCCTTCGCCGAGGGTGACGTGCTCGTGGCGCACAACGCGCGCTTCGACATGGGTGTCATCGCCGGCGGCTGCTCGGCAACGGGCATCGCGCTGTCGGAACACCACTCGATGTGCTCCCTGCAGGTCGCCCGCAAGACGTACACGCTCGACTCGTACCGTCTGCCCGTCGCCGCGATGGCCGCCGGCTTCGAGGGCTTCCAGCACCACGACGCCGCCGCCGACGCCGAGGCCTGTGCCGCGATCGTCGTCCACGCCGCCGGCCGGCACGACGCCGACACCGTCGAGGCACTCGGTGCCGCGACCCGGGTCTCGATCAACCCGGTCCGGATCCGCGCGGAGAAGCCGAAGGCGGCGAACCAGCCGCGGCTGTCCCACCGCCCGATGATCTTCGCCGACTGACCCCGCCGCCCGGTGGGCCGCGAGCCCGGTGGTATTGTCACGACATTCCCCCGGCACAGTCGCCGGACCCGTACTCCCCCGAAGGACCGCGATGACCAACGAAGGCCAGCTGCCGTCCGACCTGTTCATGGACCTGGACCGGTCGGGTCCGATGCCCCTCTACTTCCAGGTGGCTTCTCGCATCGAGGAGTCGATCCGCTCCGGTGCGATGCCGCCGGGCGCTCGCCTCGAGAACGAGATCGCGCTGGGTGAACGGCTCGGGCTGTCGCGTCCGACGATCCGCCGGGCGATCCAGGACCTCGTCGACAAGGGACTCCTGGTCCGCCGTCGCGGCATCGGGACGCAGGTCGTGCACGGCCCGGTCACGCGCAAGGTCGAGCTGACGAGTCTGTACGACGACCTCGCGCAGGGGTCACAGGCTCCCGCGACGAAGCTCCTCGAACGGAACGACGTTCCCGCATCGGAGGTCGTCGCCGAGGCCCTCGGTGTCGCCCCGGGGACGACCGTGGCCCACATCCGCCGCGTCCGGTTCGCCGAGGACGTGCCGATGGCCATCCTCGAGAACTACCTGCCGCCGGAGTTCCTCGAGATCACCGACGCCGACCTTCAGGAGCACGGCCTGTACCAGCTGCTCCGCGGCCGGGGCGTGACGATGCGTGTGGCGAAGCAGCGGATCGGTGCCCGTGCGGTGACCGACGAAGAGGCGAACCTCCTCGAGATCGAGGACGGCGACCCCGTGCTCACGATGAGCCGGACCGCCTACGACGCCTCCGGCCGCGCGGTCGAGTACGGCGTGCACTGCTACCGCCCCGACCGCTACTCGTTCGAGGTCACGCTCGTCGACAAGTAGGCCTCAGGCTGCGGACGGGACGCCGAGTTCCCCGGTGACGTACTGCGCGCGACCGAACCCGAACGACCAGTCCTGCGGGCCGTTCTCGACGTAGCCGATGAAGACGTCCTCTGATGCGACGCCGACGCCCGCGAGCGCGTCGTGGATCGCCGTGTACAGCGTCGTCTTCGCTTCGTCCGTGCGGCCGCGCTGCGTGAAGACCTGGATCATCACGACACCACCGGTGCGCTCGAAGCCGAGTCCCGCGTCCTCGGCGATGATCTGACCGGCGGGGTGTTCCGTGACGATCTGGAAGCGGTCGCGCGGTGGGATCCCGTACACGTCGACGATGGCCGTGTGGATCGCATCGGCGATGGCGCGGACGGCTTCCGGGCTGCGCCCGGTGGCGAGGTCGATACGGACGAGCGGCATGGGGCCTCCTGCAGTTCGGGACTTTGTCCTAACAAACTAACATGATTGGCGGCCGACCGCCAGACGACTGGAGGCTCGGTGCCAGCTGGCACCGAGCCTCCCGTCGATCCGCGGGACCGTCTAGATCACGGGGGTCGCCGCTGCGTAGGTGAGCGGTCCGTCGACGCGCGCCACGTCGTGCCAGGCTCCGTCGGCGAGCGAGGCCTCCGCCGCTTCCACGATCGACGCGGCCGCCAGGCCGTCGGCGACCGACGGCGCGAGCTGCTCCCCGCGACGGACGCTCGCGACGAACTGGGCGGCCTCGATGGTCTTCAGGTCGTCGTAGCCCATGGCCGTGCCCGCGCCGGGTTGGAAGCGCGCGAACTCGCCGTCCCCGCCGGCGACGTAGTGCGTCGCGTACCCGTCGACCTCTTGCCCGTCGAGGGAGACCTCGAGCTCGTTGAGGCGCTGGAAGTCCCACCGGACCGAGCCCTTCGTGCCGTAGACCTCGATCGTGTACTCGGCGTGCGGCCCGTGCATGACCCGGCTCGAGTCCATCGTGCCGACGGCGCCGTCCTCGAAACGGAAGAGCAGGGCCGCGTAGTCCTCGTTCTCGACCGGCTTCCGTTCGCCCGTCGCGGCAGCGGACCGGTCGACGATCCCGGCACCGGGCAGTGGACGTTCGGTGATGAACGTCTCCGCCAGCGCCGTCACGCTCGCGATGCGCCCGACGACGTACTGCGCCAGGTCGAGCCCGTGCGACAACAGGTCGCCGAGGACCCCGGAGCCGGCACGCTCCCGCTCGAACCGCCAGGTCAGCGGCGCTGCCGGATCGGAGGAGTAGTCCGCGAGGAGTGATCCGCGGACGTTCGTGATCCGGCCGAGGCGTCCGCTCCGGACCAGCTCGCGGGCGCGCTCGATCGCCGGGGCGTGCCGGTAGTTGAAGCCGACGCTCGTGATCACGCCGGCCTGCTGGACGGCCTCGTGGATCGCTCGGGAGTCGCTGGCGTAGCGACCCATCGGCTTCTCGATCCAGAACGGCTTGCCGGCGTCGGCCGCGGCGACGGCCATCTCACGGTGCAGGAAGTTCGGCGAGCAGATCGACACGACATCGACCTCGGGATCGGCGAGGACCTCGTGGTAGTCGGCGACGGCTCGCTCGTAGCCGAGTCGTTCGACCGCCTGGTCCCGTGCTGCCGGGACCGGGTCCGCGGCGACCACGAGGCGGGGCGCGATGCCGAGTTCCGGGAAGTGGTCGGGCAGGGCGCGGTACGCACGGGAGTGCAGCCGCCCCATCCAGCCGACGGAGATGAGGCCGACGCCGATCGTGTCCATTGAGCTCCTCTGCTCGTGGTGGTGCGTGTTCGTGGTGGTGCGTGTTCGTGGCGGCGGGCGAGCTACTCGGCGGGGACGATGATGTCCCGGACCAGGGCGTCCAGCTGTGCGTCCGCGTCGAGGAACTGCCGCAGGGTCTTCACCGTGGCGCCGAACCGGTCGAACTCGTCGATCGTCATGCCGTCCACGTCGTAGGCGCGGGCGAACTCCGGCGTGGCAGCACGCAGCGCGTCGATGAGGTGCGCGGGGACCTCGTCGTCGATGGCATCCGGCCGGAACGGGAACGCGTTGGCGTTGATGTCCTTCGACCACTGGAACGGCGGCGAGACGACGAGGTCGCCGCCCTGGAACTCGGACCACTGCAGCGCGTTGCGGAACGCCGCGACGAGCACACGGGACCGGAAGCCGCGCTCCTGGAACACCCGGTAGGCGTTCTTCACGGCGGCGACGCCAGCCCACTCGAGGATGCCGGGGTCGACCATCACGTGGTCGCGCTGCACGACGGTCTTGAGCCAGTCGTCGAGTCGCCCGGCCATGAGGGTGACGACGTGACCGAACTCCTGGTCCGGCAGCCCGTCGGCGGCACGACGGTCGAGTGCGCGCTCGATCGCCTCTCCGACGGCGACGACCTGCGGCACCGTGAAGGACACCGTCGCGTTGATCGAGACTCCGCGGTAGGCGGCCTCTTCGATCGCGGCGATGCCGACCTTCGTCGCGGGGATCTTCACGATGATGTTCGGCGCGAGCGCCGAGAACCGGACGGCCTGCTCGACGAGGGCGTCCCGGTCGCGGTGGAGACGCGGGTCCGTCTGCATGCTCAGCCGCCCGTTGCGGCCACCCGATGCCTCGAACGCCGGGAGGAGCTGTGCGGCGGCGGCGATGGAGAGCTCCTCGACGGCCTTCCAGCCGATCCAGGACTCCCCCGCGGTCGGGTGCTCTGCGGCGATCTCGCGGATGCGCGGGACCCAGGTGTCCGGGTCCTGCTTGATGCACGTGTAGGCGATCACGGGGTTGCAGGTCGCCCCGACAGCGCCGTACTCGTGGATCGCGGTCGCGAGCTCGCGCGGATCGGCGGAGTCGTTCCAGAGCGCGGTGATCGTCTGCTCCGCCGCCTGGAGGGTGACGGGGCGGGTGTCGACGTCGGAGGAGGCCGGGGTCGCCAGGGTGTCGGTCATCGGTGCAGTCCCTTCGTGATCGTGTCGAGCTGGAAGCGCGAGACCTCGTCGGCGTTCTCGTCCTCGGCGAAGACGCTCGACACCGCGACGGTGTCCGGCCTCGCCGAGAAACCCACGCGGTCGAGCGCGGCCCAGAACGCGTCGAAGTCGACGTCGCCCTGCCCGACCGGCAGGTGCTGGTGGACGCGGACGGCGTTGCCGGGCGGGTTGGTGATGTAGCGGAGACCGTGCGACCGGTGGTGGTCGTAGGCGTCCGCGACGTGGATCAGCTGGAGTGCGTCACCCGCGGCGTCGATGATCGCGTCCATGTCCCCGCCGTAGTGGAAGGTGTGGCACGCCACGTAGACGAAACCGATGTTCTTCGAGTTGAGCCCGCGGATCACCCGCAGGGCTTCGAGGCCGTCCTCGACGAAGTCGTCGGGGTGCGGGTCGATGAGCACGCGCAGGTCGGCGTCCTCGATGATCGGCAGGAGCTCTTCCATCGCCCAGTAGAACTGCGCCTCTGATTCTTCGGCACGCTCCGGGCGGCCCGAGAACTCCGTGTTGATCGTGTCGACGCCCAGGCGCTTCGTGATCTCGATGACACGCTTCCACTGCTTGACGGCGGTCTCGCGGGTCTCCTTGTCCGGCCCGGACCACCGGAGCACCGGCAGCACCGACGCGACCTGGACGCCGGCGTCCGTGCAGGCTGCCGCGAACGCGTCGACGAGGTCGTCGTCCGCCTTCGGGTGTCGGAAGAACGGGATGAAGTCCTTGTGCGGGGTGAGCTGCAGGTACTCGTAGCCGAGGTCCGCGACCTTCCGCGGGAACTCCAGCAGCGACAGGTCGTGGTGGAAGGGGGTTGGGTCGAGTGCGATCTTCGGCATCAGGCCTCCGCGAGCGCGCTCGCGCCGGCGTCGTAGAACGCGGGCTTCGCCGTTGCGTAGGTCACGGACTCGAGGGCCCCGGACTGCTGCGCACGGACGGCCACCTCGGCGACGACGGACGCCGTGTAACCGTCCCACGCGCTCGGGCCGTCGATCCCGCCCTGCTTGGCGGCATCGACCCAGCGTTGGACCTCTTCGTCGTATGCGGCACCGAAGCGCTCCACGAACGACGGCGTGACACCCTGGCCCGAGACCCCCTGTGACACGAGGTTCAGCGAGGTCTCACGCCCGATGTACGCGACGCCCGACTCGAACACGGCATCGGTCGTGACCTGGTACCCGAACTGCGCGTTCACGTTGATCTCGACGATCGCCATCGTCCCCGACTCGGTCGTGAACAGCACGAACTGCGGCTCGGGCAGGTCGGCCGGCGCCAGCGAGTTCTTGCGCGGCTTCTTGACCTCGACGCTCGTGATCGCCTCCCCCGTGATGAACGGGATGATGTCGATCTCGTGGATCACCGAGTCGTGGATGAGCATCGACTCGCTGAAGTTCGGCGGGGTCGTCGGGTTGCGGTGCGCGTGGTGCAGGGCGAGCAGTGCGCCGTTCGACCCCGACTCACGGAGGGCCCGGAGTTCCTGGTAGCCCTTGTCGAAGCGACGCATGAAGCCGACCTGGATCTTCGGGCGGTCCGACTTCGGCTGCTCGAGCTCGACGATCCGCAGCGAGTCCTCCGCACTCGTCGTGAGGGGCTTCTCGCACAGCACCGCGAGTCCGCGCTCGATCGCCGGCACGAGCACCGGCTCGTGCAGGAAGCCCGGCGTCGCGACGATGACGGCGTCGATGGAGGTGGCGTCGAGGGCTTCCTCGAACGACGCGGCGGTGATCGCGCCCGGGGCCTTCGCGGCCGCGGCGGTGGCCCGCGCGGTGTCGGGGTCCACGATCGCGACGACGTCGGCACCGGCGATGGTCGACGTGATGCGGCGGATGTGGTCGCTGCCCATGGCCCCGGCGCCGACGACGGCGACGCGGAGGTTGTCAGTGGTGCTCATTCGATGTCTCCTGGAGGTGGTGGCGCTGCTGCGTGTCAGGACGCGCGGGCGGCGGACGTGGAACCGAAGATGTGCTGGAACGTGCGCTCCGCGATAGGGCCGGGAGCGTCGACCGAGCAGCCGTACATGTCCTGCTCGACGATGCCGAAGACGTCCGGGTTGATGGCGGCCACTGCCTCGATGATCGGTGCGAGCTCGGGGGTGCCGTGCGGCGGCTCGGTCATGATGCCCTGCGCGACGGCGGTCGCGAACGGCACGTCGTTCTTCAGCACGTCGAAGAGCAGGTCGGTGTCGACCTGCTTGAGGTGCAGGTAGCCGATCCGTTCCGGGTGCGCCGCGATCAGCTTGAGGTTGTCGCCGCCGTAGTAGGCGAAGTGCCCGGTGTCGAGGCAGAGGTTCGTGTACTGCGGGTCCGTGACCTCGAGGAAACGAACGGTCTCCTTGTAGGTCCCCACGTGGCTGTCGGCGTGCGTGTGGAACTGCTGGTGGACGCCGAACTCCTCGAGCAGCGCCTTGCCGAGCTGGTCGTGGCCCTTGCCGAGCCGCTCCCACTGTTCGTCCGTGAGCGTCCGGGGCTCCAGGACCTCTTCGGTGGCGTCCGAGCGCCAGAGGTCCGGGATCGTCGCGAGGTGCTCCGCGCCGAGCTTCGCCGCGAGCCCGGCGACCGCGACGGCCTGGTCCCACGCCCGCTGGAACTGGTCGTCTCCCTTGTGGAACCCCGTGAAGACGGTGCCCGCGGAGAGCTTCAGCCCCCGCGACTCGAGCTCGTCGGACAGCTGCGCGGGGTCGGTCGGCAGGTACCCGTACGGGCCGAGCTCGATCCACTCGTAGCCGGCCGCCGCCGCTTCGTCGAGGAAGCGCTGCCACGGGACCTGCTTCGGGTCGTCCGGGAACCAGACGCCCCACGAGTCGGGAGCGGTGCCGATGCGGATCGACGCGGTGGTGGCGTCCGTGGACGGGGCGCCGGTCGGGGTGGCGGTGTCGGTCATGACGTCGTCGTCTTCTTTCTGCACGAGGTGGTGGTGGGGCTAGCCGAGGAGCGGTCGCTGTGCAGCGACCTGCTGCTCGTAGTCGGCTCGGGCGGCCTGCGTGGTCGACAGCGTCGAGGTCTGTGCGACCGGGACGTCCCACCAGCCGGCGCCGTCCGGGGCGTAGACGAGCGGGTCCGAGTTGATGTGCACGAGGGTGGTGTGGTCGTTCGCCTTGGCCTGGCGCACCGCGGCCTTGAGGTCCTCGATCGCGTTCGGGCCCGGCTCGACCTCGATGACGTCGACGCCGTACGACCGGGCGTTCGCCGCGAGGTCGACGGGCAGCGGCTCGCCGTCCTCGAACGACTGGGTGTCGTCCAGGTAGCGGTACTTGGTGCCGTACCGCTCGGACCCGACGGTCTCGGAGAGGTGCCCGATCGACGCGTAGCCGTGGTTCTGGATGAGCACGACGATGATCTTGATGCCCTCGGCCACCGCGGTGACGAGCTCGGTGTGCAGCATCAGGTACGAACCGTCGCCGACCATGACGATCGCGTCGCGGTCGGGAGCACCCCGACGGACGCCGAGGCCGCCGGCGATCTCGTAGCCCATGCACGAGAAGGCGTACTCGACGTGGTAGCCGAGTTCGTCCCGGACGCGCCAGAGCTTGTGCAGGTCGCCCGGCAGCGACCCGGCCGCCTGGATCACGACGTCGCGGGGGTCCGACACGGACTGGACCGCACCGATGATCTCGGGCTGACCGGGCAGCGCGTTGCCCGACGGCGCGAACGCGGCGTCGACCAGCGCGTCCCATGCGCGCTTCTGCTCGGCGATCTCGGAGGCGTACTGATCCGACACCGAGAACGACGCGAGCGACTCCGTGAGGGCGACCAGGGCCTCCCGTGCGTCCGCGATCAGCGGTAGCTGCGTGCCGTGCTTGTAGGCGTCGAACGCGGCGACGTTGACGTTCACGAACGTGACGTCCGGGTTCTGGAACGCCGTCCGCGACGCGGTCGTGAAGTCGCTGTACCGGGTCCCGATGCCGATGACCAGGTCGGCCTCTGCCGCGATCGCGTTCGCCGCGGCGGTGCCGGTCGCGCCGATGCCACCGAGGTACTGCGGGTGATCCCACGCGAGCGCACCGCCCCCGGCCTGCGAGGTGCCCACCGGGATGCCGGTGGCCTCGACGAACGCCCGCAGCTGCTCGGACGCTGCGGAGTACAGGACGCCGCCCCCGGCGACGATCACCGGGCGTTCCGCGGCCCGGATCGCGGCGACCGCACGGGCGAGCGGCCCGTGCTCGGGCAGCGGACGACGGATGTGCCACTCGCGCGGCTGCAGGAAGGCGACCGGGACGTCGAACTCCTCGGCCTGCACGTCCTCCGGCAGCGCGATCGTCACCGCGCCGGTCTCGGCCGGGTCGGTGAGCACGCGCATCGCGGCGAGCGCGATCGAGAACAACTGCTCGGGACGCTCGACCCGGTCGAAGAACCGGGAGAGCGGGCGGAACGCGTCCGTGACCTGCAGCGACGTGTCGTGCGGCATCTCGATCTGCTGCAGCACCGGGTCGGTGGTCCGCGTCGCGAAGGTGTCCGACGGCAGCAGCAGGGCAGGCAGCCGGTTCGTCGTGGCGAGCGCAGCGGCGGTCAGCATGTTCGCCGCCCCGGGGCCGACCGACGCCGTCGCGGCGAACGTCGCGCGACGACGGTGCATGCGGGCGAAGCCCACTGCTTCGTGCACCATGGCCTGCTCGTTGCGGGCCTGGTGGTACGGCAACAGGCCGGGCTGCTCGACGTGCAGCTGCTTGATGGCCTGACCGACGCCGGCGACGTTGCCGTGCCCGAAGATGCCGAAGATCCCGGGGATGGTGCGTTCGCGGTGCTCGCCGTCGACGGTCCACTGGTTGGCCAGGAACTCGACGAGGGCCTGACCGACGGTCATGCGGCGTGTGGTGGTCACACGTCCTCCTTCTTCGGTGCATAGGGCAGGCGCGGGTCGATGGTCTCGGTCTCCCACACCTGGCGGACCCAGCCGTGGGCCGGGTCGTCGGTGATGTTCCACACACGCTCCGGATCGGGCCCGGCCATCACGTTGAGGTAGTACATGTCGTACCCGGGCGCGGCGACGGCCGGTCCGTGCCAGCCGTACGGCACGAGCGCGATGTCGCCCGTCCGGACTTCACGGAATTCGTCGATCGCGCGGTCGTCCGAGGCGTACGTCCGGTGCAACGCGAACGGGTCGGCGGACGCCGGGGCGTCGACGCCGCGAGCCACCGCCGACTCGTAGTAGTAGATCTCCTCGAGGTTCGACTCGGCGCCGGGCACCTTCGTGTCGTGCTTGTGCGGCGGGTACGACGACCAGTTGCCGGCGGGCGTGATCACCTCGCAGACGATGAACTCGGCGGCGTCGAGCGCTGCCGGGGTACCGAAGTTGTGCACCTGGCGGCTGGACTGGCCGGCACCGCGGAGTTCCACCGGCACGTCCTGCCGCGGGATGTACGTGGACGGCTTGGTCTCGTCCGTCGGGGCTTCGGCGACGGCCAGCCGGCCGACACCGGTGATCGTCGCGGCCGTTCCGGATCCCAGGTACAGGACGTCGGTGGGGCCGTCGAACACGCTGTCGCGTCCCTCGAGGACCTGTGTCACGCCGTCGTGGACCACGGTGAAGCTGCCCGACAGCGGCACCACCAGGCGCTCCACGGCAGCGGCGTCCAGCTCGAGCGAACCGCCGTCGGTGAGTGTTCCGGTCCGGAGCCCCGTGTGCGCCCATCCCTCGATGCGGCCGTCGACCACGTCCGTCCACCCGCCGTCGGGGCGGCTCCCCGCTGGGATGAACCAGTTGTCGTTCGTCATGCCGTCGTCCTCAGTTGTTCGAGGGGAAGCCGAGGTTGATGCCGCCGTGCGACGGATCCAGCCACCGGCTCGTGATCGCCTTCTGCCGCGTGAAGAAGCTCACGCCGTCGGCGCCGTACGCCTTGTGGTCGCCGAACAGCGAGTTCTTCCAGCCGCCGAACGAGTAGTACGCCACCGGCACCGGGATCGGCACGTTGATGCCGATCATGCCGACCTGCACGTCGCGCTGGAACCGACGGGCAGCGCCGCCGTCGTTCGTGAAGATGGCGGTGCCGTTGCCGAACGCACCGGAGTTGATGAGCTCGAGGCCCTCTTCGTAGGTCGCGACGCGCACGACCGACAGCACGGGACCGAAGATCTCCTCGGTGTAGACGCGGCTCGTCGTCGGGACCCTGTCGATCAGGGTCGGGCCGAGCCAGAACCCGTTCTCGTCGCCGTCCGGTCGGACGGTGCGGCCGTCCACCACGACGACCGCGCCGTCCTGCTCTGCGACCTCGATGTAGGAGGCGACCTTGTCGCGGTGCTGCTTCGTGACGAGGGGGCCCATGTCGCAGCCACGACGCCCGTCACCGATGCGGAGCGTGGCAGCACGGTCCTTGATCTTCTCGATGAGCTCGTCCGCGACGGGCTCGACCGCGACGACGACCGAGATCGCCATGCAGCGTTCACCGGCGGAGCCGAAGCCCGCGTTGATGGCGTTGTCGGCGACGAGGTCGAGGTCGGCGTCCGGCAGCACGAGCATGTGGTTCTTCGCACCGCCGAGGGCCTGCACGCGCTTGCCGTGCTTCGTGCCGGTCTCGTAGACGTACTGCGCGATCGGCGTCGAACCGACGAACGAGATCGACTCGACGTCGGGGCTCGTCAGGAGCCCGTCGACGGACAGCTTGTCGCCGTTGAGGACGTTGAAGACACCGTCCGGCAGGCCGGCCTCCTTGAACTTCTCCGCCAGCCAGATCGCGGCGCTCGGGTCCTTCTCACTCGGCTTGAGCACGACGGTGTTGCCGGCGGCGATGGCGATCGGCAGGAACCACAGCGGCACCATCGCCGGGAAGTTGAACGGGCTGATGATGCCGACGACGCCGAGCGGCTGCCGGATCGAGTACACGTCGATGCCCGTCGAGACCTGGTCGCTGAACTCGCCCTTGAGCAGCTGCGGGATGCTCGTCGCGAGCTCCACCACTTCCTGCCCACGAGCGATCTCCCCGAGTGCGTCGTCGAGGACCTTGCCGTGCTCGCTCGTGATGATCTCGGCGAGCTCGGCCTTGTCGCGGTTCAGGATCTCGCGGAAGGCGAAGAGGATCTGCTGGCGCTTGGCCAGCGAGAGGTTGCCCCACTTCGGGAACGCGGCCTTCGCGCTGGCGATCGCCGCCTGGATCTCGTCCTCGTTCGCCAGCGCGACCTGCTTCGTCGCGACGCCGAGCGCCGGGTCGTAGACCGGAGCGGTGTTGCCAGACGTCGAGGCGACGCGCGCCCCGTCGATCCAGTGGCCGATCGTCGTGGTGACGGTGTCCGAGATGGTCATGCGTTGGTTCCTTCCGAGATGGACGAGTCCATGGTGGTGGGGCCCGCGAGCCGCGCGGCTGGGTCGTGAGCATCTGTGGAGAACCCGGCCCGAGCCTCCTGGGTGTGGACGAGGCCGGAGGCGACGTCGACGGCGCCGGCGACGTCCCCGTCCGGCGGGTAGAGCAGGGTGCGTCCGACGACGAGCCCGCGGACTCCGGGCAGTGCGAGCGCGTCCGCCCACTTGGCGTAGGTCTCGAGCGGACGCGCCGACGGGTCGCCGCCGAGCAGCAGCGTCGGCAGCGTCGTCGCTGCCATCACCCGCTCCATGTCCTCGACGACGGGGATCTTCAGCCAGCTGTAGGCGCTGGACTCGCCGAGCCCGGCGGCGATCGCCATCGAGGTGATGACGGCGTCGGCGGTCAGGTCGTTCACGACCTTGTCGTCCCGCCAGGTCGACATGAAGGGCTCGAGCATGATCGGCAGACGGTGCTCGGCGGCCTCGGTGACGGCCCGGGCGGTCGCCTCGAGCGTCGGGGCGGTGCCGGCGTCCGACAGGTTGATGCGGACGAGCAGCTTGGCGAAGTCGAGGCCGGCGTGCGCGATGGACCGGGCCGAGTACGCCGTGTACCGGTCGTCCATCTCGAACGTCGCACCACGCAGCCCGCCGCGGTTCATCGAGCCGACGACGACCTTGCCGTCGAGGGCGCCGAGCAGCGCCAGGTCCTCGAGGATGTCCGGCGTACCGAGCACGCCGTCGACGCCAGGGCGACCGAGGGCCGTGACCAGCCGCTCGAGCAGGTCGTAGCGGTCGGCCATCGCGGACTCGTCGTCGCGCACCGCCAGGGCACCACGGGCCGGGTGGTCCGCGGCGACGATGAAGAGCTTGCCGTCGTCGGCCAGGAGCGGCCGCCTGGTCCGTGCTGCGAGCGTGCTCGCGATCGTCTCCGGTGATCCGGCACGCACGTCGCGCAGCCGCTGGAAGTCGACACTGCTGATCTCAGGCATTGACCGCCTCTTCCGTCGGGTTCTCCTGCAGGAACGTCTCGATCTCGTCGCTCGTCGGCATCGCGGTGGAGCACTCGAACCGTGTCGCGACGATCGCACCGGCCGCGTTGGCGAATGCGAGGATGCGCTCGAGGCCCCAGCCCTGCAGCAGACCGTGGGTGAGCGCGCCGCCGAAGCCGTCGCCGGAGCCGAGGCCGTTCACGACGTCGATGTGGTGCGGGCGGAGCTCGACGAACTCGTCGCGGGTCTTCGCGAGGACGCCCTTGGGGCCCTGCTTCACGATGGCGATCTCGACGCCGCGTTCGAGCAGCGCGTCGGCAGCACGGACGGGATCGGTCTCCCCCACCGCGACCTCGCACTCCTCGCGGTTGCCGACGGCGACGGTGGCGTGCTCCAGGGCGACGGCGACCTCGCGCGTCGCGGCCTCCGGCGAGGACCAGAACATCGACCGGTAGTCGAGGTCCAACACGGTGTGCAGCTTGGTGGCGTGCTCCGACGCGGAGCGAGCAGCGAACGCCGTGTGGTGCGCCTGTCGACTCGGCTCCTCGCTGAGGCCGGTCACCGTGGTCCAGAAGACCTTCGCGCGCTCGATCTCGTGGAGCGGCAGCGACTTCGCGGTGATCATCAGGTCGGGGGCCTTCGGCGCCCGGTAGAAGTAGAGCGGGAAGTCGTCCGGCGGGAAGATCTCGCAGAAGGCGACCGGGGTGTTCAGTCCGTCGACGGTGTCCACGAAGGCGTTGGCGACGCCGAACTCCGGGAGGGTCCTGGCGATGTACCTGCCGAACGGATCGTTGCCGGTGCGGGTGATGACCGCGGCGTCGGCACCGTGTCGTGCAGCAGCGATGGCGACGTTCGTGGCGCTGCCGCCGACCGACTTCGAGAAGGTCTCGACGTCCTCGAGCGGACCCGTCTGCTGCGGGTAGATGTCAACGCTCACGCGACCCATGGTGATCACGTCGTAGGCGTGGGGAGCTTCGTTCGTCATGCGACGTGCGGGACCTTCCGTGCGGCTTCATCGGCGGACGATCACGACTGTACACCCTCCTTGGCTTAATGTCATGACATGGTTCTGCACCGCGTGCTGCGGTCCGCCTGGAGGCTCGGATCACCCCCGGAACACCGGTGTCGGTGGGTCCTGGGAAGGTCTGGGCATGGACTTCACCGCCCTGCTCATCGGCCTCCTGATCGGCGCCGTGGCCGGCGCCGCGATCGCGTGGTCGGTCGCGCGCACCCGGTCCGGGGCGGCCGACGCCACCGCCACCGCGCTCCGCGCGCGCCTGGACGAAGTGCGCCGCGACGCGGAGGAACGACTCGATGCGCAGGACGCCCAGTACCGGCGGCAGGTCGACTCGCTGGAACGCCGGGCGGCCGAGCTCGAGCACCTCGTGCAGCGCATGCACGGCGCCGAGTCCGCCAGGGCACAGGACGAATCGAAGGTCCTCACGGCACTCAGCCCCGTCGCCGAGACCCTCGACGTGATGCGCGCCAAGATCGCCGAACTCGAACGCTCCCGCAGCGAGCAGTACGGTGCGATCTCCACGCAGCTCCGGTCCGCGGCCGAGTCCGAAGAACGCCTGCGCGCCACGGCCGAGACGCTCGCGAGCGCCCTGTCCGCCAACAGCACGCGCGGGGTCTGGGGCGAGACGCAGCTGCGCAACGTGGTCGAAGCGGCGGGGCTCCTCGAGCGGGTCGACTTCGACGTGCAGTCCTCCGTGACGACGTCGGCCGGAACGGCCCGCCCCGACATGATCGTGCACCTGCCCGGCGGCAAGAGCATCGCGGTCGACGCGAAGGTGCCGTTCAGCGCCTACCTGCAGGCGGTGGAGATCCCGGCGTCGGCCACCGGTGCCGAGGGAGCACGCCGTGCGCAGCTCATGGCCCAGCACGTCAAGGCGCTGCGGGCACACGTGGATGCACTCGCCGCCCGGGAGTACTGGTCCGGGTACGACGCCTCGCCGGAGCTCACGGTGGCGTTCATCCCGTCCGAGTCCCTCATCGCCAGCGCCCTCGCCGCCGACCCCGGGCTGCTCGACCACGCGTTCCGCAAGCGGGTCGCACTGGCATCGCCCGTGACGCTCTGGTCGGTGCTCAAGACCGTGGCGTTCTCCTGGCAGCAGGACGTCGTCACGCAGGAAGCCCGCGAGCTCTTCACGATCTCGCGGGAGCTCCACGGCCGGCTCTCGACGATGGCGGCACACGTCGACAAACTCGGCCGGTCGATCCGAGGCACCGTCGTCGACTACAACCGCTTCGTCGGGTCGCTCGAACGCCAGGTGCTGCCGAGCGCCCGGCGGCTGTCACTCCTCGACGAGTCGAAGGTCATCGCCGACCCCGCCACGATCGACGACGAGCCGCGGCTGCTCACCGCGCCCGAGCTCGTCGGCTCCCCCGACCGCGACTGACCCGCCCGCGGCCGCCGTCGCGCGCCGCGCCGCCGGCCGCGGCCGCGCCGCCGGCCGCGGCCGCGCCGCCGCGGCGCGCCGCCCGGCACGACGTGCTCCCGCACAACGAAAAGCCGTCCGCGCCACGTGATGACGTGGCGCGGACGGCTTTCGGTTGTGCGCCGAGCGCGTCAGCAGACGGGACGGATCAGAACCACTTCTCGGCGCGGTGGTCCGCCTGGATGCGGCGGATCGTGTTCGAGCGCGACCGCAGCACGAGCGAGTCCGTGTGGATCACGCCGCGCGAGCGACGGACCCCGTCGACCAGCACGCCGTCCGTGACACCCGTCGCGACGAAGAACGTGTTGTCGCCCGTGACGAGGTCGTCCTGGTCGAGGACCTTGTCGAGGTCGTGCCCGGCGGCGATCGCTTTCTCGCGCTCCTCGTCGTCCTTGGGCTGGAGCTTGCCGAGGATCACACCGCCGAGCGCCTTGATCGCGCACGCGGTGATGATGCCCTCGGGGGTCCCACCGACGCCGACGCACATGTCGATCGGCGACCCGGGCAGCGCCGCCGCGATGCCACCGGCGACGTCGCCGTCGAGCAGCAGCCGCGTGCCGGCCCCGGTCGCACGGATCGCACGGATGAGCTCGTCGTGGCGGGGGCGGTCGAGCACGGCGATCTGCATGTCCTCGAGGTCCTTATGCTTCGCCTTCGCGAGCGCGCGGATGTTCTCGCCGATCGGCTTCTCGAGGTCCAGGACCCCACGGCCGTCGGGGCCTGCGGCGATCTTGTCCATGTAGAACACTGCGGACGGGTCGTACATCGAGCCACGGTCCGAGACGGCCATCACGGAGATGGCGTTCTGGCGGCCGGCAGCCGTGAGCGAGGTACCGTCGATCGGGTCGACCGCGATGTCGCACGCGGGGCCGTGCCCGTTGCCGACGTGCTCGCCGTTGTAGAGCATCGGGGCGTTGTCCTTCTCGCCCTCGCCGATGACGACCACGCCGTCGAAGTTCACCGTGCCGAGGAACTTCCGCATCGCGTCGACGGCAGCACCGTCCGCGAGGTTCTTCTCACCACGACCGACCCACGGCTGCGCACGGATCGCCGCGGCCTCGGTCGCACGCACGAGTTCCAGCGCGAGGTTGCGGTCGGGCTGCAGGAAGAGGGATCCGGTTTCAGTCGTGGGAGTCACGGACCCCAGCCTATCGACCGGGACCACACCCACCCCGCGGGACGAACGGATGTGCAGACCAGGTCACACTCTGCTGGGGCTGACTACGATCGGACCGGCCACCACCGAAGTCGAAGGAGATCCCAGTGCCCATCGCAACGCCGGAACAGTACGCCGAGATGATCGACCGAGCGAAGGCGGGCAAGTTCGCGTACCCCGCCGTGAACGTCTCCTCGTCCCAGACCATCAACGCGGTCCTCCAGGGCCTGACCGAGGCCGGCTCGGACGGCATCCTCCAGGTGACGACGGGCGGTGCCGACTACTTCGCCGGCCACACCGTGAAGAACCGTGCCGCCGGCGCGCTCGCGATGGCGAAGTTCGCGCACGAGGTCGCCAAGAACTACCCGATCACGGTCGCGCTCCACACCGACCACTGCCCGAAGGACGCCCTCGACGGTTTCGTGCTGCCACTCATCGCCGCGAGCGAGGAAGAGGTCCGCCACGGCCGCAACCCGATCTTCCAGTCGCACATGTGGGACGGTTCGGCCGTGCCGCTCGACGAGAACATCGAGATCGCCCGCACGATGATCGAGAAGACCCGCAACATCAACGCCATCCTCGAGGTCGAGATCGGCGTCGTCGGCGGCGAAGAGGACGGCGTCGAGCACGAGGGCACCAACGACGCGCTCTACACGACCCCGAACGACGTCGAGCGGGTCGTCGACGCGCTCGGCCTCGGCGACAAGGGCCGCTGGATCGCCGCGCTGACGTTCGGCAACGTGCACGGTGTCTACAAGCCCGGCAACGTCAAGCTCCGTCCGGAACTCCTCGGTGAGATCCAGGCCGCCGTCGCCGCGAAGCACGGCACCGGCGAGAACCCCCTCGACCTCGTCTTCCACGGCGGCTCCGGCTCGACCGACGACGAGATCCACGAGGCCGTCCGCAACGGCGTCATCAAGATGAACATCGACACGGACACGCAGTACGCGTTCACGCGCTCGATCGCCGGCTCGATGTTCACCAACTACGAGGGCGTCCTGAAGATCGACGGCGAGGTCGGCAACAAGAAGCAGTACGACCCGCGCGCATGGGGCAAGGTCGCGGAGACGGCGATGGCCGCCCGCGTCGGCGAGGCCGCCAAGGTCCTCGGCTCGGCGGGCAACAGCAAGAGCTGACATCGGTCGGGAGGTTCGGGGCGCGTCCGTCGGACGCGTCCCGTGCCACGATGGTCGGGTGACCGTCGACGCCATCGCATCCGAGTTCGCCCAGTTCGTCACCGCATCGCCGACGGCGTTCCACGCCGCCGGCGAGACCCGGGACCGCCTGGTGGCGGCCGGGTTCACGGAGCTCTCCGAGCTCGACGCGTGGCCGACCGAGCCCGGTGCCTACGTGGTCGTCCGCGACGGCGCGGTGATCGCCTGGCGGACGCCGAACGGCGCGAGCGCGACGACGCCCTTCCGGATCCTCGGCGCCCACACCGACTCCCCCGGGTTCCGGATCAAGCCGAACCCGACCGTGCGCGTCGGGGGCTGGGAACAGCTCAACGTCGAGGTCTACGGCGGCCCGATCCTGTCGACCTGGTTCGACCGGGACCTCCGCATCGCCGGACGGGTCGTGCACGCCGACGGCTCGATCACGCTCATCGACACCGGCGCGGTCGCGCGGATCCCGAACCTCGCGATCCACCTCGACCGCGGCGTGAACACCGGCAACGAGATCGACCGGCAGCGCCACACCCTGCCGATCGTCGGCACGGACGGCACCGAGTCCGGCGGCGTCGACGCCCTCGAGTGGCTCCGCGGACGGGTCGGTGACACGGCGGTCTCGTGGGACCTGTTCCTCGCCGACACCCAGGCACCAGCACGGGTCGGGATCGACGGGTCGTTCCTGGCCTCCGGCCGGATGGACAACCTGACGAGCGTGCACGCCGGGCTCCGCGGCATCGTGGACGCCCCCGAAGACGCGGACCACATCGCGGTGTTCGCGGCGTTCGACCACGAAGAGGTCGGCTCGGCGACGCCGTCCGGTGCCGGCGGGCCGTTCCTCGAGGACGTCCTCGGCCGCGTGCAAGAGGGGCTCGGCGCCACCCGGTCCGAAGCCGCTCGGGCGTTCCGTGCGTCGTGGCTGCTGTCGAGCGACGCCGGCCACCTGGTGCACCCGAACTCCTCCGAGAAGCACGACCCGACGAACCGTCCGCGTCCTGCTGGTGGCCCGCTCCTGAAGATCAGCGCGAACCAGCGCTACATGACCGAGGCGAAGGGGGAGGCCGTCTTCGCTGCCGCGTGCGCATCGGCCGGGGTGCCGTTCCAGCCGTTCGTGAACAACAACACGATCCCCGGGGGCTCGACGATCGGCCCGATCGCGGCGACCCGGCTCGGCATCCCCACCGTCGACATCGGTGTCGGGTTGCTGTCGATGCACTCGGTCCGTGAACTCGTGCACGTCGACGACCTGGCGGCACTGCACGGCGCCGTCGCGGCATTCCTGGCCGGCTGAGGACGGGTCAGCCGCCGGCGTTCTGCATCATCCAGGCCAAGAAGTGCCCGTCGTTGGCGAGCACCGTCGCGAAGGCACCCATCGTGACGAGGGACGCGACGGCACCACCGAGGAGCGGCACCCAGACGGTGCGCTTCCGGCGGCGTAGGCGGACGATCGACCACCAGGCGACGAGGACGAACAGCACGACCGTGACGATCGCACTCACGAGTGCCGCGGTGGTCAGTGCGCCCGGGTCCTCGAGCGAGGTGTAACGGAGCTCCAGCTCTCGCCGGACACCGGAGGCGACGGTGCCGACGGAGAGCGACTGGACGACGGACACGAGCCCGAACGCCAGCAGCATGACGGTGAGCAGGAAGTCGCCGGGTGACGCCCCGAACCGCGACGTCGGGACAGCTGCGCCCGACGGCGCGCCCGCCGACGGGCGCGACGCCGTGGACGTCTGCCGTGCTCCGGGCCCGGTGCCGGCCGCGGCGGACTCGCGCGCGGCGACGGCAGCCTCGTGCGCCTGGCGCTCACGCTCGGCGCGTTCCTGTTCGACGAACACCGGGTTGACCCAGCCGTCCGGGGCGTACTCGCCGTACTGCGGTGCCGGACGGCCGTGGACGCGACCGTCCGCGGTACCGGCGGCCGACGTCGGCGGGTCGAGCCGGGCCTCCTGTCCGTCGCCGTGTCCACGCGACGGCACGGACGACCAGTCCCCCGCGCTCATCGGGTACGACCGCCGAGGGCGCGCGTCGGGTTTCCAGACGCGTCGGTGCGGAGTTCCTTCGGGAGGGAGAACATCAGGTCCTCGTGCGCGGTGACGACCTCTTCGACCGATCCGTAGCCGGCATCGGCGAGCTGCTCGAGGACCTCGTGGACGAGCTCCTCGGGGACGGACGCCCCACTCGTGACGCCCACCGTGCGGACGCCGTCGAGCCACTCCTGCCGGATCTCCTCGGCGTAGTCGACGCGGTGCGCCGCGCGGGCGCCGTGCTCGAGTGCGACCTCGACCAGGCGGACGCTGTTCGACGAGTTCGCCGAACCGACCACGATCACCAGGTCCGCCTGCGGGGCGACCTTCTTGATCGCGACCTGCCGGTTCTGGGTGGCGTAGCAGATGTCGTCGGAGGGCGGGTCCTGGATCGTCGGGTACTTCTCGCGCAGGCGACGGACGGTCTCCATCGTCTCGTCGACACTCAGCGTGGTCTGCGACAGCCAGACCAGGTTGTCCGGGTCGTCGACGGTGAGGGCGGCGACGTCCTCCGGCCCGTTGACCAGGATCGTGCGCTCCGGCGCGTGCCCCATCGTGCCTTCGACCTCTTCGTGGCCCGCGTGCCCGATCAGGATGATGGTGCGCTCGGCCTTGGCGAACCGGGTGGCCTCGCGGTGGACCTTCGTGACGAGCGGGCACGTGGCGTCGATGGCGTGCAGGTCCCGGTCCGCGGCACCGGCCACGACCGCGGGGGACACCCCGTGCGCGCTGAAGACGACGTGCGATCCACGGGGGACCTCGTCGACGTCGTCCACGAAGACGGCGCCGCGCTGCTCGAGCGTCGACACGACGTGCACGTTGTGGACGATCTGCTTGCGGACGTAGACGGGTTCGCCGTACTGCTCCAGTGCCTTCTCGACGGCGACGACCGCGCGGTCGACACCGGCGCAGTAGCCGCGCGGGGCGGCGAGCAGGACCTTCTTGGTGCCGGTCACCGGGTCGTTCCGCAGCCGTCCGCGCGGCGCGGGCATGCGCGGCGGGGCGAGTGGGACCGAGTGGCCGTTGGTGATCGTCACGTCCCCGATGATAGGTGAGCAGGACCGACGGGGCCTGGGCACGGGTGTCACCGGTGTCCGGCGGGGCCTGGGCGCGGGTGTCACCGGTGTCCGGCAGCATGGGACGGCACCACGAGGAGGAGCGCATGGCGATCGAACAGGGACCACCGACGGCCGACAACCCGTGGCCCGTCGCGCTGCTCGGCGCGAAGATGCGGGACTGGATCGACCGGCTCGGCACCGCGTGGGTCGAGGGCGAGATCACGCAGTGGAACGTCGCCGGCGGCAACGTGTACGGCAAGCTCAAGGACGTCGAGGTCGACGCCACGGTGTCGTTCTCGATCTGGTCGAGCGTGCGCTCCCGGGTGCCTGCCGACCTCGGACAGGGCGCCCGGGTGGTCGCCGCGGTCAAGCCGAACTACTGGGTCAAGGGCGGCTCGCTGACGATGCAGGTCGTCGAGATGAAGCACGTCGGGCTCGGGGACCTGCTCGAGCGGCTCGAACGGCTGCGCCGGACCCTGGCCGAGGAGGGCCTCTTCGACGTCTCACGCAAGAAGCGTCTGCCGTTCCTGCCGCACCGCATCGGACTCGTCACCGGCAAGGACTCCGACGCTGAGAAGGACGTCAAGCGCAACGCGCAGCTCCGGTGGCCGCAGGTGGAGTTCCGCACGATCCACGCAGCAGTGCAGGGCGAGCGTGCCGTGACCGAGGTGACGGCGGCCATCCAGGAACTCGACGCCGACCCCGAGGTCGACGTCATCATCGTGGCCCGCGGTGGTGGCGACTTCCAGAACCTGCTCGGCTTCAGCGACGAGGGGCTGGTCCGCGCAGCGGCGGCCGCGACGACCCCGATCGTCTCGGCGATCGGCCACGAAGCCGACCGACCGATCCTGGACGAGGTCGCCGACCTGCGCGCCTCGACCCCGACCGATGCCGCGAAGCGGGTCGTGCCCGACGTCGCCGAGGAACTGGCGAACGTGCGGCAGGCGCGGGCCCGGCTGGGACTCCGGCTCTCGCACACGCTGTCCGTCGAGGCGGACCGCATCGCCGCGCTGCGCTCCCGTCCGGCACTCGCCTCCACCGCGTGGCTCGTCGACACCCGTGCCGAGGAAGTGGCACGAGATCTCTCCCGGGCGCGCGAGCTCCTCGACCGTCGCATCGAGCGCTCCCACTCGGACGTCGGGCACCTGACCGGACGCCTCCGAGCGCTCTCGCCCCGGGACACGCTCCGGCGCGGGTACGCGATCGTCCAGACGACCGATGGCGGCGTCGTCCGGGCCGCTGCGGACCTCGCCGGCAGCACGGACGTCCGCGTGACGCTCGGTGCCGGCACGGCGACGGGCACGCTCGAACCCGAGGGGCCGGGGCCCGACGGCGAGGGCTGAGCATGCTCCACCGGCGCCGCCTCCTCCACAGGCGCGGCGTTCTCCACAGGCGCAGCGTTCCGACGAGCGCGTCGGTGGACCCTCGGTAGGATCGAGGCGTGTCATCCGAGGAACAGCCCGAGACCGCCCAGAGCGGGCCGACAGACGTCCGGTCCCTGAGCTACGAGGCCGCGCGCGACGAACTCGTCCGCGTCGTCAACGAGCTCGAGCAGGGCTCTGCGACGCTCGAGCGCTCGCTGTCCCTCTGGGAGCGCGGCGAAGCCCTCGCGGCACGTTGCGAGGAGTGGCTCGTCGGCGCCCGTGCGCGTCTCGACGCCGCCCGCGCGGCCAGCGACGGTGACGCTGCCGAGGCCTCCCGGTGACCGATCCGGAGACCGGCCGCCCGGTCGTCGCCGAGCTCGGCCGCCCCGAGACGGCTGAGGAGACCTGGGCGCGCAAGGACTCCGCGCGCCGTGCACGCCGCCAGCACCAGACGGCCTTCAACCTCGTGCTCGCGCTCATCGCGTCGCTCGGCATCGTGGTGTTCCTGGTCGCGGTCGTGGCCCGCCCGGACGGCGCCGTGGACCGCAGCGTCGACTACCAGCAGGTCGCATCCCAGGCGGACGTCCCCGGCGTCACGCTCGCCGCGCCGGAGCTCCCCGACTCGTACAGCGCGAACCGCGCCGACTACAAGGACGAGGCCGCCGACGGCGTGGACGTCTGGACCGTGGGCTTCCTGACCCCGGACAAGCAGTACGTCGGCCTGCAGCAGGGCATCGACGCCAACCCGACCTGGGTGGCGAACCAGCTGGACCAGCACGCAGCGACGGGTTCCCGGTCCATCGGCGGGACGAAGTGGACCGTGTACGACCGCCGCGCGGAGGGCAAGGACGCCGGCAACCAGGCGTACGCCCTCGTCGCGAGCTTCGGCCGGAACACCGTCGTCCTGGCCGGCACCGCCGACGACGCCTCGTTCCGGAAGATCGCCGCCGGCGTCGCGAAGCAGCTGAGCGACTGACCCAGTCAGACCCCGCAGCGACTGATCCAGGCCGAACCCGTCACCCGAAGCAGCACCGAGGAGCCGAACCCATGACCGACCGCGCAGCGTCCACCCCCGCCGACGCCCTCCGACTCCTCGTCGAGGGCAACGCCCGGTTCGCGGCCGACAAGCGCCGTACCGGCCGCATCGACCCCGACCGCCGCAACGAGCTCGCCGGGTCGCAGGCGCCGTTCGCGACCGTCCTCGGGTGCTCGGACTCCCGCGTGCCGTTCGAGCACGTCTTCGACGCGGGCATCGGCGACGTGTTCGCGATCCGCAACGCCGGGCAGATCGTCGACGACGTCGTGCTCGGCTCGATCGAGTTCGCCGTCGTGGCGCTCGGGACCCCGCTGGTCGTCGTCCTGCGCCACACCAAGTGCGGTGCGGTCGCGGCGGCACGATCGGGCGAACCCGTCCCGGCGCCACACCTGCAGGCGCTCGTGGACGCGATCTCGCCGAGTGTCGAGCGGGTCAGGGCGACTGACGCCGACCTGCCGCAGGAAGCCATCGGCGCGGCACACCTCGAGTTCACGCTCGGCGCGATCCTCGAGCGCTCCGGCGCCGTGTCCGACGCCATCGCCGAGGGTAGATTGGCGGTCGTCGGCGCGACCTACGACCTGACCACGGGCGAGGTCAGCATCGACACCGTCGTCGGCCAGGCCTGACGACGGGCCGCCGGTCCGACGGGGACCGGCACGGCACACGAGCCACGGCGATCCACCGCGGCCCGAACGACACCCCGGGCGCGACCGCGACCGGCAGCACCACCAGGAAGGACCACGACGACGTGACCGACACCACCGCGACGACACCCACCGCCTCGACCAGCACCGAGTCGTCCACCGACGACGGTTTCCGGATCGAGCACGACACCATGGGCGAGGTCCGTGTGCCCGTCTCGGCGCTCTACCGCGCCCAGACGCAGCGTGCGGTGGAGAACTTCCCGATCTCGGGCACCGGGCTCGAGTCGGCGCAGATCGTCGCCCTCGCGCGCATCAAGCGTGCTGCAGCGATCGTCAACGGGCAGCTCGGCATCGTCGACGGGGCCGTTGCCGACGCGATCGTCGGTGCCGCGGACGTCATCATCGCTGGTGAGCACCACGACCAGTTCCCGGTCGACGTCTACCAGACCGGCAGCGGCACCTCCTCGAACATGAACATGAACGAGGTCCTGGCGACCCTGGCGTCCCGGAGCGGCACGGCCGTGCACCCGAACGACCACGTCAACGCCTCCCAGTCGTCCAACGACGTCTTCCCGACCTCGGTGCACGTCGCCGTGACGGACGCCCTCATCCGGTCGCTCGTCCCCTCCCTCGAACACCTCGCCGACTCCCTCGAAGCGAAGGCCACGCTGTGGGCCGACGCCGTGAAGTCCGGTCGCACCCACCTGATGGACGCCACCCCGGTCACCCTCGGGCAGGAGTTCGGCGGCTACGCCAGGCAGATCCGCCTCGGCATCGAGCGGGTGAACGCCACGCTCCCCCGCGTCGCCGAGGTCCCGCTCGGCGGCACCGCGGTCGGCACCGGCATCAACACGCCGAAGGGCTTCCCGCAGCAGGTCATCGCCCAGCTCGCCGAGGACACCGGACTCCCGATCACGGAGGCGCTCGACCACTTCGAGGCCCAGGGCGCCCGCGACGCACTCGTCGAGGCGTCCGGCGCCCTCAAGGTGCTCGCGGTCAGCCTGACGAAGATCAACAACGACCTGCGCTGGATGGGCTCCGGCCCGAACACCGGGCTCGGCGAGCTGCACATCCCGGACCTGCAGCCGGGGTCGTCGATCATGCCGGGCAAGGTCAACCCGGTCATCCCCGAGGCGACGCTCATGGTCGCGGCACGGGTGATCGGCAACGACGCCACCGTCGCGTGGGCCGGCGCGTCCGGTGCCTTCGAGCTCAACGTGGCGATCCCGGTGATGGGGACCGCGCTGCTCGAGTCGATCCGTCTGCTGGCGAACAGCTCGCGGGTCCTCGCCGACAAGACCGTCGACGGGCTGCAGGCGAACCTCGAGCGTGCGCGCGCCTTCGCGGAGTCCTCGCCGTCGATCGTGACGCCGCTGAACCGCGTCATCGGGTACGAGGCCGCCGCGAAGGTCGCCAAGCACGCGGTCGCCGAGGGCATCACCGTCCGCGAAGCCGTGGTCGCGCTCGGCTTCGTCGAGCGCGGCGAGGTCACCGAGGCGCAGCTGGACGAGGCGCTCGACGTCCTGTCGATGACCCACCCGAACTGACGCACCACGCGACGGACGGGAGGCCCGGTGCCAGCTGGCACCGGGCCTCCCGTCCGTCTGCGGTCGCGTCCTGCGCGCCTAGACCAGGTCGGGCGAGTCCAGCATCTCGGTCACCAGCGCCGCGATCGCGGAGCGCTCGGAACGCGTCAGCGTGACGTGCGCGAACAGCGGGTGCCCCTTGAGCCGCTCGATCACCGACGCGACACCGTCGTGCCGACCGACCCGCAGGTTGTCGCGCTGCGCGACGTCGTGGGTGAGCACGACGCGGGAGTTCTGCCCGATGCGGGAGAGCATCGTCAGCAGGACGTTCCGTTCGAGTGACTGGGCCTCGTCGACGATGACGAACGCGTCGTGCAGGGAGCGCCCGCGGATGTGGGTCAGCGGGAGCACCTCGAGCATGCCGCGTTCCACGACCTCGTCGAGGACGTTGTCGGACACCAGCGCGCCGAGGGTGTCGTAGACGGCCTGCGCCCACGGGTTCATCTTCTCGCTCGCGTCTCCGGGGAGGAAGCCGAGCTCCTGCCCGCCGACCGCGTAGAGCGGCCGGAACACCATGATCTTCTTGTGCTGCTGCCGTTCGAGCACGGCTTCGAGTCCGGCGCAGAGTGCGAGCGCCGACTTGCCCGTGCCGGCGCTGCCGCCGAGCGAGACGATCCCGATCTCCGGGTCGAGGAGCGCGTCGATCGCGAGCCGCTGCTCGGCGGAGCGGCCGCGGAGCCCGAAGACCTCGCGGTCGCCGCGGACGAGGGCCACCGAACCGGCGGTGTGCACGCGGCCGAGACCGGATCCCCGTTCGGAGTGGATGACGACGCCGGTGTTGACCGGGACGCCGTCGAGCTGCGACGACCGGATCTCTTCCTTCTCGTAGAGGTCGGACATCTGCTCGCCGGAGATCTGCAGCTCGGCGATGCCCGTGTAGCCCGAGTCGACGGCGAGTTCGGCGCGGTACTCCTCTGCCGCGAGGCCGATCGAGGCGGCCTTGACGCGCAGCGGGAGGTCCTTCGACACGACGACGACGTCGAGCCCGTCGTTGGCGAGGTTCGACGCGACCGCGAGGATCCGGGAGTCGTTGTCACCGAGCTGGAGGCCGGACGGCAGGACGGACTGGTTCGAGTGGTTCAGCTCGACGCGGAGCGACCCGCCTTCGCCGACCGCGACCGGGAAGTCCAGGCGCTCGTGCTCGATGCGGAGTTCGTCGAGGATCCGGAGGGCCTGCCGGGCGAAGTACCCGATCTCCGGGTCGTTGCGCTTGGACTCCAGTTCGCTGACGACCACGACAGGCAGCACGACGGCGTGCTCGTCGAAGCGGAACAGGGCCCGCGGATCACTCAACAGCACCGAGGTGTCCAGCACGTAGGTGCGCTGGTCCGTGCCGGTCGACACCGCGGCGGAAGCCGAGGTCGACGCTACTGACGAGGTTCCGTGGGAGACGTTCTGAGAGGTCACGACCACTCCATCCCCGGGCCGCACGCGACCCGGTCCTTGTCCTCGACACGGCCACGGAGCGGGTCCCGAAGCACCATCTGTGGCCGCTTCGATCGGGCGCGGTGCCCGATGCGGCAAAGCTACGACGACCCTCTGACAGCACGCCAGCGACACGCGGATTGCTCGGTTACGTTCATGTGAACGCCACCTGAGCGCGCGTCAGAACGAGGTGGCGTAGGAGATGCAGGCGTCCCGGAACATGTCGAGGGTCTCGTCGGTCGTCGATGCGAACACCGACACCCGGACCGTGCCGAGGCGGGTGCTCGCCGTGACCCCGTGGTTGTGCAGCGCCGCCGACAGCGCGGTGAGTCGCCCCTCGGCGGGCCGGAGCACGACGATGCCCGCACGCTCGGCGGGGTCGCGGCTCGACTCGACCTCGAGCCCGAACTCGTCCGCGATCTGGAACACCCGCTCCACGCGGTCCGCGACGCGCTCCTGCACGGTGGACACCCCGACCGCGGTGAGCCGCTCGAGGGAGACCGCGAGCCGTGCCTGTGCGACGGGGTCGATCCGCGTCATCGTGAAGCCGGCGGCACCAGGACGCACCGACGGCACCTCGACCGGCCACCCGGTCGTGCCGTGCGGCCCGGAGAGTGCCGGCTGCAAGCGGCCGAGCGCACGGTCGCTGAACGACACGAAGCCCGTGCCCCACCCGGCGTGCAGCCACTTCTGACCACCGGTCGCGACGACGTCGGCGACCTCGTACGGGGCGTCGACGACGCCGAAGCCCTGGATCGCGTCGACGATGAGCAGACGGTCGCCGATGACCTCGCGGATGCCGGCGAGGTCGGCGCGGTACCCGGTGCGCCAGTCGACGAGCGAGACGGCGACGGCGGTGATGTCATCGGCCCCGGACTCGGCGGCTGCGGCGAGTCGTGCCGCGACCAGCGACGGCGTCACCCACCCCGCGCCGGACTCGATGACGACCGGGCGCACACGGCCCCCGGTGGCCGACGCGGCACTCGCCAGCGCCAGTGGCATCGACGGGTACTCGTCCGCGGCGACGAGCACGCCACCGGTCAGCCCGAACGCGGTGTGCAGCAGCCCGGGCGTCGTCGCGGTCTGCGAGACGACCTGGTCCGCGCGGACGCCGACCAGCCGTGCGGCGACGGCCCGGACGCGGGCGTCCTGCTCGTCGAGCGTCTCCATCGCCCCGAAGCGCATGTGTTCCTGGATGGTCCCGAGGACGCGCTGCTCCTCGAGCACGGCGGTCTGCACGGGCCCGAAGGCCGCGTGGTCGAGGTATCCGGGATCCTCGGCGAAGCCGGCGGCGTACTCGTCGATCGTGGTCACAGCGGACACCTTTCACAGGAACAGAACCCTGTGAGTGTACTGGGACCCGGGGCAGCCGCCGAACCGGGCCTCAGCCGCCGAACCGCCGCGACCGCCGCCCGAAGTCGCGCACGGCTCGGAGGAAGTCGACCTCGCGCAGGTCCGGGTAGAACGCCTCGACGAAGTAGAACTCGCTGTGCGCGCTCTGCCACAGCATGAAGTCCGACAGGCGCTGTTCGCCCGAGGTGCGGATCATCAGGTCCGGGTCCGGCTGCCCCTGCGTGTACAGGTGGTCGCCGATGAGCTCGGGCGTCAGCACCTCGGCGAGGGTGTCGAGCGTCCCGCCGCCCTCCCCGTGGGCGCGGACGATGCTGCGCATGGCGTCGGCGATCTCCCGCCGGCCGCCGTACCCGACCGCCAGGTTGATGTGCAGCCCGGTGTTGCCGGCGCTCCTGGTTTCTGCCTCGGACAGCGCTGCGACGAGCTCGTCGGGCAGCCCTTCGTTCGACCCGACGTGCTGCACACGCCACGTGCCCTGCCGCGACAGGCGATCGGCCAGCGCCGCGATGATGCCGATGAGTTCCTGGAGCTCGTCGCCGCCGCGCCCCTTGAGGTTGTCCGCCGACAGCAGGTAGAGCGTGACGACCTGCACGCCGAGGTCTTCGCACCAGGTCAGGAACTCGGGGATCTTCGCCGCGCCCGCGCGGTGTCCGTGGGCGGCGGTCTCGAGGCCGAGCTGCTTCGCCCAGCGGCGGTTCCCGTCCACGATCATCGCGACGTGCTTCGGCGTCGGTGCCCCGTCGATCTGCCTGCGGATGCGCTGCTGGTAGGCGCGGTAGAGGATCCCGCGTCCTTCCCGTCCCAGCCTGCCGGTCACGCAACGACTGTAGTGCACGGCTCCTCGGTGCGGACTCCCAGCCGTCCGGGTGCTGCCCGGACATATCGTCGGAGGATGCAGCACGACCGGGACGGCGACACCCTCCCCCACGTCCCGTTCACGGAGGAGGCGACGGACGAGGCGGCGAAGGACGCATCGCAGGCAGCCGTGACGGCCGTCGAGCCACGTCCGGCCTGGCGCGGCTGGATCCACCTCGGCACGTTCCCGTTCGCCATCGCGATGGGCATCGTGCTCGTGTCACTCGCTGCGAGTCCGGCAGCGAAGGCCGGGTCCGCCGTGTTCATGGCCACGTCGCTGATCATGTTCGGCGTCTCCGCGACCTACCACCGCTTCCCGTGGGGGCCGGTGGTCAAGAAGGTCCTGAAGCGGATCGACCACACGAACATCTTCCTGCTCATCGCCGGCACGTACACGCCGGTCGCGGTCTGCGCCCTGCCGCACACGCTCATGCTCGTGGTGCTCTGGGTGATGTGGGGCGGCGCGCTCCTCGGCATCACCTTCCGCGTGTTCTGGATCGGCGCACCACGCTGGCTCTACGTCCCGCTCTACCTGGCGCTCGGCATGGCCGCGCTCGGGATCCTGCCGCAGCTCTTCGCGGCGAGCGTCCCGATGACGGTGCTCGTACTGTCCGGCGGGCTCGCGTACGTCGTCGGCGCGCTGGTCTACGGCTTCAAGCGGCCGAACCCGTCCCCGACGGTCTTCGGGTTCCACGAGGTCTTCCACGCGCTCACGGTCGCCGCGTTCGCGGCGCAGTGGGTCGGCATCCTGCTGGTGGCCCTGCACCCGGTCCGCTGACCCCGCGGACGGCTCGGCAGCGCGCACGTTCCGTCCCATCACGCGTGCAGTAGGAAGCCGAATCGCGCGTAGGTGACGGAAAATTCCGACCTTTTACGCGCGTTTTGACCTCCTACGCGCGATTCGGCCCGACAGGCGGGAGGGCGGACGGGAGGCTCGTGGCGGGGCCCGGAAGGAGCCTCCAGGCCGGCGACCGGGGTCGCTAGCCGCGTTCGGTGTCGTCCGCGACGTCGGTGCGGCCCGGCTCGTCGGCGTCGCCGACGTCCTCGCCACGGGCCTCGGCCTCGAGGCGCTCCCGGATCTCGGCGCGGTAGCGGGTGCGCCGGATGCGGCGGGTCATGTCCACCACGAGCAGGATCGTCAGGACCGCGATGACCGCGATCGCGATGAACCCGGCGACCCCCGGCGTGACGTCCACGTCGGGGACGGCCGAGGTCGGGCTGGGGCTCGGGGTGGCGGCGAGTACTGCCGCGATGGTGCTCACGCGTTGACGTCCTGTTCCGGTGGGATCCCCGCGAAGAGGTCGGACTCCGGCAGGTCGGTGGGCACACGGGCCTCGACCAGCTGGTAGTCCTCGGTCGGCCACACCGTCGCGAGGAGGTCGTTCGGCCAGTAGAAGAAGGGGCTGTCCGGCGGCACCTGGCTGGCGTGCGCACGGAGTGCGGCGTCGCGGGCGTCGAAGTACTCGTGCACGTCCACGTGCGTCGTCGCGAGGTCGGGCCGGTCGGCGAACCGCTCCACCCACTCGCCGAGCTGCTCGAGGAGCGGGCTCTCCGGCTCGCGCTCCTCGAGGGCCTCGTAGAACGCGGTGAAGCGACGAGGGTTCATGGTGCGCTCGTAGTAGAGCTTCGAGATCGACCAGGGTTCCCCGGCCTCCGGGTACTTCGCCGGGTCGGCGGCGTCGCGCCAGGCGGCCACGGAGACCTCGTGCGTGCGGATGTGGTCGGGGTGCGGGTACCCGCCGTTCTCGTCGTAGGTGACGAGCACGTGCGGGCGGAACCGACGGATCACGCGGACGAGGGCCTCGGTGCTGTACTCGAGCGGGACGGTGGAGAACGTGCCGGGTCGCACGGTCTCGCCCTGTTCGGCGTCGGGCAACCCCGAGTCGTGGTAGCCGAGCCAGACGTGGTCGATGCCGAGTGCCGCCTGCGCAGCCGCCATCTCGCCGCGGCGGTAGCCGGCCATGTCGCGGTGCGCGTGGCTCGTGGCGGGCTCGCCGAGGTGGTCGTTGAGGATGTCCCCGGCCTCGCCCCCGGTGCAGGAGACCACGAGGACCTGGTCACCGTCGGCCACGTACTTCGCCGAGGTGGCCGCTCCCTTGCTCGACTCGTCGTCGGGATGGGCGTGCACGGCCATCAGGCGGTAGGGCACCGGACGTTCCTCACTGCTGGCGATCGGGATGCACGTCGCGCGCGCATCGGGGGTGCGGGTGGCGCACGGAGAGCGTGAACTACCCTGGGATCAGGATAATCACCCCGGGAGCCCCGAACTGTCCGAACAGCTGAACCCGACCCCGTCTGGACCGACCACGTCTGGCTCGACCACCACGGCCACCCTCGACGACCGCTACGGCCGCACCCCCGGGCGCGCTCGTCGCACCCGGACGATCGCCATCGCCGCGGCGGCCGCGATCGTCGTCGTGTTCGGCGCCTGGGTCATCTGGGCGGGTCCTGGGCAGACCTCGCACGGCCTCGACACCGAGGACGTCGGCTACGAGATCCTCTCGGCGCACAAGGCCGTCGTCCACTCGCAGGTGTCGGTCGATCCGGGCACGAAGGCCGAGTGCGCGGTCCAGGTGCTCGACAAGTCGTACACGATCGTCGGCTGGAAGACGGTGTCGCTCCCGGCCGCCACGGAGCGCTCGCGGTCGATCACGACCGAGGTGAACACCACGACACGCGGCGTGACCGGCTTGATCCACACCTGCTGGGTTCCCTAGACTGCCCTGATTCGCCTGACGAGATCGACCGCTCCGGTCGGTCTCGTTCTTTCATGGCCGAAGGGATTGACTTTCATGAGCAACGACACGCAGGCCACCTGGCTCACGCAGGAGGCGTTCGACCGCCTCCAGGCGGAGCTCGAGGAGCTGAGCGGCGAAGGCCGTGCCGAGATCGCCCGCCGCATCGAGGCCGCGCGCGAAGAGGGCGACCTCAAGGAGAACGGCGGCTACCACGCGGCGAAGGACGAGCAGGGCAAGATCGAGGCTCGCATCCGCGTGCTGACGAACCTGCTGAAGACGGCGACCGTCCGCGAGGCCGAGTTCGACGGCACCGTCGAGCCGGGCACCGTCGTGACGGCGACCATCGCGGGCGACTCCTCGACGTTCCTCGTCGGCAGCCGCGAGATCGTGGCCGAGGGGTCCGACCTGACGGTCTACAGCCCGGTCAGCCCGGTCGGTGCCGCGATCGTCGGTCTCCGCGCCGGCGACGCCACGACGTACACCGCACCGAACGGCAAGGACATCGCCGTCGAGGTGACGAAGGTCGAGCGCTACGAGCCGTAGGCTCGCGCCCCCTCACGAACGACGCGCCCCGTCCTGACGGGGCGCGTTGTTCGTTGCGGGGCGCGATCCGCGCCGCTGGCCGGACGGGAGGCTCGTGGCGGCGCCGCCACGAGCCTCCCGTCCGCCTCAGTGCAGCAGCTGCTCCGGGCGGAAGCCCGCCTCGTGGAGCCGTTGGATGACCTCTTCGGCGTGCTCGGGGCCGCGGGCCTCGATCGACAGGTCGAGTGCGACCTCGTTGATGACGAGCCCCTGCCCGTGCCGGGTGTGCAGGACCTCGACGACGTTCGCGCCGGCGTCGGAGATGACCTGGGAGACCCGGGCGAGCTGTCCCGGGCGGTCCGGCAGCATGATCCGGATGCCGATGTAGCGCGACGCCGCGACGAGACCACGGGTGATCACGCGCTCCATCATGAGCGGGTCGATGTTCCCGCCGCTCAGGAGCACGACGGTCCGTCCGGTGTCCTTGACGGCCCCGGCCATGATCGCCGCCACGCCGACCGCGCCTGCGGCCTCGACGACGAGCTTCGCGCGCTCGAGGAGCACGAGCAGCGCACGGGCGACGTCGTCGTCGGACACCATGACGATCTCGTCGACGAGGTCGCGGATGATCGGGAAGTTGAGTTCGCCGGGTCGGGCGACGGCGATGCCGTCCGCGATGGTCGGCGTCGTCTGGATGGTCACCGGCTCCCCGGCGTCGAGCGAGTCGGGGTAGGACGCGGCGTTGGCCGCCTGCACGCCGATCACGCGGATCGTGCGGCCGAGACGCTCGGCGAGTCCCTTCACCGCGATGGCGATGCCGGCGATGACGCCGCCGCCGCCGATCGGGACGACGACCGTGTCGACATCGGGCACCTGGTCGACGATCTCGAGCCCGAGGGTGCCCTGCCCGGCGATGACGTCGGGGTGGTCGAACGGCGGGATGAACACGGCACCCGTGCGGGCACCGAAGTCCTTGGCGGCCGACAGCGCCTCTTCCACGGAGTGGCCGCGGAGCACGACCTCGGCCCCGTAGTGCCGGGTCGCCTGCAGCTTCGGCAGGGCGACGCCGACCGGCGTGAAGATCGTCGCCGGGATCCCGAGCTCACGGGCAGCGAGGGCGACGCCCTGGGCGTGGTTGCCGGCACTGGCGGCGACGACGCCCTTCGCGCGCTGCTCGGGCGTCAGCGCTGACAGGCGGTTGTACGCTCCGCGCACCTTGTACGCACCGGTGCGCTGCAGGTTCTCGCACTTCAGGTGCACGGGCGACCCGAGGAGCTCCGCGAGGAACTGCGACGTCTCCATCGGGGTCACGCGCGCAACGCCCGCAATGGTCTCCCGCGCAGCCTCGATGTCGGCGAGCGTGGGGGCCTGGGGAGGAGCGCTGGTGTCGGTCACTCCCCCATCATCGTCGGTGCGGGGCCCCGCCCGCGAACCGATGACGTCAGTTGGTGCTGGCGGTGCCGTCCGTGGCCGTGGGTTCCTTGTCGCTGCCGGGGGCCGGGACGTCGTCCTGCGTGGTGTGCCGACGACGTCGGAGGAGCTGGATGTTGCCGTGCTGCCCGCGTTTCGGGGTCGCTTCGAGCACGTGGTCCGAGTCGAGTCGACGCCACCGGCCGCTCGCGATGGTGGTGACCATCGCGTTGACGGTCGCGATCAGGGGGACCGCGAAGAACGCTCCGGCGATGCCCGCCAGACCGGATGCCGCGGTGACGCCGAGGACGACCGCGAGCGGGTGCACCTTCACCGCGTTGCCCATCACCAGCGGCTGGAGGATGTGCCCCTCGATCTGCTGCACGAGCAGGACGACCGCGAGCACGAGGACCGCGGCGATCGGCCCGTTGAAGATCAGCGCGACGAAGACCGCCAGGAACCCGGTGACGATCGCACCGACCACGGGGATGAACGCCCCGAGGAACACGAACGCGGCGATCGGGATGACGAGGGGCATGCCGCCGAAGAACAGCCCGACGATCCAGGCACCGAGGCCGATGCCGACGGCGTCGACGAACGCGACGAAGATCTGCACGCGGATGAAGCTCGTCAGCGTGATCCAGCCGGCCACGCCGGCACCGTCGACCGCTGCGCGCGCCTTCTTCGGGAAGAGCCGCACGGTCCAGCGCCAGACGTTCTTGCCGTCGATGAGCAGGAAGATCGTCGTGAACAGGATGATGAACAGCGCCTCGAACACGTGGGTCGCACTCGATCCGGCGCTCGCGACGCCGGAGAGGATCGACCCGGAGTTGTCCTGCAACCACTTCGTGGCGTCGTCGAGCCAGCCGTTGACGTCCTTCTGGGTGATGCCGAGGCCGGAGTTGAGGACGAAGTCGCGGATGTTCGCGTACTGCGAGAGCGTCCGGTCCCGGAGCGACGGGTAGGACGCGATGACCTGGTCCACGACGAGCCAGATCAGGCCGCCGAGCGCGGCGATGCCCGCGAGCAGGCTGACGATGACGGCGATCCACTTCGGGACGTGGTGGCGCTGCATCCAGTTCGAGAACGGGACGAGCAGCGCGGAGATCACGATACCGATGAGGAACGGGATGAGGATCTCGCTGAAGATCGTCATCAGCCAGATGAAGAGCGCGATCACCCCGACCACGACGAGCACCCGCCAGGACCAGGCCCCGGCGATGCGCATGCCCGTCGGTACCGAGTCCTCGACCACGGGGTCGGGATGAGTCTGCTTGCGTACCCATGCCATGCCCGGAAGTGTATCCGTGTGTCGCCTGACAGGTTCCAGATGCGGCATATCCGTCAGCAGGTCGACGTCGGTGGCGCTCAGTAGGGTCGTGGACATGGTCAGAACCACGCTCTCCGCCGCCGAGTCCCGTCGTGTCGCACTCGCCGCGCAGGGCTTCGGTCGGCCGCCGGTGGACACCGTCGCGACCAGGTCGCTCAGCGCGGGGATCACCCGTCTGGGGCTGCTGCAGATCGACTCGGTCAACGTCTTCGACCGCAGCCACTACCTGCCACTGTTCGCCCGGCTCGGCGCCTACGACCGCACCGCGCTCGACCGGCTGACGGTCGCCAAGCGCGGCCCGTACCTGGAGTACTGGGCGCACGAAGCCGCGTTCATCCCGCGGGACGACCTCCGGCTGTTCCGCTGGAAGATGGACGCCATGCGCGAGCGGGACGCCGCCCCGGTCCGCGTCGAACACGTCACCAGGACCGAGTCCGTCCGTCGCGAGCTGCACGCGATGCTCCGCGCGGAGGGGCCGATGCCCGCGAGTGCCGTCGAGCACGAGTCGAACGTGCGCCGCGGACCGTGGTGGGGGTGGAGCGACGTCAAGCTCGGGCTCGAGCTGATGTTCCGCTGGGGCGACGTGGTGAGCGCGGGGCGATCGGGCTTCGAGCGCGTGTACGCCCTGCCCTCGCAGGTGCTGCCGGCCGGCTTCCTCGAGACGGCACCGGCGCGCGCCGACGCGATCCGCGAACTCGTCGGCCGGGCGACCCGTGCGCTCGGTGTCGGCACGCGTGCGGACATCGCCGACTACTACCGGTTGCGGTCGGACGACACCGCTGCGGCCATCGCCGACCTGCAGGACGCCGGGGAGCTGCTGCCCGTGCGGGTCGAGGGATGGCGCGAACGGGCCTGGATGCACGCCGATGCCCGGGTCCCGCGCACGATGACGGCCAGTGCGGTGCTGAGCCCGTTCGACCCGGTCGTCTGGTTCCGGCGCCGTGCCGAGCGGATGTACGGGTTCCACTACCGGATCGAGATCTACACGCCGGCGCCGAAGCGGGTGTTCGGCTACTACGTGCTCCCGGTGCTGCAGGACGACGCGCTCGTCGGCCGTGTCGACCTGAAGAACGACCGGCAGCGCGGGGTGCTCCGCGTCCGGACGGCCTGGCAGGAAGACGGCGCCGTGCTCGATCCGGAACGCCTGGCAGAGACCCTGCGTCGGGCAGCTGCGTGGCAGGGGCTCGACGGCATCGAGGTCACCGATCGCGGGACCGCCGCCCGTGCACTGGCGGGGGCGCTCAACGTGCCGCTCGTGCCGCACGTGGCAGCCGACGACGCGGACGCTCCCGAGCCCGACGACGCGGACGCTCCCGAGCCCGACGGGGCCGACGCGGCCGACGTGACCGACGCGGCCGTCTAGAAGCGGTCCTGGTTCGCCCGCAGCCGCGCGATCCGATCCGGCAGCGGCGGGTGCGTCGAGAACAACCGGTCCATCAGGCCGGGCTTCATCGGGTCCGCGATCCACAGGTGCGCCATCGAGGAGTTCTGCGTCTGCATCGGCCGGCCGTGGGCGCCGAGCTTCTCGAGCGCCCGCGCGAGGCCCTCCGGGTGCCGGGTGGTGAGCGCACCGGTCGCGTCGGCGAGGTACTCGCGCTGCCGGGAGACCGCCGCCTGCACGCCCATCGCCGCGATCGGGGCGACGAGCACGGCGACGATGCCGGCGATGATCAGGATCGGGTTCGCGCCGCCACCGTTGTCGTTGTTCCGGTTCCGCCCGCCGGCCAGCCCGCTGAAGATGGAGATGCGCAGCAGGACGTCCGCGATGAGGCCGACCGCGACGACCAGCCCGAAGACCATCGTCGACACCCGGATGTCGTAGTTCCGGACGTGTCCGAGCTCGTGGGCCATGACGCCCTGCAGCTCTTGGTCGTCCATGATCTCGAGCAGCCCGGTGGTGGCGGCCACGACGGCGTGCTCCGGGTCACGGCCGGTGGCGAAGGCGTTCGGGGACGGGTCGCGGATGACGTAGACCCGGGGCATCGGCATCCCGGTGGCGATCGCGAGGTTCTCGACCGTGCGCCAGAGCCGGGGTTCGGTGTTCCGGTCGATCTCGATGCCGCCGGCGATGGCGGTCGCCTGACGCGAGGCGGTGAAGTACTGCAGCACGGCGTACCCGATGGCGACGACGAGCACGATCACACCGATCGAGACGTTGCCCGCGAGGTACCCACCGAGGAACCCGAGGGCGCCGATGATCAGCAGGAAGACGAAGACGATGACGACGGTGTTGCGCTTGTTGCGCGCGATGGCGCTGTACATCTGCGGAGGCCGTGCCGGTTCGTCAGAACTGGACGCGCGGCGGCTCGGCGATCGCCGCGGGCTCGGCCGTCTCGAAGAACGATGCCTCGTTGAAGCCGCGGCTCTTCGCGAAGGACGAGTTCGGGAACACCTTGATCTTGGTGTTCAGCTCCCGGACGCCGCCGTTGTAGAACCGCCTGGCCGACTGGATCTTGTCCTCGGTGTCGACGAGTTCGGTCTGCAGCTGCAGGAAGTTCTGGCTCGACTGGAGCTGGGGGTACCCCTCGGCGACGGCGAACACGCTCTTCAGGGCCTTCTGCATGTGCCCTTCGGCTGCGGATGCCTGGGTCGCGTCGCCGGCGCTCAACGTCTCGGAGCGGGCCTTCGTCACGTCGTCGAAGACGGACTTCTCGTGCGTGGCGTACCCCTTCACCGTGTCGACGATGGTGGGGATGAGGTCCGCGCGGCGCTTCAGCTGCACGGAGATGTCGCTCCACGCCTCGTCGACGCGGACCTTCAGCGTGACGAGCGAGTTGTACGTGACCCAGAGGTAGATCCCGACGACCACGAGGACCACGACCACCACGCCGATGACGATCAGTGTCGTGATGAGTCCGGTGTCCATGCGGGAGTGCTCCTTGTCGCGTCGGGATGCTCGCGTGTGGCCGACCGATGGTGCACCGGACGGCCATCGATGATTCTAACGACGCTCCGTGGCGGTTCCGAGCGCGGCCCGAGGTTCTCGGTCGATTCCCCAGGCACGCACACCGCACGTTCGGGACCGGCTCGGATCGGGGACATCATCCGCGAGGTGTATTGACCGATCAGCCGTCATCACGTGGGATGGAGGGGCATGAACACGCGCGGGGACCACGTGGACACCAGGGCAGTCGGGGGCGACGGCCCTGTTCGTCGACCCCGGAGGTCCGCCCGCGGCACGGTGCTGGTGGGCCTGACCGCGACGCTCGCCGCAGCCTTGCTCGCCCTCGCGGCGGCCCCGACGGCAGCAGCAGCGACCACCACGTCGCGGCCGGCAGCGACCGCCACGTCGCGGCCAGCAGCGACCGTCAGCACTCCTGCGGCAACGACGAGCACCGCGGCGCCGACGGCCACGACCGCCCCCACCCAGTCCGACACCCGTCCGGCCCCGCCGTCGTCCGCCCCGACGGGCTCCCCGACCGCTCCCCCGTCCGACCGTCCCCCGGTCGACCCGACGATCGCCGACCCCGGCGACCTCACGAGTGCGACGGGCCGGTTCCACGGCACCGCGACGCCCGGACACGGCATCCGCGTGATGGACCCGGCCGTGTCCAGCCGCTCGGTGTGCACCGCGACGGCCGACGCCGGCGGCGCGTGGTCCTGCTACGGCACCGTCCAGACCGGTCCGCAGCAGGTGTTCACCGTGCAGGACACGACCGACCCCTCCCGCCGCACCGCCGACGCTCCTGCGTCCGACGTGGTCGTCCCGCCGAGCATCACCACGCGTGCACCGACCGCAGGGTCCGTCTCCGGCACCGGGAACGCCGGCATGACCGTCACGGTGTCGCTCTCCGGCACCACGACGAACGGGGGCGCAGCCGATCGCACCGCCGTCGTCGGGCCCGACGGCCGCTGGATCGTGTCCTGGGCGACGGGTGCATCGCCGCGTCCGAGCGGCACCGTCGCGATGACGGCCACCCAGACGGCCAGCACCGCGAACGGGTTCCGCTCGGACCTCCGCAGCGCCGCGTCGCAGCCGGTGTCGATCACGATCGACCGCACCCCGCCGGACGCCCCGCGCGTCACGGACCCGCGCACCGGTGCACGGATCGGCTCCCAGCCGCTGACGATCCGCGGCGCGGGTGAGCCCGGCGCCACCCTGACCGCGTACGTCGACCGCGTCGCGGTGTGCGGCGCCACGGTCGGTTCGGACGGTTCCTGGGCGTGCTCGGCGGAGGGCACCACGCTCTCGGCAGGCCGCCACCGGGTCACCGCGCTGCAGCACGACGCCGCGGGGAACCACTCGCGGTCGTCCGCCGCCGTCGACGTCACGGTCCGGACGGGCTCCACCAGCACCCCCGGGTCGAGTGCACCGTCCAGCAGCGCCCCGAGTGGGTCCGCCGGAACCGGTGGCACCCCCACCGGGACGGCGGGACCGGGCACGGCCGACGGCTCCGGCGGGACCTCCGGGCACACCCCGGGCAGCAGCGGCGGAACGGACAGCGGCGGAGCCGGGACCGGCGGCGGCAGCGCGGGCACGGGCGGCCAAGACTGGTCCGGCCCGGCCGGCGACTGGTCGATCGCGACGAGCTTCGACCGGACCGTCCCCACGATCCAGTCGTCCTTCTCGTGGCGCACGCTCCTCGTCGCCGCCTCGGTCGCGGCCGGGTTCCTGCTCCTCGTCGCCGGGCCCGCACGACTCGTCGCACGCACCCTCCGCGGTCGCATGCCCGTCCGCCTCGCCTCGTTCACCGGCCGCAACCGCCCCCGCGCGGAGCGCACCCGTGGCGACGAAGCGCTGCCGAGCTGGGCGTCCGTCGCCGTGGCGGTCCCGCTCGCCGCCGTGCTGACCCTGCTCGGGGTCGGTGTCGAGCTCGAGGCCCGGTACGTCCGCCTCGCGATCGCGGTCCTGCTCGGCGCGGCGGTGCTCGCGGCCGCGGTGGTGCTGGCGACCCGCTGGGCTGCCGGCGCCGACCGGCACACGGTCCGGTACCGCATCTCGCCGTGGCTCGTGCTCGCCGCCCTCGTGGCGTGCGGCATCACCCGTGTCGCGGACCTCTCCCCGGCGATCGTCGTCGGCGTGCTGCTGGTGCCGGCCGGACGCCTCGACGTCGACACCGCCGCGATGCGCCTCGGCGCCGGGGTCGCCGCGTGCGCCAGGAGCGCGACGTGGCGTTCGACGGCACTGCTGGTCCTCGCCGCGGCCGGGTGGTTGCTGCACAGCCTCACCCCGGGGACCGGCTTCTGGACGTCGCTCGTCTCGGAGTTCGCGATCACCCTCTGCGTGGGCGGTCTCGGATCGCTCGTCGTGACGCTGCTGCCGGTCGCCGGCTCTGCCGGAAGCGCACTGTGGGCGCACTCCCGGGGTCGCTACGCGTCGATCGCCGCCGTCGGCGTCGCACTGGCCGCCGCCGTCTACTCGGGCTCCGCCGGAACCCACGTCTCCCCCGTCGCCATGGGCGTCGTCGCCTGCGGGTGCGCCGCGGTCGCGGCCGCCACGTGGTTGTGGGTCCGGGTCCTGGAACCGGACGTCCGCGGCTGACCCGCACCGAGCCTCCAGTCCGGCTCCGAAGACCGCGCCCGGCCCGCCGACGCGCTGGAGGCTCGCCCGACCCCGGCACGCCGCCACCACCCCGCAGGCGGCGAGTGCGCACCAGTGGTCACCCCGGGTGCGCACCGGTCGCCGTTGCCGCGCACTCGACCGGCGCGCGCCGCGCGCCCGGCACTGCGCGCGCGGATTACGCTGGCGAACGGTGCGTCGGAGCACCGACGAGCGCATGGGAGCGACGATGACGAAGACCCGATCCGACTACGACCCGACCCGGTTCCGCGAGGTCTTCGAGGGCAGCTACACCTACGCCAACGGCTTCGCGCGGAACACGCACCGCTTCGCCGGACGCCCAGCACTGCGGGACCCGGACACGGACCGGTCGTGGACGTACGCGGAACTCGGGGACGCGGTCGACCGCATCGGCGGATGGCTCCTCCGGCACGGCGCCGGCAAGGGCTCGGTCGTGATGGTCGAGCTCTTCAACTCCCCCGAGTTCGCGATGCTCTACCTGGCGTGCCACCGCATCGGCGCGGTGTTCTCGCCGACGAACTTCCGGCTCGCCGCGGACGAGGTCGCGTTCATCGTCGACGACTCGGCCCCGGTCGTGCTCGTGTACGACGCCGACCGGACCACGGACATCACGGCCGCGCTGTCGAGCGCCTCGCACGACCCGGCGCACGTCGTGGTCGTCGGCGACGCGCTCCGGCAGGACACCCCCTTCGCCGAGCTCCTCGCGGCCGACCCGGTGACGACGGACGAGCTCGCGCCGACCGAGCCGCGGAGCACCTACGACGAGACGACGCGGCTGTACACGTCGGGCACCACGGGCCGACCGAAGCCCGTCCCGCTGCCGAGCCTCGTCGAGGTGCTCAGCGCCCACGACGTGGTCATGCACTTCCCGCTGAGCCCCTTCGACAAGACGCTGAACATGTCGCCCTTGTTCCACCGCGGCGGCCTGTACTCGGGTGGCCCGAACCCGGTGTTCTACGTCGGGGCCGAGCTCACCACGCTCCGCCACTTCGACGCGGACCGCGTGCTCGACCTCGTCGAATCGGAGCGGCTGACGTTCCTCATCGGGGCGCCGCCGAACCTCGTGCAGCTCGCCAACGCGCAGGAGAAGCGGCCGCGCGACCTGTCGTCCCTGCACGGCATCGTGACGATGGGGGCGCCGCTCGACCGTGCCGCTGCCCTGCGGTACCAGGAGCTGCTCTCCCCGCGGATCTTCAACGGCTACGGCACGACGGAGACGTTCTGGAACACGTTCCTGCGTCCGGAGGACTTCCCCGACGGTGCCGGCTCGACGGGCAGGGCCTCCACCGACGACGACGTCGCGGTCGTCCGGGTGTACGCCGACGAGCTCGCGGCGCCGAGCGACACCGTGGCGAAGGACGGCACCGAGATCGGCGAGTTCGCCGTCCGCACCGTGAAGTCCGGGTACTCGTACCGGAACCCGGGCCTCGAGGCGGAGAAGTTCGCGAACGGCTGGTTCTACCCCGGTGACCTCGCGACGTGGGACGAGCACGAGCGGGTGACGATCGTCGGGCGCAAGGACGACATGATCATCTCCGGCGGCGAGAACGTGCACCCCGTCCAGGTGGAGGCGGTCCTGCAGGAGCACCCCGGCGTCGCGGACTCGATCGTGACCGGGGTGCCGGACGAACGCTGGGGCGAGGTCGTGACGGCGTACGTCATCCGTGCCGAGCGCGGGCTGCCGTCAGATGACGCCGCCGCGGCCGCCGAGCTCGAACAGTGGACGGGGTCGCACCCGGGTCTCGCTCGGTACAAGCGCCCGCGGAAGTACCGCTTCGTCACCGAGCTGCCCTACAACGCGACGGGCAAGAAGGTGCACTACCTCGCCAAGGCGACGGCCGCCGAGGACGACACAGCGGGGCTGCTGCTGGCGCCGTAGCGGATTGGAGGCTCGTGGCGGGCCCGCCACGAGCCTCCCGTCCGGCCCTGGTCGCGTTCTTTCCCATCGCACCCGCAGTAGGAAGACGAATCGCGCGTAGGTGGTCGGAAAATCCGGCCTCCTACGCGCGATTCGGCTTCCTACGCGCGATTCGGCTCAGTGCGCCGGGGCGTTGCGGGCGAACAAGCCGGGGAGCAGCCCGCCGATCTTCGTGCCGATGCACAGGCTCGCGAACGTCGCGAGCGGGGTGGCGAGCGCCACCGGGTCGAGGGTCGACACCGCGACGAGCCCCACCGTGCCCGGCACGAGCAGCAGGAACGCGGGGAAGAACGACACCGTCGCCGGGATCACCGGGACGAGCCGTTCGAGCAGGCGTGTGGCGACGAACAGGAGGGCGGCGGTCACGCCGGTCGCGACGACGCTGCCCCACAGTGGGCTCGTGCCGCTCAGCACGGCGTAGGCGGTCACCATCACCGCGACGGACACGAACGTGAGACGCCAGCCGGAGCCGAAGACCAGGCCGAGACCGAGCGCCAGGACGACCACCGCGACCCACGACACCCAGTAGGACGGCACCGCCTCCCAGCCGCCGCGGTCGGTCCCGACCCCGGCGACCTCGCCGACGAGGGCCGCGGACGACGGGTCGACGTGCAGCCCGGTGAGCGCGCTGCCGGCGGCGATGCCGGCAGCCATGAACCCGAGCATGATCACGCCCTGCACGAGCCGCGACGCCCCGGTGACGATGTCCGCCGCTGTGAGTTCGAGCAGGGCGTTCGTGATGAGCGCCCCGGGGACGAACACCGCGACCGGAGCGCACACGGCGAAGAGCGGGACGTGCCCGAACCCGGTCTGGGCGACGACGAGCCCGACCACCGCCGTCGACATGAACGCCGCGAGGAACGGGATGATGGCGACCGCCTCGCGGAAGCGGCGGAGCAGGAGACCGATGACCCCGACCAGCGCGCCGACGCCGAGCGTGACCAGGATCGCCCACCACGGACAGCGGAACACGACCGCGAGTCCAGCGGCGGTGAGGGCGTTGCCCGCGATCCACGGCAGCGGCGCCGGAGGACGGGTGCCCGCTCGGATCGCCCTGACCCGCGCCGGGATCTCCGCGAGGGCGATCGAGCCGCTCTCGAGGCCGAGGACCAGCCGGTTCGCGCGCGCTGCCTGCCGGGACGACAGCTCGACGCCCTCGGCGTTCACGATCGTCGCCGATCCCGTCGCGGTCTCGCTGACGATCACGAGTGCCGGGAGCACCCCGACCGCGAGCTCCGGGCCGATGCCGGCGGAGTCGCGGGCCTTCTCGAGCGCGGAACGGACGTCGGTGACGGAGCTGCCGGCGTCGAGCAGCAGGGTGCCGAGCGTGCCGAGCAGCATGCCGACCGGGACGGTCTCCCCGTCGACCACCTCGACGTGCGACTCCGGCTGCCGGAGGACACCACGGAGGTTCGCGAGCGCGCTGCCGAATCCCACCACCGGAGCATGCTAACGGTCACCGGGGTCAGTGCGCGGTCTGCACCGCCCGCGTACGCCACCGGATCTCGCTCGTGAACCCCTCGGTCTCCGGGTGCAGCTCGTCGTCCGGCGCCGACTGCACGAGGAGCCCGATCGCGGGCGCCAGCAGGATGCTCGACGTGGTGGCCATCCCCCAGCGGTCGACGGTCGGGACGTGCACGGTGTCGGCCAGACCCGCCTGCGCGAGGGCCGCCGCGTACTCGAGCACCGCGTACGCGGCGTCGTCCGTGGTGAGGACCGTCGCCAAGCCGTAGATGATGTGCTTCACGGTCGGGGACCTCCGTGCCCGGAATCGCCACAGAACGGGGGACGACCTCGGCTGGACGCTACGCGCACTCCACGGTGCGTGCCCAGGTTCAGCACCTAGATTTCGATGCAACCGCATTCGCGGGAACTCTGAGTTCGGCCGAAGGGCTGTTCCTGATGGAAGCAGCCCTGATGCCCGCACCATCGACCCTGTACCGATCCACCACTCCTCGCGTCGCCGGAGCAGCAACCGCGACGTCGACCTACAAGGACCTCCTCGAAGAGGTCCGTGCCGCCGGACTCCTGGAACGCCGTGTCGGCTTCTACTGGGCCGTGTTCGGTGTCCTCGTCGCCCTGGTCGCCGTGTGCTTCACCGCCGTGGCGCTGCTCGACGGTTCGTGGTTCGTGCTCATCCCCGCCGGGATCCTCGGCGCGCTGTTCACCCAGTTCGCGTTCCTCGCCCACGAAGCCGCGCACCGTCAGGTGTTCGCGTCACGCAAGTGGAACGACCACGCCGGCCGCTGGGTCGGGACGTTCGTCGTCGGGCTGTCCTACACCTGGTGGATGAACAAGCACAACCGCCACCACGGCAACCCGAACACCATCGGCAAGGACCCCGACATCGCGCAGGACACCGTGTCCTTCATCGAGGAGGACGCAGCCGAGCGCAAGGGTCTCCTCCGTGCACTCACCCGCGTGCAGGGCTGGGCGTTCTTCCCGCTCCTGACGATGGAGGGCGCGAACCTGCACTTCCTCGGCGTCAAGGCACTCGTCACCGGTCAGCACATCAAGGGCACCGGCCGTGACCGGGTCATCGAGGGATCGCTCCTCGTCGCCCGCTTCGGCATCTACCTCTGGGCCGTCTTCGCGCTGATGCCGTTCCCCGTCGCCGCCGCCTTCCTCGGCGTGCAGCTCGCCGTGTTCGGCGTGATGATGGGCGGCTCGTTCGCCCCGAACCACAAGGGCATGCCGATCATCGCCGAGGGCGCCCGCATCGACTTCCTGTCCCGCCAGGTGCGCACCTCGCGCAACATCACCGGCGGCATCTGGGCCGACCACCTCTTCGGCGGACTGAACCACCAGGCCGAGCACCACCTCTTCCCGAGCATGGCGCGCCCGAACCTGCGCAAGGCCAAGCCGATGGTGCAGGCGCACTGCGCCAAGCACGACATCCCGTACACCGAGGCCAGCCTCGGGAAGTCGTACGCGATCGTCGTCGCCTACCTGAACCGCGTCGGGCTCGCCGCACGCGACCCGTTCACCTGCCCGATGGTGACGGCGTACCGCCTGCACTGACGTACCCCCGGTGGGACTCGAACCCACAACTCGGCGATTTTAAGTCGCATGCCTCTGCCAGTTGGGCCACGGGGGCGCGGCGATCCAGCCTACCGACGAAGGGCGGTCACCCCGTGTGGGGTGACCGCCCTTCGGCGTGAGCGGGGTCCGCTACTTCGTGAGCGGGCTCCGCTACTTGGCGTCGACCGGGGCTGCCTCGTTCGAGACGTCCTCGGCCGGCTTGCCGTACGCGGGGCCGGCGGCACCGGCGGGGGTGCCCTCCTCCGGCGACGGAGCGACGGCCTTCGGCTCCTCGGCAGCAGCAGGCTTCGGGCGCGAGGCCCATGCCTCGAACGCGGCACGCGGGGTCTCGCGGTCGTCGAGCGACGCGATGTCACGGCCCAGGAAGAAGCCGCCCACCCAGTCGCCGATGACACGCCACTTGCGCTCCCACGACGGCATCGCCATGCCGTGGTAGCCACGGTGCGCGCCCCATGCGAGGAAGCCCTTCATCGCGAACTTGCCCGACTGGAAGACACCGATGCCGAGACCGAGGCCCGCGACGGCGCCGAGGTTGTCGTGCTTGTAGTCGACGGTCGCCTCGCCGCGGAGCACCGCGACCAGGTTCTTCGCGAGCTGCTTGGCCTGACGGACGGCGTGCTGCGCGTTCGGGACGCACATGCCGCCGACGCCCGCACCCGTGAGGTCCGGGACGGCTGCGACGTCGCCACAGGCCCACGCGTCGGCGATGACCTCGTCCTCGTTCACGACGCGGAGGTCGGGCTGCACGGTGATGCGGCCGCGGGGCTCGAGCGGGAAGTCGGTGCCCTTGACCATCGGGTTCGCCATGACGCCGGCGGTCCAGATGATGAGGTCGGACTCGATGGTCTCGATCGACTCGTCCTTCGCCTTGAGCTGGCACACGCCACCCACGGCCGACGCGAGCTGCGTCTCGAGGTGCACGTTCGCACCGCGCTCGGCGAGGTTCTTGAGCACCCAGTGCGAGGTCTCGAGGGACACCTCGGGCATGATGCGACCCATCGCCTCCACCAGGTGGAAGTGCGTGTCGTCGAAGGACAGCTGCGGGTAGCTCTTCAGCAGGTCGGTGACGAAGGAGCGGAGCTCGGCGAACACCTCGATGCCGGCGAAGCCACCGCCGACGACGACGACCGTGAGCAGGCGGTCGCGCTCGGGACCGGCCGGGAGGTTCGACGCCTTGGCGAAGTTCGTGAGGATCTTGTCGCGGATCGCCGCGGCTTCCTCGATGGTCTTCAGGCCGATGGCCTCGTCGGCGACGCCCGGGATCGGGAAGGTGCGGGAGACGGCACCGGCCGTCATGACGATCTGGTCGTAGGACTCTTCCCACGGCTCGCCGATCGCCGGCGTGATCGTCGCGGTCTTCGAGGCGTGGTCCACCTTGGTGACCTTCGCCGTGACGACGCGGGTCTTCTTGAGGTGACGACGGTGCGAGACGACGGCGTGACGCGGTTCGATGGAACCGGCGGCGACCTCCGGCAGGAACGGCTGGTACGTCATGTACGGCAGCGGGTCCACCATGACGACCTCGGCTTCGCCCTGGCGAAGGTGCTTCTCGAGCTTCCATGCGGTGTAGAAGCCGGCGTAACCGCCGCCGACGACGAGGATCTTGGGCACGGGGGATGATCTCCTTGGAGTGGGGGTGGTTGCCGGGCGGCTGGTCAGAATTCGCCACCACCCGCCCCGACTCCGGCGTCTGCACCCTCATCATACGCCCGGCATTCGCACCGGTCGGGCGACCAGCTCGCGCGCTCGAGCGCGAGGTCGCCGATGGGGTTCACGCCGGGGCCGGCAGCGAGTGTGTGACCGACGAGGGCGTGCAGGCACTTCACGCGGACGGGCATACCGCCGGCGCTGATGCCGTCGATCTCGTCGACGTGCTCGATGGATTCGCGGTCAGCGAGGTACGCCTCGTGGGCAGCGCGGTAGCGCTCGGCCGTCTCGGGGTCCTCGAGCAGTGAGGCGAGTTCCGGCATCACGCCGTTCGCCTCGAGTGTGCTGACGGCAGCGGTGGCCGCCGGGTGGCACAGGTAGTAGAGCGTGGGGAACGGGGTGCCGTTCGACAGGCGCGGCTTCGTGGCGACGACCGTCGGGTTGCCGCAGACGCAGCGCGCCGCGATGCCGACGACGTCACGGGCGGGGCGGCCGAGCTGGGCCGAGACCACCTGGACGTCGTGCTCGGACGGCGGGTCGAACGGAGGGGTCGTCACGGGTACAAGAGGCTACCGGAGTTCCGGACGGCCTCGCACCGACGTGACGTCAGTTGCCGGAGTTGCCGCTGCCGGACACGTCGGGTGCGACGAGTTCCTGCGTCGTCTCGTCGGACAGCCCGGACTTCAGCACCGACGACAGCATCGCCTGCACCCAGTCCACCTTCGGGGTCTGCACCGTCGAGCTCACCGGCGCGCCGGAGTCGGTCGTCGGCTTGCCGTCGGCGGAGGTCGTGCCCTCCCCCATCACCAGGAAGCTCTGCTCCCCCGGGTAGACGTAGAGCAGGCGGTCGCGGGCCTGCGCCTCGATGTAGGCGGGGTCGTCCCAGCGCGCGACGTCCTTCTTCTTCTGCGCGACGTCGGACTTCTGCGCGGCGACCTCGTGCTGCTTCTGCGAGATCTGCTCCTGCTGCTGGATGAGCGTGCGGAGCGACGGCGCGAGCACCACGACGAAGAGCACGATGATCGCGAGCATGAGCAGGCTGAAGCCGGAGAACCGGATCGAGCGGTACCAGGGCTGCTCCGCTCGCGCGCCGTCGGGCATCGCCACGGGGACGCGGCGGACGCGGGGCTTCTCGCTGGGCACGACACGACGATAACCCGACGTGGCTGGTCCGTCCGTTCGGCACGCGGCCATCCGGTGGCCTCCCAGCCTGGAGGCTCGGCTCACCCCGTCCGTCCGGCCCACGACGACGAGACGCCGCCCTCCGGCCCACGACGACGACGAGACGCCGCCCTCCGGCAGGAGGACGGCGTCTCGTGGGGAGCGCTGGTCAGAGCGCTGCGGCGCGCGGGAACGCGGTGCGGCCCGCGTAGACCGCGGCGTCGCCGAGCTCTTCCTCGATGCGGAGGAGCTGGTTGTACTTCGCGACGCGGTCCGAACGAGCCGGGGCGCCGGTCTTGATCTGGCCACCGTCGACCGCCACGGAGATGTCCGCGATGGTGGTGTCCTCGGTCTCGCCGGAACGGTGCGACAGGATCGCCGTCATGCCGTGGCGCTGCGCGAGCGAGACGGCGTCGAGGGTCTCGGTCAGCGTGCCGATCTGGTTCACCTTGACGAGGATCGAGTTGCCGGCCTTCTCGTCGATGCCCCGCTGCAGACGCTTCGGGTTCGTGACGTAGAGGTCGTCGCCGACGATCTGCACCTTGCCGCCGAGCTCGGCGGTCAGGTGGGTCCAGCCTTCCCAGTCGTCCTCGGCGAGGGGGTCCTCGATGGTGACGAGCGGGTAGTTCGCGACGAGGTCCGAGAAGTAACTCGTGAACTCCTGCGAGGAGAGCTGCTTGCCCTCGAAGTTGTACTTGCCGTCGGCGAAGAACTCGGTCGACGCGACGTCGAGGCCGAGCGCGATGTCCTTGCCGGGGGTGAAGCCGGCCTTCTCGATCGCGGCGACGAGGAAGTCGAGCGCTGCACGGTTCGACGCGAGCTCCGGCGCGAAGCCGCCCTCGTCGCCGAGGCCGGTCGCCAGGCCCTGCTTCTTCAGCTCGCCCTTGAGGGCGTGGTACGTCTCGACACCCCAGCGGAGCGCCTCGGAGAAGCTCTCGGCGCCGTAGGGCACCAGGAAGAACTCCTGGATGTCGACGTTGGTGTCGGCGTGCGCGCCACCGTTGACGACGTTCATCAGCGGAACGGGCAGCGTGTGCGCGTTCGGGCCGCCGAGGTAGCGGAACAGCGGGAGGTCGGCCGAGTCGGCGGCGGCGCGGGCGACGGCGAGCGAGGCGCCGAGGATCGCGTTCGCGCCGAGGCGGGACTTGTTCTCGGTGCCGTCGAGCTCGATGAGCGCGGCGTCGACGAGACGCTGGTCGGTGGCGTCGAAGCCCTCGAGCGCCGGGCCGATCTCGTCGAGGACGGCCTCGACGGCCTTCAGGACGCCCTTGCCGCCGTAGCGGGCCTTGTCGCCGTCGCGCAGCTCGTACGCTTCGAAGGCGCCGGTGGAGGCGCCGGACGGGACGAGCGCGCGCGAGACGACGCCGTCGTCGAGGAGGACCTCGACCTCGACCGTCGGGTTGCCTCGGGAATCGAGGACTTCGCGTGCTCCTACGGCATCGATCACGGCCACGGGGTACTCCCTACACGTTGCGGTTGTGGTGCTTGCGGAGTCGATCCTACCGAGGCGCGGTGAACCGTTTCGTTGCGCTCGGTGACGACTGTGGACAAGTCAGGCGAGCGGGCGGAACTCCACACCCTCGAGCGAGGTCGTGTCGGCGCCGACGGTGGCGAACGACCCGAAGCCCTGCGCCGCCAGACCGGCGAGCAGGTTCTTCGTGTTCTTGGTCCGCTTCTCGAGCCGGACGCGGTGGTGCTGCTCGAGCGCCTCGCTCTTGAGCGCGGCGAGCCTGAGCGGGTCCACGTCCTTGTCGTACACGAGCACGACGGCGTCGGAGGTGGCCGCTTCCGGCAGGGTCACGAGGTCGACGAGCCGCTCGAAGCCGAGCGAGAACCCGACGGCGGGGACGTCCTGCCCGAGGAAGCGCCCGATCATGCCGTCGTACCGCCCGCCGCCGCCGAGGCTGTACCCGAAGTCCGGGTGTGCGACCTCGAAGATGGTCCCGGTGTAGTAGCCCATGCCGCGCACGAGTGTCGGGTCGAAGCGCAGGTCGACGTCGGGCAGCGCCTCGCGGAGCCGGATCAGGTCGGCGAACGCGTCCTCGTCGAGCCACGCGGCACCGCGGACGCTCTCCCACTCGGCCGTCTCGAGCGCGCCGATCGTCGTGGCGAGGTCGGGCAGGTCGACGCCGAGGACCTCGCCGAGCTCCCGCGCGACACCGTCAGCGCCGATCTTGTCGAGCTTGTCGATCGTGATCAGGGCACGGTCGGCGGCGGCCGGTTCGGTGATGCCCCACGACGCGAGCAGCGCCACGAGGATGCGGCGGTCGTTGATCCGGATCGAGGTCCCCGTCACGCCGAGTGCGTCGAGCGCGGCGGTCGTCGCCCGGATGAGCTCGATCTCGGCGAGCTGCCCGGGTTCGCCGAGGATGTCGATGTCGCACTGCACGAACTGCCGGTACCGCCCCTTCTGCGGGCGCTCGGCACGCCAGACCGGCGCGATCTGCACGGCGCGGAACACCGTCGGGAGCTCGGCGCGGTGCGAGGCGTAGAAGCGGGCGAGCGGCACCGTGAGGTCGAAGCGGAGCCCGAGGTCGGCGAGGTCGAGCGGGGCCTCGGCACTGCGGAGGTCCTCCACCGAGAGCCCGCGGCGCATCACACCGAACGCCAGCTTCTCGTTGTCGCCGCCCAGGCCGGAGTGCAGGCGTGCGGAGTCCTCGACCACCGGAGTCTCGATCTCGTCGAACCCGTGGCGGGAGTACACCCCCCGGATCACGCCGAGGACGTGCTCGCGACGTGCCTTGTCCGCGGGGAGGAAGTCACGCATGCCACGGGGTGCCGTCACGGTCGTCGCCATGGGTCAATCCTGTCAGATCGCGACGCTCGGGTTGCGAGCCGCCCGACCCACTGATATTCTCTATCCAGAACCTCGGACCGACCGGGTGCCTGATCCACCCACCGGTCCGATCGCGTGGGCAACGTGCTGCAGTGTGCCCCGCGGTTCGAGCGGGCTTCCCTGCCGGCGCCACCACCCCTGGGGCGCCGTCTGCCCGCTCTGCGGGCGTCCTCCTTTTTCGGGTTAGGAGGACGCCCGCACTTCTCCCGCGTGACGACGGTCCCCCGTCCTCACCCGACAGCGTCGGTCGCGCGTCCCGCTGCGTCGAGCCGAGCAACCGCCGCGCGCAGGCTCGCGACCGGGTCGACCCCCGCGCGCTGCGCCTCGGCGACCGTCGCCAGCATGCTGACACCCCATCCCGTGTCGACGCCGTCCGCACGGTCGTCCGTCCTGCCGTCGCCCTCCCCGGCCGATGCGACGACGGCGGCGACCACCGCGGCGGCGTCCCCACGTTCCTCCAGGCGCTCCAGCAGCTTCACCGCACGCTCCAACGGCGGCATCGCCCGCGGGACCCCGTCGAACGCACTCGTCCGGCTCGACTTCTCGGCGGCCTTCGCAGCGCGCCAGACCCGGACGACGTCCTCGACCGTGTCCGCACGCTCGTTGCCGAACACGTGCGGGTGTCGGCGGACCATCTTGTCGCGGGCGGTCGCGGCGACGTCCTGCAGGTCGAAGGCTCCGTCGCGGGCAGCGATCCCCGCGTGCAGCACCACCTGGTACAGCACGTCGCCGAGCTCCTCGCGGAGGTCGTCGGCGTCGCCGTCCTCGATCGCGTCGACGAGCTCGTACGACTCCTCCACCGCGTAGCGCGACAGCGACGCATGCGTCTGCACGCGGTTCCACACGCACCCGTCCTCCGGGGCGAGCAGGCGGTCGACGACGGCTGCGAGGTCCTCCATGGCACTCATGTCGGCCATGCTCGCACGGGGGCCGTCCGGTACGATGGTCGGGGCGTGTCGGGAAGTCTGGTCGACGGACCGTTTCCCGATCTCTGACGGAGTTCCATGCTTGCTGTCGTCCGCTCCCCCCGTTTCAGCGCCATCGCCCTGCTCACCGCGGCGGTGCTCGGCCTCGTCGTCGCGAACACCCCGGCCGGCCCCGGGCTCGAGCACGTGCTGCACCTGCACTCCCCGTGGGGTGCGCTCGGCCTCGACCTGACCGTCGCGCACTGGATCAGCGACGGGCTCCTCGCCGTGTTCTTCCTGCTCGTCGCGATCGAGCTCAAGCAGGAGCTCGTCGCGGGCGAGCTGTCGAACCCGAAGACCGCGATCGTCCCCGCCATCGCGGCGGTCGGCGGCGTGCTGGTGCCCGCCGGGGTGTACCTCGCGGTGACGGCCGGCACGCAGTACACGCACGGCTGGCCGATCCCGACCGCGACCGACATCGCCTTCGCGCTCGGCGTCCTCGCGATGTTCGGCCGCGGCCTGCCGTCGTCGCTCCGGGTGTTCCTGCTCGCCCTCGCGGTCCTCGACGACCTCATCGCGATCGTCATCATCGCCGTCGTCTTCGCGAGCGACACCGACTTCCTCGCACTCGGTGGCGCCGTGGTCGTGCTCGTCCTCTTCTGGCTGCTGGGCCGGATGCTGCGCCCGGGTCGCGTCGGCCAGGGCTGGATCATCGCCGCGATGATCGTGCTCGGCGCGCTGACCTGGTGGCTCGTCCACCACTCGGGCGTGCACGCCACGATCGCCGGCGTGGCGCTCGGGCTCGTGCTGCCGCGGCGCCCGGGGCACACCGTGTACGACCGGGTGGAACCGTGGTCGAACGCCGTCGTGCTGCCGATCTTCGCGTTCGCGTCGGCGGCGGTCGTCATCCCCGCGGTCGGCATCAGTGAGCTCTCCCCGACGTTCTGGGGCGTCGTCCTCGCGCTTCCGGTCGGCAAGGTCGTCGGCATCACCCTGTTCGGTGCCGTCGCGACACGGGTCTTCCGCGGGCCGGGTCGTCCGTCGCTGTCGTTCTGGTCGATCGTGACGGTCGGCGTGCTGGGCGGGATCGGCTTCACGGTGTCCCTGCTCATGAACGAGCTGGCGTTCGCGAAGAACGAGGAGATCGTCGACGAGGGCACGCTCGCCGTGCTGATCGGCTCCGGCATCGCGATGGTCGCCTCCGCGATCGTCGTGAGCCTCAAGGCGCGCCACCACCGGGCTCGCCGCGAGCTCTCCGAGGCCGAGTCCACCGAGTAGCGCGCCGCCTCGGATGCAGCGGGCGGTGCGGTGGGCGCGACCGGTCGCCGGACGGGAGGCACGGTGCCAGCCCACGCTGAGCCTCCCGTCCGGCGGCGCGCACGCCGCAGGGCACGTGGCCGGCCTGGCCACGCACCCTGCTGAGCGCTAGGTGTAGTTCCCCGTGAGGTTGTGAACGCGATCTGATGGGGTTTGGCCGCCGAGTCCGGTGTGGGGTCGGTGGTGATTG